>CAMCTL010000145.1 GCA_945878515.1 Flavobacterium psychrophilum | reverse complement strand
CAAATACATATATAGGTGGTGCTTACAGTGCTCCTAAAACAATGAATTTGAAAATTGAATTTATAACGCCCGTGTCATTAAGCGATTTTGGAACTGCACCGTACAATCCGTTTATTGTAGTAAGTGGTATTCGTGGAAAAGAAATACATCTACCTGCCAGTGCACCAACTGATTTGGCTGATAAATCTAAGTTTGGTACCGGAGATGACGACAGTAATTTGGGTGCTCAAAAATATTATATGTCTGACAATAATTTACCGTGGGCAATTAATATTCCTGTACAATTTGCTTACCCTGCAGAACAACAAGACATTACAAAAGCTTTTTTATTGTTTAATAAATGGGCTGAAAGCAAAGGTTCTAGCAATGCAGATTGGTATATGGATAAACCAGGATACCGAGACACCGCTAAATTATTTAAAAAATAAAAAACATAGATAAAAAACCAAAAAATCCTAGCAGACTTCAAAAACCTGTTAGGATTTACTTTTTAAAACAACTTCTATTTAGAACTCGATATTTTTTATTCTTTCTGAATCAATCCTAAACAAATTTACCAAAAGGCATATAAAATAGTCCAAAATATAAGGCTATATTTGTCATAACACATCAAAGCAGAGAGATTTTACAGCGTGACAAGCGGCGCCAAAAGAGTGGATTAAAACATAATAATGTTTGCCACTAAAAGGAAAGCTATAAAGGATATTTTTTCCAAATTTAGAAAATATTCCAAAAAATGGAGTTTTTTCACTTTACGAAAAAACACAATGCCTTTATTATCAATAATTTAACTTAATGGCACACTCATTGAATTATATTGCAATGAACATAAACACCCTAAAATCCATCATTAAATTTTAATTAGTACTATTATGAAAAAAATAAGCCACAAAATTACCTTAGTTTTATTCTCTATTTTGAGTGTCTTTTTGCACTCTTGTGTTAGTGATACTCCAACAAACACCGATGTAAAATTCGAAAATTTCGATTTTAAAACTACGAAACAAATTAAGGTTTCTGTTTCGACCTTAAATACAGAAAACAAACCTATTGGCGGAGTATCCGTTGAAATTTACACACAAAACCCATTAACACCTCAAGGTTTACTTAAAGCAAACAGCAGTGATTTTTTAGCATTTAAAGGAATTAGTTCAAATGCTGGCACATTAGATTGCGAAATTGCACCTCAAACCTTTGTTGATAGTTTGAGCGTTTTAGTAAATCACGTTGGTTTACCTTCATTGAAACAAGTGAAAATAAGTTCTAATAATGTTAATATTGTAGTTGGCGGGTCATCCCCAAGTTCTAGTAAGTCTCGCGCTGCTTCAAAAACGGGAGCACCATTGCCTGATCCTGTAAAAGTAAGCAACTATTATGTATTAGGTTCTTGGAATCCTTTCGGAAAGCCACTATATGCAACGCAGCCAGATGACAAGATATCTAATGATTTTTTAGCAGATGTAAATGCATCCTTACCTGAAAGAATGAAACTTACAGAATCACATCCTGAATATTTAAGCTCTACAGATAATGGAAATATTGAACTTATCGAAGATGCGGAAGTTTGGATTACATTTGTTCACGAAGGTGCTGGATACAGAAATGCTTTAGGATATTACACGCATAAAAATGATAATGCACCTGCTAGTAAAACTGATATTAAAGATCAAACTATTATTTTTCCAAATGTTTCTTATGTTGGATCTGGTGGTTTGTTAACTTCAGGCAATAAAGTACAATTGCTATATTTAGACCCTGCAACAAATAAATACACCAAAGTTTTTCCTGCAGGAACTACTGTAGCCTGGTTTTTTATCGCTGACAGCTTTAAAGATTCTACAAATTCAATTGGCCCAGGTCTTGGAACATATTATTCAGATGCTCGTTTTAATCCTGAAAAAGATGCTAGTAAAAGAAAGCACAATGTAGTTCTTAAAGACACTAAACGTCAACTATTATTACTTGGTTTTGAAGATATTAATCGTGAAAATTTTTCAGATGAAGATTTTAATGACGGCATTTTTTACTCTACTGTAACGCCATTCAAAGCTGTAAAAACGGATAAAATAAAACCAATAGATACACCAACTGATACTGACGGAGATGGTGTAACTGATTCACGTGATGAGTATCCAAATGACCGGACAAAAGCATTTAACAATTATTATCCATCAAAAAATGCTACTGGAACGCTTGCTTTTGAAGATTTATGGCCATCCAAAGGCGATTATGATTTCAATGATTTAGTAGTGGATTATAATTTTAATCAAATAACAAATGGCGATAATAAAGTAGTAGAAGTTAATGCTGCGTTAACACTTAGAGCGATCGGTGCTACATTAAAAAATGCGTTTTCATTACAATTTAACACCACTCCAGGTAATGTAAAAGCAGTTACAGGACAAAGTTTAAATAATGGTGTATTTGTTTTAAATTCAAATGGAACAGAACAAAAACAATCCAAAGCAGTTATTCCTATTTTTGATGATCCATATAAAGTACTTAATGCTAATGCCGCTATTACAAATACGTATATAGGTGGTGCATACAGCGCTCCTAAAACAATGAACGTGAAAATTGAGTTTATATCGCCAATTGCACTAAGCGGTTTTGGAACAGCACCTTACAATCCTTTTATTGTAGCAAGTGGTATTCGTGGAAAAGAAATACACTTGCCAGCAAATGCTCCAACTGATTTGGCTGATAAATCTAAGTTTGGCACTGGAGATGACGATAGTAATTTGGGTGCTCAAAAATATTATATGTCTGATAATAATTTACCTTGGGCAATTAATATTCCAGTACAATTTGCTTACCCTGCAGAAAAACAAGATATTACAAAAGCTTTCTTACTGTTTAACAAATGGGCTGAAAGTAAAGGTTCAACCAATGCGGATTGGTACATGGACAAACCAGGATACCGGGACACCTCTAAATTATTTAAAAAATAAAAATCATTGAAATTATTAAAATCCTAACAGACATAAAAACCTGTTAGGATTTTATTTTGAAATTAAGTTCTATTTGGAATCTCTGTTGTCCATTAAAATTTAACAACTTGTCCTTTGAGATTCTTTGTAAAAATTCGAATGACATTTTGGTTAGTCTTTACAAAGTTTCACAAAGAAAAAAAAGTCACAAATAAAAATAATAGAAAACAATATCAAAGTGTTAATTTAATATTGTAATTTTAATTTTTGAATAAAAAAAACTTGATAACATCAAACATATTTGTTATCGAACAGAAATGATTTGGAATCATATATTATTTGCTTTTCTGATTTATTCTTATACAAATTAAAGGGAAATTAAATTGTTTTTTTTTGAATTCAGAAAAATATTCCAAAAAATGGAATAAAACAACATGGGCTAAAAGCTAATTAGTTAAAAAACAGCGTTTTAAATAATTGGCACATCTATTGAATTTAGTTGAATAATCCAAAACAACTACCTTAAAAAAATATTTAATTATGAAAACATTTAATCTTTATCTTCTATTAGCTTTCTTGACAATTGTTAGCTCTTGTGCGCCAGATGCAGACCTCGAAAATTTACAATCGGAGAACAATACAGTGACTTCTATTGAAAAATTATCAATTCCTGATAACTTTAATTTTGAAACAGAAAGAGCGGTAACGTTATCAATTTCGGATGCTACTCCTTTTGTAAAATATGAAGTTTTTGCATACGCAGAAAATAATAGTTCAGAAGCAGATAATATTACAGAAGCACTCAACAACTTGTTATACTCTGGCAAGCCATCCAACGGTGAAATTAATCAATCATTTAGTTTATCTAGCATTTATACAAAAGTGTATGTATTAAGAAAAGATGGTCTTGAGTATACTTCCAAAATTATACCGATTATAAACAATCAAATTAGTTCTAAATCTATATTTAAAACCTCAAGCAAAACTACGAATACCTCTAAAACAAACAGCGATCCTTGCGCAACATGTAAAGACAACTTCTTTTTAAACAATGATTTTGAAAATGGCCCAACACTTCCTAGTTCTTTTATTATAACAGATGAAAAAAATGTTGAAGGTTGGTCTACAACAGCGAGAGACAACGCAATTGAGATATGGAAATCTGGATTTCTTGATGTACCCGCACAAAACGGAAGTTACTTTGCGGAATTAAACGCAAACATAAGTTCGGCATTGTATCAACGTATTTGTACCAGTCCTGGAGCCAAAATTAGCTGGTCTGTATGGCATCGTGGAAGAATTGGAGTAAATAATGCTGTAGTAAGAATTGGAGAAAATCTTACTACCGCAACTGTTGAAGCTACCATGAGAACAGGTAGTACTGCTTGGGTAAAATATTCAGGAACTTATACGGTACCTGCTAATCAACAAGATACTTATTTTATTTTTGAATCATTAGATAGCGGTAGTTATGGAAATTTTATAGATAATATTGCAATTACAGAAACTGTTTCTGGTGATTGTTCAAAAATTGAAAATAAAATGTATTATCCAACAGAATTAACAAATGCAACCTTAGCTTTTGAAGATTTATGGCCTTATAGTGGTGATTATGATTTTAATGATTTAGTGATTAGCTACAACATACAAACTATTTTAAATGCACAAAATAAAGTAACTCGCTTAGACTATAATTATACCCTTGAATCTATAGGTGCAAGTTATAAAAATGGATTTGGAATAGAATTACAAGGTGTCTCACCATCTGCAATTGAAACTGTAACCGGGCAAAATTTAACAGAAGGATTTATCCAAAACAATGCAAACGGAACAGAAGCATCGCAAACAAATGCAGTAATTGTATTCTTTGACAACGCACACATAAATGTAGGTTTAAGTAAAAAAATATCAATTAAATTTAAAACACCTATTACAACTACTGCTTTGGGCACGGCTCCTTTTAATCCGTTTTTAATCATAAATAAAAACAGAACGAAAGAAATTCATTTACCGCTAAAACCAACAACAAATTACCCAAAAAATACCACGATACCTACTGGAGTAACGGTAAAAGACAGTGATGGTGATTTTAAAACGCCAACAGGATTACCTTGGGCTATCAATATATCTGGTCCTTATAGAGCTCCAAAAGAAAAAGTACTTATTACAAATGCTTACAACCACTTTGCTGCTTGGGCTACATCTGGTGGCACAAATAAATCTGATTGGTTTACAGATAAAAGTGGCTACAGAAATAATGTGAACTTGAAATAATATATCTAAGTTTCATAAATGTAAAAGTCTCCGATTAAAATGTAATCGGAGACTTTTTTTATTTTCAGAATGCTAATTTAAATGTCAACTTTTTTTAAACATACATCACTCTCTTTAACAAAAAACTTAGAGTTCATCTTTTATAGTTTGTGTACTCTCGAAAAATATTTAAATCGCCTTAGCTGGCGAAGCCTCCGACTTTGTGGATGTGTTCATCAGTCTGTGACTGGCATAGAAATTAAATGCCTAAAAGCAAAATCGGTTGAAATCCGAAAGTCACAACCTCAAAATCGGAAGATTTCGCGGAGTTTATCTTTTTTGGCTTAGTATTGCCTGCTCAACTTTGTGGGCCGGAACACAATTACGCTATCCTCCAAGAGAATATATATATATATACCCGTTGGGTGTAATTATTTAAAGTAAAATAAATCGGATAAATATTGGTCAAGATACTGAAATTCAGTATCTTGAAGTCGCAAAACAAACCAATATTTATGTCAAATATAGTAAAAAATTATTTAAGAGTTTTAGAAGTTATAAGTTCTTTGAATTGTGAATTAGAATTCAAATCAGATGTAGGAAGAAAGCGAAAAATGTCTGATTTAGAAGTAGTTGCATTGAGTTTGACGGCTGAATTTATGTCTATTGATAGCGAAAATTCTCTTTTTAAACAGATACTACCCGATGAAATTCCTAATCTAATTGAACGCAGTCAGTTTAATAAAAGAAGGAGAAGATTGTTCTTGTTTTCAGAAGAAGTTAGGACAAAATTAGCCTCTCATTTTCTTGATTTTGAAGATTATTTTATAGTGGATAGTATGCCTTTAGAAATTTGCAAATTCTCACGACACAACAGAATTAAAATCTGTAAAAATGAATTTGAAACCGCTCCTTCCAAAGGTTTTTGTGCTTCACAAAACAGTTGGTTTTATGGGTATAAGCTTCACGGAGTTTGCTCAATAACTGGAGTTTTCCATTCTTTAGATATCACTAAAGCAGAGGTTCACGACATAAACTTTTTAAAAAATATTAAACACCAAATGTCTGATTGTGTGCTACTTGGAGATAGAGGTTATTTGTCAGAAAGTATACAATTAGATTTATTTCAAACGGTAAATGTAAAATTAGAAACACCAAAAAGAATAAATCAAAAAGACTATAAGCCACAGCCTTATATCTTTAGAAAATCAAGGAAAAGAATAGAAACATTGTTCTCTCAATTATGTGACCAATTTATGATTAGACGAAATTATGCTAAATCTTTTCAAGGATTTAAAACAAGAATTTTAGCCAAAATAACAGCTTTAACTTTAGTTCAATATGTCAATAAATTTATCTTTGACAGACCAATAAATAATATTAAAACACAAATAATTTAATTACACCCAACGGGTAAATAAAAAGTTTATGGTAACCATTAAATTAAAAGAAAATTCGAAACAAGCAAAAATAGTTCTTGAAATGCTAAAGACATTTTCGTCTGTTGAAGTTGTCCCTGACGAAGTACTTAACTTGAAAAAAAGGTCTTTACCAAAGAAAATTCAAACCCCAAAAGTCTTACAAGATTTAGATTTAGCTTTTAAACAATTAAAGGAATCAAAGCAAAATAATTCAAAGCGTAAGACTTTAGATGATTTATTAAATGAAAAATATGATTGTAACCTTGCCCATTTTTGATGTTCATTACAAACGATTTTCCAAAAAATTTCCTTCTTTAGAAAGTGAAGTAAAAGTTTGAAATATCCGCGGCAAATTTCAAGAACCGGGTTTTAGCATTTCATTGTACAAGAATAACCGAGCGCAAATATATGTTGAAAGCTTCAAGCGATCTGTCATTTCGCACCTGACGCAAAACCGCGAATATTGGTTGGTTGTTTCTCTAGCAAATTAATGATCAGAATTTTATTATTTCAGTCTGTATTTTCCAATGTATGGTAAATTATCTCCACCCATATACAAAAAACCGTTTTGCTCTTTCACTGAACCAGCTTCAGGCATTGCAATTCCTGTTGAATCGAAGAAGGCATTCAGAATAGTTCCAGTTTCAGAAAGGTGCATAACCATTCCGAATTTGTCTTCTTTAGGTTGTAGCCATTTTGGTAAGCCATACACTAATTTTTTCATACTTGGTTTAGGGTGTATTTTATCAAGTGCATCATTTCTTTTGGTTGTAAAGCCAAGCCAAAAGGTACCATCTTCACGAATAGAAATTCCATTTGGAAATCCATGTAAATTGTCAATGAAAATTTCTGTATTACCTGTATTTACTCCTTTAAGCCAATACTTTAATATTCTGTATTTGGTAGTTTCTACCATCAATAAAAAACTTTCGTCTTTTGAAACTGCCACGCCATTTCCAAAATAAGTGCCGTCAATTAGTGTTACGACTTCTTTTGTAGATGGGTTGTATTGGTATAATCCTCCGTTTGGTTTCATTTCTAAAATTAATTTTCTGCCGTATTTTATGGTATAAGGGCTTGCGGAAGAAGTATTGGTGAAATAGATATTTTGTTTGCTGTCCATTTCCAAACCGTTTGGAATTAAGAAGCCCCTTCCTTTTTCATCTTTACTAGACAGTATGGTGACTTTCTTTTCCGCACTAATACTAATAAGCCCTTCTTTATGGCTTAACGCTATCAAATTTCCTAGTTTGTCAAAATGCAAACCCGATACCCAGGAACCGGCATCATAAAAAATTTCAATTTTTCCGTCTGGGTTAATTTTTAAAATTTTCCCGTCAGAAAAATCATTTTGCGCTTTATGCACTCCACAATAAAGGTTGCCAATACGGTCAAAAACTATGTCCTCAGCACCAACCCAACCTCCTAAATCGATTTTCTCAACGGTTGCTAATTCATCGTTGAGTTTTGTTACGCCTTCAAATAGTGGTTTTGTTTGAGGTGTCCAGGCTAATGGTTTGATAGCGCAGGACTGAATTATAAGTATTAGAATTGCAATACTTATTACTGAAAAAATTACTTTAATTTTGCTCATTATCTTTGTTTTAAAATGTTTTGCAAAGAAATGAGCAATTCTTTTTAAATCTGTTTACATAGGTAAAGAAATGAAATCAAGTTTTTTCAGCTCTAATGCGTGATAATTGTGTAGGTGTGATGCCCAAAAACGAAGCAATATGATATTGCGGAATTTGTTGCTCGAGTGTTGGATATTGATGTTGAAATATTTTGTAATACTCTTTTGCTTCTAGATTTAATAGATGAACCTCTCGTATTTCTTTTTCTACAAAATAATATTCTGCCAGGAGCCTTCCCAATCTTTCAAGGTCAGGGCAAATGTCATAGAGTTGTTTGATATTGGCATAATCTGTTTCCCAAATTATGCAAGTTGTCAAGGCTTGTTGAGCCAATTTATTTGGTGTCTGAGTGATTAGGGAAGAGTATGCTCCTATAAAAGCAGGACTTACAAAGAAGTTTTTATTTAATTCCTGTCCTTCGTTATTGGTATAAAATGAACGAACAACCCCTTGTTGTAAGAATGCAATTTTTGTGGCTACTATGTCAGTATTACAAAAATAGTCCAGCTTTTGCAGCTCTTTCCGAATAAAAATATCTTTCAGCATTGTCCAACTTTTGTCTGAAATTGTAGTAAAATTATTTAAGTATTTATAAAGTTCTTCCATTGTCAATTCTTTTCAACCTTTTGGTGTGTCATTCTATGCTTCTCTCCCCCAAAAACTAATTAA
>CAMCTL010000144.1 GCA_945878515.1 Flavobacterium psychrophilum | reverse complement strand
GTCAATTCAATATGTCTAAGAACTTTCGTTTTATGTTTTTTTGCCATCCTCTCGGTTAGCGGGTGCAAAAGTACAACTTCTTTTTATTCTGGCAAGAAAAAAATAATTTATTTTTAAATTAAAATTTAAACCATCAAAATTGTTTTTTTCAGGACATCTAAGATTTAAAATCTTAAAAATCTACACAACTTTTTTGATTATTTTTTCAGTACTTTAAATGAACTTGTGCTTCAATGCGGGTGCAAAAGTACTCCATTTATTGAGTTAAACAAGCCTTTTTTGGAAGTTTTTTTGAAGTTTTTTTTAAGATGCTGATAGCGTGAAAGTTGTAGTCTGAAGTTTTTTTTTCTATCTCAATCCAGTGCTAAGGAGAGCGCGACAAATAAGAAAATGTCTAATGAATCATTGTTCACAAAAGTGACAGTTACAATTTTGAGACTGCCTTAATACTTTTTCAAACTAAATAATTATAATTTAGCTGGTCTTCGGATTAACAAGCATTATGGAACTTGGTATCATTTAATGTCTAACTTGCTATTAAATGATTTTGAATTTCGCTAACTTTAACCTATCAAAATACATTTGGGGAAAAGAAGGAATTAATTCAATATTTTATTTTAATATAAAATACCTTTGACAACAGATTCCTTAATTATTTTTAATCAATAATGTAGAACTAGTCTTGTTTCGTGTAACTAATCACTAAAGAAAAACCTATATTATATTTTAAAAAAAAGAAAAAATAAGAAATTTAATCTATCTATTATCAAGACCAAAAGACAATCCACAAGTGACGTAATACATGTGACCCAAAGAGTTATTGCTAACCTTTGAACCAAGACCATTCCAAGTTAAATTCTGTCCATAATTATTAACAGAACTTAAATCAACAAATAATTTTAAATTTTGTATGATTCGCAAAGTTGGAGTAATCCCGATAACAACACCAGCTATATTATCGCCTTTACTTAAGGCCATCGTTTTGTTATAGGCAGCTGGAATTGGCACTAATCGTGCAAATTGAATTCCGCCATGAATTAAAAGATTAAACTTCGAATCTTCTTTTTCAAGATTTGCTAATCTCGACATATTAATTTGCCCTTGCAAAGCTGTTCTGTATTGAACTGTTTCAAAAGGCTTGCTATTAGCTCCTGTTCCATTAGTAAATTGATCGAAAGAAAAATCCGCTTTAAAACTTGTGAACCTTGAATAATTATATGTACCACCTATTGTAAAACAATTGAAGTTAAATGCATCAAATAATTTATTATTTTTATGCAAACCATATCCATCTGTATACGGTCTTGTTCCGACGCTAATCCCCGTTCCAATTTCTAGAGACCATTTTTCATTATTTGTATGTGCAAAAGAAGAATCTTTAAGCACTACTAAAGATAAACGAGATAGAGCAGAACTACTATTTTTTTCTTGAGAAAAAGCAATACTACACACAAATACGACCAGAATAATAAATTTGTTACTTTTCATAAAAACAATATAAAGTGAAACTATTTCGCAAATATATTTAAATTCTCTTTAAATATTACAAATTAAAGTATATATATAACTATTTCTAAACATTCTGAAAATAAAAAACCCAATTACAACTAAATATGTAAACCTTTATGCAAAACAACCCTAGTTCAAAAATAATCATAAAATACTGTCTTTTAATAAATTAAATATATATTTAAGTAGCAAAATCTCCATTAAATCATTAAATATAAAATCTTAATTTTAAGTTAACTTTGGCTAGCATTATTTATGTTTAATTTGCACTTTTATTTTAAATTAATTCATATGAAACCTTTTTTCGCTTTTTTTCTATTATTGATTTCTACTACATTTTTCGGTCAAAACGGTTCTATAAGCGGTTCAGTCGTTGATGAAGCTAATGGAAATGCCATGCCAGGAACAAATGTTTTAATAAGGTCATTAAAATTGAGTACCACTACAGATTCTGATGGCAAATTTGTTTTTAGAAATGTGGTAGCGGGTTACCATGAAGTAGAATTTTCATTCTTTGGGTATCAATCCAAACAAATTTCCGAAGTAATAGTAAAAAATAATGAAATTACTTATTTGAATACTAATCTTGTAGAAGTAAAAAATGAACTTAAAGAGGTCGTTATCACGAAAACAAAAGCTAAAACCGAATCTATCAAATCACTTTTGATTGCTCAAAAAAACAGCATTACTGTTTCGGACGGAATTTCAGCTGAAACAATGAAGCGGACACCAGATAAAACTACATCGGATGTTTTGAAAAGGGTAAGCGGGGTAAGTATTCAAGATAATAAATTTGTTGTTATTAGAGGTTTGAATGACCGTTATAATTTTGCTTCACTTAATGGTGCACCATTGCCAAGTTCTGAATCTGATAGAAAAGCATTTTCCTTCGATATATTTCCATCAAATATGCTTGATAATCTTGTGATTACTAAAACCGCCTCACCAGATATGCCGGGAGATTTTGCTGGTGGTGTTATATCAATCAATACCAAAGCAGTTCCAGATAAAAATTTCCAATCTTTCTCTTATGGTGCAGGATACAATACAATTACAACTTTTAAAGACCAAAAAGATTATAAAGGCAGCAGTACCGATTGGTTAGGCTTTGATGACGGAGCTAGAGCATTACCTTCTACAATCCCAAGTACCGATGCTTTTTTGGGTGTTAACGGTGTTCCGAAGTTAAACAGTACTCCTGCTGCTGCTGAGGTAGCGAAGACCTTTGATACAGACTTGAGCATTCAAGACAAAAAATTTAGTCCAAATTCTTCATTTCAGTATTCAATCGGACATCATTTCGATTTTGGAGAAAAAGTTTTTGGAATTGTTTTTTCGCTATCTCATAGTTTAACCAATAACTTTAACCAAATAACAAGAAATGAATGGAACAATGGTGACCCAACTGTGGCGTCTGTTCTTGTTGAAAAATTTAGTGATAATAGTTATAGCCAACAAGTCCTTACAGGTTCTTTAGCAAATTTCAGTTTCAAATTAAATCAAAATCATAGTTTTTCTTTCAAAAATATATTAAGCATTAACTCAAATGATTTGGTAGTTGATCGATCAGGAAAAAAAGATGTTGACGATCCAAGAATTCTTAATTCTACTGTTAGATGGTTTACTAGTAATATTATCTATTCCGGGCAATTGAATGGAGAACATTATTTCCCCCAACAAAAGATTAAAGTAAATTGGGGTGGTTTCTTTAGTAATATTCAAAGGTCTATTCCCAATTTGAGACGAAATATTTATTTAATTGCAGACCCTTCTAGTAGCGATGCAACATTGTCAAGTCCTCGTGCTGTTATTACAAGTAACAATGGAGGCGCTGATTTTGGGGGAGGAATTTTTTATTCTGAAAACAAAGAATCTCTTACTGGCAGTAAGGTTGATTTATCGCATAAATTCGAAATTGGAGATGATTTATTGAATGAGATTAAGATTGGAAGTACCATGCAAAACAGAAAAAGGGATTTCTTCGCTAGGCAATTACAGTACAATCAATATCAATCCAATGGTAATTATGATAGCAGTTTAGAGTATTTGCCTAATGACGTAATTTTCTCAAGAGAAAATATGGGAACACTTAGTTCGGGTAAAGATGGTTTTACTTTATATGATGCTACTTCTGTTTCTGACAGGTATTCAGCTAGTTCTAACCTTGTCGCGTCATACATAATGTTAGATAATCGTTTCAAAAAATTTAGGCTAATTTGGGGTGTACGAGTTGAGGACTTTAATCAAACTCTAAATTCAAAAATTAATATTTCAGAAGAATTTCCAAATGGTGCTGTAGATATCAATACGAACAAAATTGATTTTTTGCCCTCTGCGAATTTCATTTTTGCGGTTACTAGCAAACAGAATCTACGCTTGAGTTATTCTAGGACTTTAAACAGACCAGAATATAGAGAATTAGCCCCGTTTGGTTTTTATGATTTTACAAATCAATTTTTTACGCAAGGTAATCCTCTTCTTGAAAGATCATCAATACTAAATTTTGATTTAAGATATGAATTTTTTCCATCAAAAGGGCAAGTATTTACTGCTTCATATTTTAACAAAAACTTCGATAAGCCAATCGAGATTATTCAACAACCGTTAAATAAGACCATAAGCTATATCAATGCAAATAAAGCAAAAGTTAGTGGTATAGAATTAGATTTTAGAGTATTGTTAAGCTCTATTTTTACAAATGAAAACACTACATTTTTTGAGGATTTGACCTTGTTTTCTAATATAGCGATTATCAAATCAGAGTCGGATGTTTCTGGTATCAAAGGCACTCCAAGCTTGGAACCTGTTAGAACCTTACAGGGTCAGTCTCCTTATGTTTTTAACGGCGGATTGCAATATATGAATAAAGATAACGGTATGGTAATTTCAGCAAATGTTAATAGAGCAGGTAATAGAATTGCTTTTGCTGCAAGTGAGGTTAAAAATGCAATTTGGGAAAAAGGTAGGACATTTTTAGATATGCAAGTAGCTAAATCTTTACTTAAAAATAAGTTAGAGGTCAAGTTGAACATCCAAAATTTATTGGCACAAGATTTAATTTTTTATCAAAATAACTACAGGAATAGTGTGGAATATGGTAGTTTTGAGACATTGGCTAATCATGTTTTTACAGGAGATTTCCATTATGAAGATGGCTATAATAAAGCAGACGATGATATTATTTGGTTAACTAAATTTGGAAGATCATTCTCTTTAACTGCGACATATAATTTCTAATTAACGTTAATGAGCCTCGAGGAATTACACGAGAATTTAGTTGAATTTAAAGCAATTAATTTTGAAACTGATTTTTTCGTAAGCATATCTTCTGCTGATTACAATATAAAAAATAATTCAGATTCACGCTACTATACTATTAATGAAACCTGTAATAATGATGATTCAATTTATAAATCAGATTTATTACGTTACAAACAAGATATTGCTATATTAAAACGATATGGAATTCAAAATTTTAAGTTTTCCCTATCTTGGTCGCTAATATTGCCTGACGGAACTGGCGAAAGCAACAACGATGCCATTGCATTTTACAATGAGGTGATTGATATTTGTATCGAAAATAAAGTTGTACCTTTTGTTTCTATTTTTGATTCACACTTACCAACAATTTTAGAGAAAAAAGGTGGTTGGTCTAATCGTGAAATGCTGGATTGGTTTGAAAACTACGTCGGTATTTGTGTAAACGCTTTCACAAGTAAAGTAGATCATTGGATTATTTATAATGAGCCATCTGTTTTCACAAAAGCTACGCAGTTTCTGGAAGTAAATCCTAGAAGAAAAAATAGTGTCAATAATTTTTTGTCAGCATTGCATCATGCGCTACTTTGCCAATCCTTGGGCTACAAAAAGATAAAAGAAATAGCAAAAGAGTCTCAAGTAGGGACTTTTTTTTGTTATAACTATTTTATTCCATTGACATTTTCTGAAAAAGATCTAAAAGCAGTCGAAAGAGCCGATGCTATATTAAATCGCATATTTATTGAACCTTCACTCGGATTGGGTTACCCAATAAAAACATTGCCTTTTTTAAAAAATATTTCAAAATATAGTCTTCCCGCAGACGAGAATTTGATTAAAGTTGATTTTGATTTTATTGGTTTACAAAATTGTAGAAGAGAAATAGTGAAACACAATTTATTTGTCCCCTATTTGAATGCTAAATTAGTAGAATATGATAAACTAAGGGTGAAGAAAAATCATTTGGTTTCAGAAATTTATCACGAATTAATTCATCTAATAGTTAGAAAATACATTATGTATGAGCGTGTCAAAAAGATTTACATCAACGAACCTTTGGCCTCCTTCAACACGCAAAATGATGAACAGTTAGATAATTCTGATATACATGAAAACAACATTCAATTTATTTTAGAACAAATAGTTTTAGCCAATAAAAGTGGTGACGAAGTAAACGGTTATTTTACATCTAGCTAAGGTTAAGACTTGATATACAGATCACTAGCGAATTTGACACAAGATATGACATACTATTTTGCTTAATTATTCCACCAAGAACACTTGAATACAAAATTAAATCTAGGTTGACAACAATATTGTAAGCGTATTTTACATTCAAACAAGATATTGTCTTTAATAAACATATTTATCGCAATCCAAATTTTGACCATTGTAGTTAGTGGGTTGTATTTTTCCTTATCATAATTTCTTTAATTATCGTTTTTTATAAAATTTAAGAATTGCATATACAGGAGTATCTTTTCTGAACGGCTCTTAACTTTCAATTAATGCCAAAACTTAGATTTTGGATACAAAATAAATATTGCATTATTGACAAAATAAAAGACTAAAAATACGCTATTTACAATTTATTAACCTTAATAACAATTTATTTACTCAAACGTTTAATTTATTTAATTTTAAGTTTGCATTAGTTTTAACTGTTGGCTGTACTTTTGCCATGTTTAACAAAAAAAAATAAACAAAATGAAAAAAATTTCTTTGATTGCAGCGTTTGCATTAGTTTGCAACTTTGCAATGGCTCAAATTCAGCAAACTGCCTTTAGAGGTGCTTTTGCTCCGGCTCCAACTGCTATGTGGACGCAAGGTTGGACAAATTTCGATCCTAACAATGCTGTTTACGGCACTGTTACAACACCAGTTACTGCGGATATTACATCTAATGTAACTTGGACAAAAGACAAAGTGTATGAATTGACACGTCTTATTACAGTAAGAAGTAACGCTACTTTAACTATCCAGGCGGGTACTGTAATCAGAAGTAATGCTCTAGCTTCTGCCCTAGTGATTACGAGAGGAGCAAAAATAATTGCTAATGGTACTGTTACTGAGCCTATTGTTTTTACATCTAAAAATGCCGCTGGTAGTAGAACTAGAGGTGATTGGGGTGGAATTGTAGTTTTAGGTAAAGCTAGATACAATGTAAATAATGGTGTTAACTACATCGAAGGTATTTCTCAAAACGTAAATACTGAATTTGGTGGTGGTTTAGCTCCAGACGATGATGACAATTCTGGTTCTTTAAAATATGTAAGAATTGAGTATGCTGGTTTCGTGTTTTCTCCAAACAATGAGCTTAATGGTTTAACTATGGGTGCTGTTGGAAAAGGAACAACTATCGAACATGTTCAAGTTTCTTATTCTAACGATGATTCATTTGAGTGGTTTGGTGGTTCAGTAAACTGTAAATATCTTGTTGCATTTAATGGTTTAGATGATGATTTTGATGTTGATAACGGATTCAAAGGAATAGTTCAATATGGTTTATCTATCAAAGATCCAAGTGGCGCTGATATTTCTACTTCTGAGGCTTTTGAGGTTGATAATAATTCTGCTGGTACTGCAACTACAGTAGCTTGGGGAGATACTACATCTCCAATCTTCTCTAACATTACTTGTGTTGGTCCAGTAGAGCGTCAAGTTTTGACAAACGGTGGTACATTAAATTCATTTCATGATAAATCTTTGCGTATAAGAAGAGCATCTGCACCTAAAATTTTCAATTCAATTTTTGTTGGTCATGCTAAAGGTTTAGTTATTAACGACTTACTTACTGGAGCAAATGCTACAGCAGATCGTTTCAAATTCAAAAATAATTTAGTTGCTTCTGCATTAACTTTCCAAGCTACCACTGGTATTACATCTTCAAGTGTTCCATCAACTACTGATTTAGCTACTTGGTTTGCAACTCCAGCATTTGATAATAAAACTTATGCTAATAGCACTGGTTTGTTGACTCGTCCTTATGACACAACAAACGGTCAAAACTACAAGATGATTGTTGATAATAACGATACTGTAAATTGCGATTTAAGACCAGCAAGTGCTGATGCCAAAACAGGCGCATCTTTTACTGATGCTTCTTTCAATAATTTAATTGCTATTTCTGGTGCTCCAGGTGTAACTAATCGTACTTACTGTAAAGGTGAAGTTGCTCCTGCACTTACTGCTAATTTAACTGCTACTGGAGTTTCTTTAAGATGGTACACTACTTTGACTGCAACTACTTTCGCAACTGTTGCCCCAGTACCTAGTACTGCTACTGTTGGATCAAAGTCTTATTTTGTGGCTGAGGTTGATGAATTTGGTACAGCAAGTGCTAGAGCTGCTATTCTTGTTACTATTGCAGATTCTCCTTCTGCTGCTTTAGGTACTATTACAAGTACTTTTACTGTTGGTGGTGCTGCTGCTACTGCTGCTGTAGGGCCACAAATTGGTACTTTTACTGAATTTACCTATACTGTACCAGCTGTTGTTGGTGCAGCGTCTTATTTCTGGACTGTGCCATTAGGAGCAACTATTATGTCTGGTCAAGGTACAAATGCAATTTCAGTACATTATGCAAATGTGCCTTCTGGTGTGTTTAAAGTTGGTAACGTATCTGTTCAAGCAGTAAACGAAGGAGGTTGTAAAGGAAAAGCTAAAACATTGGCTATCACTGCTGTTTTACCTGCTGCGCCTGCAGCTATTACAATGACAAACGCTGCACTACCTTTAGTAGTTAATGCTACTACAGGTGTTTCATCGGCTCGTAAACTTACAAGTTTTGCTGAATACATGGGAACTACAACTCCTTTAACATTGACTGCTACGCCTGTTGCAGGTGCAAGAGAAGAAGGTTATGCTTGGGAATTGCCTGCTGGAGTAAATCTATTAAATATAGGAACTCAAGTAGATGCAAACGGCGCTCTACCAGGTTTAGATTTAGTTTTAATGTTTAGTTCATATCCTTTTACTGTTCCTCTAACTGCTGTTCCAGGAGCTGGAAATGTATATTATCAAATTACTACAAAACTATACAGTACTGGAACTAGAATTGTTACTGGAAGAATTATACAAAATGCTAGAGCTGCAACTGGAAATTTACCTGCGATTGTAGCATTTAATAGAGAACTTACTAATGCAACAAACGAAGGCGTA
>CAMCTL010000143.1 GCA_945878515.1 Flavobacterium psychrophilum | reverse complement strand
TCATCACGAACGATAGCAACGGGCTTTACTTTATCAAGAGGATACAGGTCAAAAAATTGCTGTGGTACAAACCATGCTAAGTGTGGTTTGGCTATCCCAAGTGCCAGAAAAAAAGGTTTGCCGTCAAAGTCGCGTTGCAACTGGTCGGCAGCCCATTTGCAGGCGACATAATCTTTGGTTTTTTCCACAGGATTTTTAGTCGCTCCCCAAGCGAAGTCTGTTCCGCCACCTTTGATGCCGTCAACTTTTGGCGGAGTTTGCTCCCAAAGCCTGCCTCCATCAGATCCACCTGGTCTTGCATATTCTTGAAAAGCCCATTGGCCTTCGTCTAAACCATTTGCAGTAGGGTGTTTATGAAAAACTTTGCCTGCCGAGAGGGTGTGGTAACCATGCTTACCAAAATATTCCGGTAGCGTGACCACATCTTTGGCTTTTGGAGCATTTTTGAGATTTTGGCCATTGCCGTAAACGCCAGTAGATGCTGCCATTTTTCCAGTTAGTATGGCTGAGCGGGAGGGGCAACAAACTGAAGATGGACAATAGGCCTTGCTCATCACCATAGCCTGTTGCTTGGCAAATTTGTCCATATTAGGTGTCAGTACTTGTGGGTTTCCACCCAAGCAACCTACCCAATCGTTCAAATCATCGATGGCAATGAATAATACATTGTAGCCCTTACTTTGATATTTAGCAACCTCATCCATTTCTGATTGGGTAGGCAAGCTGCGACTAAAATTCTGTGCATTATTGCTTGGCTGAGCATAACCGCAAATGACTGTAAACGAAAACAGAAAAAAGGAGACGAGGAACTTGGATGTAATTTTCATATATGTACAATTTGATTTTTTATCGGTGTTTGTTTGCAACAAACTCGTTGTTAATAGCGATTTCATAATTATTGATTTAAATTGATTGTATAGCATGTACTTTATAGGCTATATAGATTATAGAATTTTATAGTGGATTAAACCATTAGATAATTACAATCAGTATAAGTTGCTTTCTGTCATCATCAAGCAAATATTAATATAAAGCATTATTTATTATTAAATATTAAAAATAGACTTCAAAGCAGTCCAGCTATTTCCCATACTCCCAATAAAGCATCAGTAAGTGAGCAGCCGACCAACTAAAATTAGGTGCTCTAAGTCGTTTTCCTGTGCTTGGATCATAATTTTCACCTATGGGTGTATCTCCTGCTAATCCCTCAAGTCGGGTGAAAATTTGATCGGTGTACGCATCTGCCATTTCTTTGTGTCCATAATTTCTTATACCGGCAATGCCAAAATAGACCTGATCGATCCAAACTGGTCCTCGCCAGTATTTGTCAAACTGAAACTCGGGATGATCAGCGCTAACTGTGGGAAACGGGATGTAGGTCGAAAATTTTGTTGGTTTCTGGTACATTTTGATGGCTTCTTCTGCCCTTTCTGGGCTTGCCATTTTAGTCCATAATGGGATGAAAGCTTCTGTTCCTTCGACTTTTATAAAACCGTCTTCTAAAACTCGATCATAATAATACCCATTCTTTTCATCAAAAAAATAAGCATCCATTTTTTTAGCATCAAAAGGATCATCGTAGGCTTGGTTTATTAACAATGCCATTTCTTTTAGTAGCTTATTTTCAAGATATAAAAAAGCATTCAAATCGACCGATTCTTGATTCATACTCCAAGATGTTGGTCCGTTCTGAAGCATTTTTGAATTATCAAATCGAACGGCATTATCCATTCCACTTTCAAATCTTGCGTTTTTCAAAAGTCCGTTATTGGAGCCGTATTCACAAATTCCGTTCTTATCATGGTCGCGATTAAGGAACCACCAGCGGTTGTACTTTGCTAGTTTAGGGAACATTTCTTTCAAAAAATCTACATCTTTTGTTTCCTTGTAAATTTCCA
The DNA here is from genome assembly GCA_945878515.1 of Flavobacterium psychrophilum. GTDB lineage: Bacteria > Bacteroidota > Bacteroidia > Flavobacteriales > Flavobacteriaceae > Flavobacterium > Flavobacterium psychrophilum_I. The sequence goes on along the minus strand of CAMCTL010000143.1, from coordinate 7,214 downwards.
TAACTGCCCAAACGGCCAATGGTGGCTTGGTATCTCTGTAATTATTTCTTTTTTTATCAGAAAACACATTATCTGAAATCATACCATCCTCTGCTTGATAATCGAACATTGCCCTTACTTGGTCTTTGGCCAATTGAGGGGCAAAATGAGCAAGCGCAGTCGCATGTTTCCAAGAATCCCAAGCCCAAAAACCATTGAAATTTCGATTGGAATGCGAAGGAATAACGCCATCCCGAAGGATATCTCCTTTTGCAGCACGCCAATTGGACAGTAAGGTTACTGCACTTTTTACAGCGATACGATTGTAGGTCTCAGACCTATCGTTACGAAGTACTTTGGTCAGATAATCATTCCATCTCTTTTTTGTTTGATTGATGCTCTTTAGCGGATTTTCGAGTATTTGTATTGAAGTAGCAGCAGCTAAATCATATTCTTTACGATTGTTGTAAAATGAAATCAAAAGATATTCAGTATCGGAGGCCTTCTTACTTTTTGCAGTATAACTATTGCCATTGACAGTCAAATCGAAACTTTTTGGAAACACCACCGCAACCACTTCACCTGTAACCAATTGAACAATGAGACTATTGTCTTCTTTTGTAACTGTTGTTTTGGGCAACCAAATTGTGGAATTCACTTCCCATTTTACTTTTTTTGACTGCAATTGTAGCATAGCATTGTTTTTATCGGCAAAAGAAAGACGTTGCTCTATTTTGGTTTTTTCACAACTACTATTCATAAACAACATACCTGGAAAATAGGAAAAACTGTCTCGTTTAAAGTCGGCTGCTTTTAGTTTTCGTCCGTTTTTTTCAACACTAATTTCAGCTATCGACTTACTAATCCAACTGCGATCGTCTATCGTAAACGGCCCACAAAATCCATTCACCCAATTTTCTGTAGTAGGATTGGTAAACCCGACCCAAGATCCAGCGTCAGCAAAAAGAGAGGCACTATATTTTTCTGAATTGGTAGGCGTAGTCGGCGTAAATGAAACATCAATTATTTGAGGATATCTTTCGGCAATCTTATTTTCTTGAGAAAATGATTTCATTCCGAAAATAGCGATGTAGGCCAATAGTAGTAAGATGGATTGTTTTTTCATTTGATATTAAAATGGGTTCATTAAATTGTAACTGGTATCGACAAAACTTGAAATGAAAAATATGATTGCTCGTCAAAAATAGTTTGATTTCAGGTTGTTTTTGTAAAATTTCAAATTAACACTAAAAATAAGTAATTCACCCATTAAATAAGTCTCAATCATAGTTCGATTTTGTTTCATTGGATGACACAAAAAAATAGTACAAAAAAAATGAAGTGGCAGTAATTAGCTAATTACTAGGTCTGACCTTAGTAATAACGCGAATATCTGAAGCAAATTTCAGAATATCAGTATTCAAATTCAGAGGCAAATGGTTTCTTTCGGCAGCCAATTGTTGCAATTGATTTGCTATCATATTGAATTTCTCTTTCGCTTCATTTTCAGTCAACGTTTTTGCCCTGTACCAATCGTAATGCACTTTCCCAGTGGCTACAAAAAGTTTCATTCCTTTTGCCAAAATGTAAATTGAATGATAGGATTCCGCGATAAAGTCGGCTTTTTCTTTAGGTGAATTTTTGGTCAACTCTGACAATTGAGGTAAAACTTTTTCCAACCAGTTAATGGCTTCATTTTTTTCTTTAAGATACGTTTCAATAGGTTTTGCAACAATTGAATTTTGAACGCGCCATTGCAAGGCAGCATCAATTTCGTCATTTACGACTGGATATAATGGTGTATCCGGTTTTTGAAATAAATCATCCACCGCTTTCATATAGCGAACATTATTAAAATAATCTTTATCCAAAAACTTAGCTTTTGGAAAAGCAGAATGATTCAACGAACTCGTGCCATTGATACCCACTATTTTTTGAAGTATCGGTTCGGTCTCATAGAAAATGTCAATTAATGCATCAGGCACATTATTTCCAAAATATTCGTGTACTGCAGCTGTCAACACTTTTTTGGGATCGGCATTGGGTGTATAACAAAATCGAGTCAACATAAAGGCATTCATTCTGTCGAAATTGATGTCTGTGCAGCCTCGATCCCAAAAGAAAGTGCGTCCATTGACCACATCGACTCCTTTTTTAATGCCTTCATTAACAGACTTTTTCCACCACCGTGGCAAAAGACAGGGATAAAATCCTTGCCCGAGGTATTCGCAATCGGTTAAGATGTTTTGAGAAATGGGGTTGCTGGCGAATAAGTTTTTTTGGTCGGATTCGGGAATAAAAGCAAAGGGTGGACATAAAGTATTTTCTTCTGGCCAGGTGTTGTCTTCCATTACAATAATATTGGGGTATTTTGCTAGGGCTTCAAACGCATGACGATGTGTTTTGTAGGTATGGAAGTAATCGTGAGCAAAAACAGTTCCTTGAATTTTAAGCTCGGTGCAAACTTCACTTAAGGCACTTACCCAAACATCCAACCATTCTTTGTTGTGTTGTAAATCATAGTCATCAAATTTGACCAACTCGCCATTTCCTTCGCACATCCAAACGGTAACTCCTTTTAGCAAGGGTAATTTTTTCTTTAAAAGCCGAAGGTGGTTTTTCATCAAATCCCTAAAAAACGGGTGCGTCATAATCAACTTGCCATTGGCATCGAAAAGTTCAGGCTTCAGTTTTTTGACCAGCTCCACATCCTGAACAGGAAACATAGGAAAAGGATAGCCATAATTGAAATCGATACCATTTGCAACGCAGCCATTGTAAACTTTGAGAATCATTGATTCTTGCCATTGATACTGCTCTTGGTTTTGAGCACTTTTAAATTCTGGCATGAGTTCTTCCAACCACGGAATGGTGGTGTCATTACCTAGCAATTCGCCATTAATTCGTTCATCAACATTTAGTCGAAATAATTGGGCTCGGTAGTGCGGAGCAAAGCATTCCCAGCCTGTGATTCCCCAATTGGCAATATCTTTGAACCATTGATCAGCATCAGTGGTCGTAGCCATCATACCAGTTAAGACAGGTTTTACGGCATATTTTGGTGATTGTGCATGAAGGGGAATTACTCCCAAAACGCATATAATCAAGAAAGTATAAAAACCTTTAAAGGAATACTGTTGTTTATCAACCATGATACCCAATTTTTAGTAAACCAATATCTAATGCTTACTGGCTTATTTTAATCACTCTAGTCATATTTTTTTCCATTGGTACTGTAAGTTTCCAACCTTTTTCACTTTTACTGATTTCCATTGGGGCTTTTGATACCATTTCACTGAACGTTGGTTTTTGAGATAGTCCCAGTGCTTTAGCGTCAATAGTAATGGATACAGAATCTGGCGACTCTGGTCCCCAAACTGTTAAATAAATAGTTTTACCTTTTCCAAATCTTTGAAGTTGAACCGCTTTAGAACTTGAAGTGGCATAGGTAACAGGCTCCCAACCAGCAAGACGAATAGCTAAATTTGCAGGTTCATACCGATCCCAAAGCGCTTTATGGTCAGGCTTTGTGTACCATGAATACTCCTTGTCATATCCAGGATGACGTGGTGGATAAAAATATAAAACTTGAACAGGACAAGCAAAACCATAGGCTGTGGTTTTCGCCAGTGCGTTCTTAATAACATCCAAAGTTGGAGACTCTTTGTGTGCCGGAATATTCCCTGAAGAGATCCGATAGGATTTGCGACCCACCAACATACGTTCAAAATCAAAACCACCAAGATCTATTGCTTTAAAACTTCCCTCCTGCCAGCCACCCGCTACTACTGAGGCTAAAAAAAATTGTCCTCCATTCTCTTGCCCAGCAGGTTTGTTTGGGATTTTTTTCCAACTGTATTCCTTCATTCCCGCTGCTTCCTGAAATATGTCACCTTTTTTGAGCTGCAAACGATAGGCATCAAATAATTCGTAGTTCGTAAATTGGGTGTGGATGCAAGGACGACCCTCTTGATCAAACGTTAATGGATGGTCGATGTAGCCAAAATGGTCTTTTCTGTAATTTAGAAAATTACTCCAACCCCCCAGCCGATCCCAATGGATGCCTATAAAATTACCCAGCTTTCTTAAATCGGTTGCCTTGCGCAAATACATATTGGCGTAAACTGGTATTTTTTTATCGGCAAAAAGGTCAGGATCGCAGTTGTGTGGAAAATCAATACCTCCCTCTGATGCTTTAAAAGTACCCAAATTCCCATCAGGAGTATAAGCAATACTATTGAGCAATGCTGCTCTTCCTTCAATAATTAATGGGCTTTTTGAATCACCTTTTTTATAATAATGTTGAATGGTGGTGGCGTTTTCAATAGCACTTATCAGTTGTTCATTTGTTTTTAAGGTATTGGCATTTTTTATATCTTGAATCCGAGCCGAAGTTTTTGTATAAGCCAAATATTCTTTCAATTCAGGATCGATTTGTCGATCCGTTTTAAAGGTTTCATTCACAAAATTCATATTAATCCAATCGTGATGATGACCTAGAGCGGTCATCACTTTTTTATCAATTTGATAATAGTCTGGATACCAGTCATAGTATTTTGCCAAAGCGTCACGAAAGCCCCAAGTGCACTCTATAGTATAAATCCGAAAGCGAAAAGAAGCCTTAGACGGAAATTTAGTCGTACCTGAAGATAATCCAAATGCCATTTGAATGCGAATGCCATCAGCATCGGCACCTACTTCAAACACACAAGGATTTGTTGGTGGTATTGCCATTGCTATGCCTCCTTTATCTGTCCATACCGCAGGAATTGGAACTAAATTATTACGCTCGGAAAAAGCGGGTTTATCAGTGGTAATTACTGGGCTAGCACTTAAAGATTGACCCCATTTCCAGCCGATGGTATTTACGGGCAAATTAAAACCAAGCCATAAACCGCGATCTGTACCTGATAGATTTTCTAATACACCTTCAAACTCAATAAAACCATCCCCTTCGGTAATTGTAGCAGACACATTAGCCTTGAGAGAACTTGTTAAGGTTAAATAAATTTTACCATTCTTTGAGCTCGTTTTACCAAGCATTGCAACTTGTTTAGTGCTATTGGGTTCTCTTAGAAAAAAACCGCCAGCCGAGGCATTCAAAATTTTTACACCTTTCAAAGAAATACTACTTAGCGAACCATTTTTTTCAATCGTCAGATTTAATCCCGAATTATCGGTAATACTTACCGTTTGAGCATTTACTACATTGCCGTACAAGAGTATCCAAGTGAGATTTAAAACTAGAAGACTTTTCTTCATAAAATTTAAATTAGTAATTACTGTGATTTATATTTTTGGAACCTTATTCTTTTTTAATTTTTTTTCTATTCAAAATAATTGGGGGGATATATCCCTTATACAATTGATTCATTACAATTTGTAAATCCTTTCTAGCTGCCTTTGATTGAGAATTATCATTTTCAGGAAGTATATGTATCTCATTATAAGGAGCTTGCTTCATAGAATAAAGTTGATGATCTTCTCGAAGCTTATAGTCAACACTTCTAACAAAATATTGATTATCAAAATGCACATGTATCCAAGTACGTGGATTGCCTTTGCGTCCGAGCAATTGCTCAGCAAATGATACTCCGTCAATTCCTTGTGGTATTGGAGCGCCAGCAAGCTTCAGTAAGGTTGGCATAAGATCAGAAAAATCAATTAAATCTGAACAAATTGAGCCTTTAGTTATTTTACCTGGCCACATAGCAAGCAAAGGCACTTGCGAACCTACATCTTTCATCGACGCTTTACCTCCTTTTATTTCATTACCGTCAGCCATTTGAGTTCTGATGACACTAGCTGTGCCATTGTCAGCACTGAACATTAAGATTGTATTTTCAGCCAATCCATTTGATTCCAGCGTTTGCATGATCTCCCCGATCTGCCCATCGAGAAATTCGATCAGGAATGGAAAATTGCTTTTATCATCTGGGATGCCGTTTGGATTTAGCGGTGTAGGCATGTGGGGTACATGAGGTATAGGTGAGGCATAGTATAAGAAAAAGGGAGCCTCTTTTCGAGCAGGCTCTTTCAGAAATGCCAATGCCCAATTGTGGATGATCGCTGGGGTGTAAGTCTCTGCCTTCGGTTGACCATAATCATTCAAGTGCCCTCCGCTAAAGATAGATTGACGGTCAAAGCCACATTCTTGTGGATGCGGATACTCTGTTTCAGGTTTTGATGCGCTTGGAATTAGGTTTTTATTATCTGGTGGTCCAATGTGCCACTTCCCGCAAACAGCAGTAGTATAGCCCACTTTTTTAAGGTGTTGTGCAATTGTTGGATTAACTTTAGAATCAAGACTTTCTGCAGAACCATTTCGCCCAGCAATATCGGGAAACCCAACTTTAAAATTGTACTTGCCAGTGAAAAACTCAGCTCTCGCTGGGCTACAAACTGGAGTGGCAAAGCAGCGTGTAAATTTAACACCCTTAGCAGCAAGCCTATCTAGATTTGGTGTTTTAGCCTGTCCCAAGTCTTTATAACTCTTAGCGCCATAAGTCCCTAAAGCTTCAAAACCAAGATCATCGGCTAATATGAAAATGATATTGGGTTTAGCTTGTTTTTTTGCCTCTTGAGCAAAAAGTGTATTTGCGGAAAAAAATAAAATCAAGTTCAGGAATAAGACTATTTTTATTACGTATTTCATAATTTTATCTATTTATTTTTTTCTATTTATCCCAAACTACGCAATAGAACTAATATCCCAGTTTTAACCTTTGTCAAAGTTAAATATACCCATTAAAGAACTTTGACAAATGTGTTAAAGAGTCAATAATTTTCTCTAATGCGTAATTCGGGTTTATATTTTTTTCTTTTCCTATTTTAGCAAAGCTTAGCGCCTTTCGAACTCATTATTTTTTTTAATAATTTTGAGAATTCATTTGGAATAGTAGTTCAAATTATTTCAAAAACTACGAATTGTCTTTGTACTTTTCCCTAAGTTTTTTCAATTTTATTTTTAAATCTTTTACTATAGTTGCATATGAGGAATCGTTAATAACATTTTTCATTTCTTGCGGATCTTTTTTACGATCATATAATTCCCATTCCTGTTTATCATAAAAATATACTAACTTGTAACCTGTTGGGTGCAATTATTAAAAACGTCAGTTCGAGTGTTTTTTGTGTAGTAAAACGGAACAAAAAATGTATCGAGAACCGTTTTTAATGAAATTCTTCTTGTTCTCGATACGATTTTCTATCGAAAATCACTCGAACTGACGAAA
>CAMCTL010000142.1 GCA_945878515.1 Flavobacterium psychrophilum | reverse complement strand
TTTCCAAGCATCAAGCAATTATAAATGTCTTTTTGATGGTTTTGGTATATTGCTGGAAACGCGTTTAACTCAGGATTTGTTTGGTCTAAAATATAAACTTCATTTACTGGTAGGGTTTTTATTGCTGCAGCTGCTCCGGCTAAATTTGTAGGCATGATAATGTATTTGGTGTAATTGCCAATACTATCATCGATGAGTTTTTGAAAAACTTTGGAGTTAAAATGATGAAAGTAAATATCAACTTGAACCCCTTTTCCAATATTAATTAAAAATGAATTATACAGGTCTTCTTTAAAACTATTGAGTTCATCGAAAAGCAAAAAAATGCGGTGTTTAATGTTGATTTCAGTGCTTTTTACATAATATCCCTTTCCGAGTATAGCATAAATTATACCTCTTTTTTTAAGATCTTCATAAGCCTGCAAAACCGTATCACGTGACAAAGAAAACTCTAGACAAAGTTTGTTTATCGAAGGTAGTTTTTCGTCTTTTTTTACCAAACCCTCTTCTATTGTCTTTTCTATTAAAAAGATAATTTGCTTATATTTCGGAATGCCTTTATTATTATCCACTTGCAAGATTTTCATTAAAAAAATTGTTTTCTGCAATTTACAAAATAAACTGGTAGGTGCTGGTATGTAAAATTAAATAATTATTATATATTTGTTTTTAGAATTTAATAGAAAAATAACTAAAATAAAATACAAGTCACATTTTGTAGGTGATTATTTTATGAAATCATTTGTTGTCATAACTTTAATTCCCTTTATTTGCTTTTATATCAATAATTAAAAGATGTTCACCAACAATATATCAAATATGATTATTCTATCTAATACTAAAAAATATGAATGAGATTTTAATAAAAAAAACGACCGATTTTTTTCAGAAAACCTTTAACGCTGTGGCTGACAATGTAGTTTTGTCTCCTGGAAGAATAAATATTATTGGCGAACATATCGACTATAATGACGGATACGTTTTGCCAGCTGCTATTGATAAAGTAATTTGTTTTGCTTTTGAAAAAAATAATTCTAATTTAGCACATATTCATGCAATAGATTTGGATGAATCCGTTGAAATTGACGTTACAAAAGAAGCTGTCTTGACCGATGACGTTTGGACAAATTATTTGCGCGGAGTCCTATTTCAGTTGAAATTGAAGGATTATGAAATTGGAGGTTTTAATTGTGTTTTCAGTAGTAATATTCCAACAGGATCTGGTTTGTCTTCATCGGCGGCTTTAGAATGTGGTTTTTTATTCGGGATTAACGAGTTGTTTAATTTAGGAATAAAACCTATTGATATTGCGTTAATGGGTCAAAGTGCAGAACATTGGGTTGGTATCAACTGTGGAATCATGGATCAGTTTTCAAGTGTAATGGGATTGAAAGATAAAGTAATAAAAATCGATTGCCGCACTTTAGATTACACTTATCACGATGCTAATTTTGTAGATTATTCTTTAATATTATTTGATAGTAATGTAAAACACTCGTTATTTACTTCGGAATATAACAATCGACGAATTGAATGCAATGAAGGATTAAGTATCGTTAAAGAAAATTATCCTGAAATTGAAAGTTTCCGAGATTGTGATGAGCAACATTTATTAAGTTTGCAATCTAAAATGTCAGACAATGTTTTTAAAAGAAGTTTGTATGCTGTAAAAGAAATCAAGAGAGTGATTCAAGCATGTGAAGCACTGGACAATGGCGATATTAAAACTTTGGGCAAACTAATGTTTGAAACCCACGATGGTTTATCTAAAGACTATGAAGTAAGTTGCGACGAACTAGATTATTTAGTAGATTTGGCAAAAGCCGAACAGGACGTAATTGGATCAAGATTAATGGGTGGTGGTTTTGGAGGATGCGCCATTACTTTAGTGAAAAAAGGTAGCGAAGCGGTCATAAAAGAAAAATTCACCAAATTATATGCTGAAAAATTCAATATCGATTTAAAAATTTATGATGCAAAAATTTCCAACGGAACATCATTATATAAAAAATAATAGCAATGAAACGCCTTTGACAATCATCATTGTCACACAATAAATGTTTATAGGCTTCCCATATTCCAATAAAAAACAAATAGTATAAACAAATGAAAAAATTTGATATTTACGAAGACCCGCACAGGAGATTCAATCCTTTAATCAACGAATGGGTTTTGGTTTCTCCGCACAGAGCAAAACGTCCTTGGCAAGGTCAAAAAGAATCGGTAGGCAATGATGATCGACCAGAATACGATCCAGAATGTTATTTGTGTCCAGGAAATGTTCGCGCCAACGGAGAAGTAAATCCGCAATATACCAGTTCATTTGTTTTTGAAAATGATTTTGCAGCTTTGAAGCAAGAAGAAATAGATTTTGACGAAAGCACATCTGGTGGATTCTTTACAGCAAAACCGGAAAGAGGAATAGCAAGAGTAGTATGTTTTTCACCCAAACACAATATTACTTTACCAGAAATGGATTTGCCAACAATCGAAGATATCATTCATACATGGCAAAAAGAATATACTACTCTAGGCAATGTTGATTACATCAATTATGTTCAAATTTTTGAAAACAAAGGAAGTGTAATGGGGTGCAGCAATCCGCATCCACACGGTCAAATTTGGGCGCAATCTTCTTTGCCAACTCAAATCGAAAAAACGCAAAACAGTTTGAAAGCTTATTTTGACAAAAACGGAAGCAACTTGCTTTTAGATTATTTGGAAAAAGAATTACAAGCCAAAGAACGAATTGTAATCGAAAACGATCATTTTGTAGCCTTGATTCCTTTTTGGGCAATTTGGCCTTTCGAAACTATGATTATCTGTAAACGACATGTTACAAAAATAACCGATTTTAATTCCGAAGAGGTAGCTGCTTATGCATTAATTTTAAAACAATTAACTGCAAAATACGACAATCTTTTTGAAACTTCTTTCCCCTATTCATCGGGAATTCATCAAGCACCAACAGACGGAATCGAACATCCTGAATGGTTGTTTCACATGCACTTTTATCCACCATTATTGCGTTCAGCTTCGGTTAAAAAATTTATGGTAGGCTACGAAATGATGGGAGAATCTCAACGTGACATTACCGCAGAAAAAAGCGCTCAAATGTTAAGAGATTTATCAGATATACATTATAAAAACCGATAGATATGAAAATATTAGTAACTGGAGGATTAGGATTTATAGGCTCTCATACAGTGGTCGAATTACAAAATGAGGGTTTTGAGGTAGTCATTATAGATAATCTTTCTAATTCTTCAGAAGATGTTTTGAAAGGAATTGTGGCCATCACCGGAAAAGAACCGATTTTCGAAAAATTAGATTTAAGAGAAAAATCATCTGTTCAAGATTTTTTTCAAAAACATCAAGACATCAGCGGTGTAATTCATTTTGCCGCTTCAAAAGCAGTTGGCGAAAGCGTTACAAATCCACTGTTGTATTATGAAAATAACATTTCAGCTTTGGTCTATTTACTTCAAGAATTAGAGAAAAAAGAAAAAGCCCATTTTATTTTTAGCTCATCCTGCACGGTTTACGGTCAAGCCGATGTTATGCCAATTGATGAAAATTCAAGTATCAAGCCAGCAATGTCTCCTTACGGAAACACAAAACAAATTGGAGAAGAAATAATTACAGACGTTTCTAAAGTTAGCAATATAAATGCTATATTGCTTCGCTATTTTAATCCTGTCGGGGCACATCCATCTGCTGAAATTGGCGAATTACCAATAGGTGTTCCACAAAATTTAGTGCCATTCATTACTCAAACCGGTATTGGATTGCGTAAGGAATTAATGGTGTATGGAAGTGATTATCCAACTGCCGACGGCACATGTATTAGAGATTATATTCATGTTGTAGATGTTGCAAAAGCACACGTGGTAGCTTTGCAAAGACTGATAGAAAGTAAAAATATAGATAAAATCGAAATTTTCAACCTGGGAACGGGAGTTGGAAGTTCGGTTTTAGAAGTGATTTCCAGTTTTGAAAAAGTGAGTGGAAAACCTTTTCCATACAAAATTGTTGATAGACGAGAAGGTGATGTAACTATGGCTTACGCAAGTACCCACAAAGCAAACACAATTCTTGGTTGGAAGACAAAATCCTCATTAGACGAAGCCATGGAAAGCGCTTGGAAATGGGAGCAAAAAATTAGAGCAAATTAATTTTCATCAGGAAACAATACAAATTTATTAACAACCAAAAATTAAATTAAATAACTAACAAATTGATTATGAATACATTACAAATTGCAGACTATTTGGTCTTTCTGGTTTACTTCTTTATAGTGGCGGGCTACGGCTACTGGATCTACAAACGAAAACAGACTGCTTCGCACAGCGCATCACATGATTATTTTTTGGCGGAAGGATCGCTTACATGGTGGGCAATTGGAACTTCGCTAATCGCTTCAAACATTTCTTCTGAGCAATTTATTGCGATGTCTGGAAATGGATTCAAAATGGGTTTAGCTATTGCAACCTATGAGTGGATGGCAGCACTGACATTGATTATTGTAGCGGTATTTTTTATTCCGGTGTATTTAAAGAACAAAATATACACCATGCCTCAATTTCTTCATCAAAGATATAATGGAGATATTGCCATGATTATGGCAGTGTTTTGGTTGTTATTGTACGTAATTGTAAATTTAACCTCAATTCTTTATTTAGGCGCATTGGCCATTAACGGAATTTCTGGAATAAACCTAGATTTATGTATGTATGGTTTAGCGTTCTTTGCCATAATAATTGCTCTTGGTGGAATGAAAGTAATTGGTTATACCGATGTTATTCAAGTGGTTTTTTTAATTTTTGGAGGTTTAGTAACAACCTATCTTGCATTAGATAAAGTGGCTGAATTAAACGGTCAGCACGGTATGCTGCAAGGTTTCAACTATATGATGGATCAATCAGGAGATCATTTTCACATGATATTTGAAAAAGACAGTCCAAACTTTCCGAGTTTACCTGGACTTACAGTGTTGTTAGGTGGAATGTGGATTGTTAACTTGAACTATTGGGGTTGTAATCAATACATTACTCAAAGAGCTTTAGGAGCTGATTTGAAAACGGCTAGAAGTGGAATTTTATTCGCTGCATTCTTAAAATTATTAATGCCTGTAATTGTTGTTTTGCCTGGTATTGCCGCTTACGTTATTTATACAAAAGGTGGTTTACAAACTGAATTGTTAGGTCCTGACGGTGTTTTAAATCCGGATCGTTCTTATCCAGTTTTATTGAACTTGTTGCCTGTTGGTTTAAAAGGTCTGTCTTTTGCCGCTTTGACTGCAGCCGTTGTAGCCTCTTTAGCTGGTAAGGTAAATAGTATCTCGACTATTTTTACTTTGGATATTTACAAGAAGAAAATTAATGTCGATTGTAGCGAAAAGAAAATGGTCCAAGTAGGTAAATGGGCTGTACTTGTTGCAATGTTGTTAGCCGTTGTTATTGCTCCGCATTTAGGAATTGATAAAAAAGGAGGATTCGAATTTATTCAAGAATATACTGGATTTGTAAGTCCGGGTATTTTCGCAATGTTTATTTTAGGATTCTTCTGGAAGAAAACAAGTTCAAATGCCGCTATGTTTGCAACTATTGGAGGTTTTATTTTGTCAGTTTTATTCAAATTCTTGCCTAAAATGATGAATCTAGAATTTTTACATTCGACAGGTTTTTCCGCTTTAGTTACTCAAGAAGATGGAACAAGCATATATGAAATTCCGTTTTTAGATCGTATGGGATTCGTATTTGCAATTTGTGTGGCTGTTATGGTTGTGATTAGTTTGATTGACGATAAACGTGGCGTAAAATCTAAAGGTTTGGAGATAGATTCTTCAATGTTCAAAGTGAACAACGCCTTTTTAGCAGGAAGTTTATTGATCACAGGAATTTTAGTAGCATTATATACTGTATTCTGGTAGAAATAATCTATCACAAATGAGTTTAATTTGAATTACAGAACAAAAAACTTCAGAGCGATTAATCTCTGAAGTTTTTTTTATAGCATATTGCAAAATTTAAAATGCTTAAAAGGCGCAGATTTAAATAAAAAAAATGAAAAGTAAAATTTTACCAGGAGAAAAATTCAATCAAATAATTGACGGTCAATCAGTTTCTCTGTTTTCTTTGGAAAATAACAATGGTTTTGAATGTCAAATTACCAATTTTGGAGCGAGAATAGTTTCCTTTTTTGTGCCAATTAAGGAAAAAAAAATCGATGTTGTTCTGGGATATGAATCCATTAAAGACTATCAACAAGATGATTTTTACTTAGGCGCAATTGCTGGTCGATATGCCAATAGAATTGCCAAAGGTAAATTTTCTTTAGACGGCAAAGAGTATTCATTGTTTGTTAATAATGGGGCAAATGCACTTCATGGAGGCAAACAGGGATTCGATAAAGTAGTGTGGAAAGCCCGCCCATTTTTGAATGATTTGCAAGAAGAATCTATTGAGTTAAGCTATCTTTCCAAAGATGGCGAGGAAGGCTATCCAGGAAATTTGCAAGTAAAAGTAATTTATACTTTGACCCAAGAAAATGAAATAAAAATAGATTATGAAGCGGTGACAGATGCCAAGACGATTTTGAACCTAACCAATCATGTTTATTTCAATTTAAAAGGAGCCGGAATTGGCACAATTGATTCACACGAATTGACTTTGAATGCCGACTATTTTACACCAACCGACGCCGGCGCAATTCCTACGGGTGAAATTCGAAGCGTAGCAAATACTCCAATGGATTTTAGAACTTCGCATAAAATTGGAGAGCGAATTGATGAAGAGTACATTGAATTGATTCAAGGAATGGGCTACGACCACAATTGGGTATTAAATAAAGAAAACAATGATTTAAGTTGGGCCGCAACAGTTTATGAAGCTTCTACTGCAATTGAGCTAAAAGCATTCACTACCGAGCCAGGAGTGCAGTTTTACTCGGGCAATTATTTGAATGTAAATAGCGGGAAAGAGTTAAAATCCTATCCGAAACGTTCTGGATTCTGTCTTGAAATGCAGCATTTCCCAGATTCTCCAAACCACGATACTTTCCCAAATACGGTATTGAATCCGGGAGAAATATACACTCAAACCACAATTTATAAATTTGAAGTCAAATAAAGTAGCATAGATTTTATATTGTAAATAGTAGATTCCATTGTACATTTGTAGCCGGAAAACAACCTATTGGGTTGATATTCTTGACGAATAGCAATTGAAAAAGCCATTCTGAAAAGAGTGGCTTTTTTTAAATTATAAAGATAATGTTATGGCACATAAAGCAGGTTTTGTAAATATCATCGGAAATCCAAATGTTGGGAAATCAACCTTGATGAATGCCTTTGTTGGCGAAAGATTATCCATCATCACGTCCAAAGCACAAACCACCCGACATAGAATTTTGGGAATTGTAAACGGCGAAGATTTTCAGTTAATTTTGTCTGATACACCAGGAATCATCAAACCCGCTTACGAAATGCAGGAATCGATGATGAACTTCGTGAAATCAGCATTTGAAGATGCCGATATTTTGATTTATATGGTCGAAATTGGCGAACAAGAATTGAAAGACGAAGCTTTTTTTAATAAAATCATCCATTCAACAATTCCAGTTTTGTTACTATTGAACAAAATTGACAATTCCAATCAAGAGCAATTAGAAGCACAAGTAGCTTTTTGGACGGAGAAAGTTCCAAATGCTGAGATTTATCCAATATCAGCTTTGCAGAATTTCAATGTACCAGAAGTTTTTCAAAGAATAATCGAATTGTTGCCAGAATCTCCAGCTTATTATCCAAAAGACCAATTGACGGACAAACCGGAACGTTTCTTTGTAAACGAAACCATTCGTGAAAAAATCTTGTTGAATTACAGCAAAGAAATTCCTTATGCAGTAGAAATTGTAACCGAAGAATTCTTTGAAGACGAAAATATTATCCGAATTCGTTCCCTGATTATGGTGGAACGTGAAACCCAAAAAGGAATCATAATTGGTCACAAAGGTACAGCCCTAAAGCAAGTAGGAATGGAAGCCCGTGCCGATTTGGAGCAATTTTTCGGGAAACAAATCCATATCGAATTGTACGTGAAAGTCAACAAAAACTGGAGAAGCAATGCGAATATGTTGAAGAGGTTTGGGTATAATCAGTAGTTGATGAAAAATAAATTTCTCTTTTTATTTGTTCTTGTTGTTTTGATGAGTTCTTGTAAATCACAAGTTCTTGTTAGATTTACTAATATTAGCAATGAAGATTATAAAAAGTTAAAAGTTGGAGTTCTAAATAAAAAGTTTGAATTCGTTAATATAAAGAGTGGTCAATCTACAGAATTTGTAAAAGTTGATTCTACTTATAGTTATTGCTTTGCAGAAGTTTATACTGAAAAAGATACAATTGGACAATTGCCGTTTGATTATGTTGGTGAAAAACTGTATAAGTCGGGAAAACTTAACATTAGAATTAATATTGTTACTGATAAAAATAAAAAACGAGACATAGATATTAATGGAGAAAGATAACTACGATTCCAAAATCTCCAAAAACTTTCCTTCCAATTCATTCATTTGTCCATTGCCTTTGAATCGGATTTGTTTGGCAATGAAGTAGAGTAAAAACCAAACGATAACCATTAGCAACATCACGATTAAATTCATTGTTAAAGGTTGTTTCAAGACATAATTGGAGTAGGCGATGGCGCTGAAAATCACAAAAATCCCTGCTACCATAAAGTGAAAAAACATAAAAAGTGTCCATAAAGTGGGTTCTGGACCAAATAATCCTCGGATGTGCGTTTCATTATTGTCTTTGGGTTCCAATTCCAAATGCAAATGGGGCGACCAATATTCGCGTTTGCCCTCTGCAATATTCATCCAAATGTGATTGTGTTTGATCTTTAGATGACAATCTTCAGTACAATTTGCTTTATAATTTTCAAATTTTTGACGTATTGATTCCACGTTTTCTTCAACATCTTTGTAAAAACGCAAGCGAAGTCTGATTTCATTATTGGCATCCATAACAACATTTTTTTAGGTTAGAGTATTATTTTAAACCACATAGATTAATAGAAAAACATAAATTACAGGTTTTCATAGGTATTTTATTTACACATAGCT
>CAMCTL010000141.1 GCA_945878515.1 Flavobacterium psychrophilum | reverse complement strand
ATGTCTTCGGGAATTTTGAATCCTCGCTTTTTAAAAACTTGCATGGCACCGATGGCCGATGTATCGTTCGCAGCAAAAATAGCATCGGGGATTTGTCCGCTATCAATAATCATATTGGCTACTTTTTTTCCGTCTTCTATACCAAATCCGGTGGGAATAATTTGTTCTGGATGAACCGTCAATTTGTGCTTGGTGTGCGCGTCTAGAAATCCTTTCATTCTATCATTAGTCAACGAAAGTGATGCTTTGCCTTTCAGGTGGTAAATGTTTTTATAGCCTTGATTGATCAAATGTTCCGTAGCAAAAAAAGCCCATTTGTAATCGTTGAAAAGTATTTTTGAGGCGGTAATTTCGCTGGAAACACGATTAAAAAAAACGATGGGAAATCCAATATTAATGAGGTTTTGAAAATATTGGGTATTTTTATTTTCACTAGATTGCGAAATAATGATGCCGTCTACCATGCTGTTTTCTAGGGCTATAATGTTTTTTAGTTCGGTTTCATAATTTTCGTTAGACTGCGTGATCAATACTTGATACCCTTTTTCAAATAAAATTTCTTGCGCTCCAATAATCACCTGTGGAAAGAAACTATTTAAAAATTCGGGAACCACAATGCCAATCGTCAATGATCTTTTTTGGATTAATTTCTTGGCCATGGGATTTGGACGATAGCCCATTTCTTTAGCGGTTTTCAAAATTAAATTTTTTGTTTCTAGTTTGATGTCGCTTTTGTCGTTGAACGCGCGAGAAACTGTTGCAATAGAAATATTCAACTTTTTGGCAATATCTTTTATGGTAGTATAGATCATTGACGTTTCATTTTTATAGCATTACAAATATATTCTTTATTTTACACGTTAGGTGTAATTATTGTAATCGTCTGTTCGAGTGTTTTTTGTACGCATCGCGATAGCTATCGGGAGGAACAAAACTTCCCGATTCGCTTCGCTACTCGAAGTGACGTGTATCGAGAACCGTTTTTAATAAAATTCTTCTTGTTCTGTCATCCTGAGTGAAATCGATGGACGATTTTCTCTCGAAATCCACTCGAACTGACGAAAAATTATTATTAAAAACTAATTGACTTAATCCTTTTATCAATAAAGGCTTCGACAAGCTCAGCCAGACAACATTCAGAATGTCGATTAGGAACCTTGATGTCTCCCTGAGCTTGTCGAAGGGTTTCTGTTATGAATTGTCAATAAAGACTCGTTCTCTAATTATTGATAAAAGGGATAAGTAAAAAAACTAATTACACCCAACAGGTTTGTTTTATAATCTTTTTAATACATTCATCATTTCTTTATCTATTTTTTTACAATATATAATAAAAAACTACTAATTTTAAAAAATTTTACTTTTAAGTATGATTTACGTTTGCTTTAACTACGAAAACGTTTACGTTAAATATTTGAATACCGTAAACGTTTACGAAAACGTTTTTGATTCAATGTTTACTATACAATAAAAATGGGTTGTATATTTACTTGCTCACATTTTTTTTAGCTTTTAGCTTTTGGGTGCCTACAATTTCAAAACCGAAAAACAATATAAACATAATGTAATTATGAACAATTTTACTAAATCATTTATCGTTTTCTTATCCCTAATTGGGTTTCAAATCACCGCACAAAATGCAGTTTTGGTCGAAAACAAAAAGCTAACAGTGGCTAATTTAGGTGGCGACAATTACACTGTAGGCAGTAATGCCGAATTGCGCATTAGCACTCCAGTTTCAGGAAATGGCAAAGTTGACTTGGTTAGCGATTCGGGTTGGCTTATCCTGGATAACGTTTTGCCTTCGAGAGCAAGTATTTTGCATTTTGGCTGGATTACTGTAAACGGACAAAAAGCAGTAAATAATGTAAATGTAAGAGTTACAAACTATTTGAGAGGCTGCGTTATCATGCCACACTCGCCAACATTTGAAGCATTGTCGCTTTTTAAAGACGCCAACTTTGCTGGCGATGAAATGAAATGTTTTCCATATAAATATTATAAAGAAGCGGAGCTTGCTAGTTTTAATAATCAAATTTCTTCATTTAAATTAAAGAAGGGATATATGGCCACTTTTGCTCAGAATCAAAATGGAACAGGATATAGTAAAGTTTTTATTGCCGATCAAGAAGATATTGTTGTAAGCACGCTTCAATTTGCACTCAACAACGAGGTTTCTTTTGTTCGAGTTTTCCCTTGGCGATATACCGAAAAAAAGGGTATGGGTTGGAGTATCAATTCGCCAATTCGTGTCTTAAGAGGCAGTTGGTTTTATAATTGGGGTCCAAGTACTACAGAAGGTGTAGCAGATATAGAGTTTGTACCTTGCAAATGGACAGCTTGGAATGATGTCGATTCTCAGTGGCAAACTATACTAAACAACAATACTTCAAGCCATCTTTTAGGATTTAATGAACCAGATGGAGAAACACAAGCCAATATGTCTTTAGAGCTTATGCTTAGGCGTTGGCCTAAAATGTTGGAGTCAGGAATGCGGTTGGGTTCACCTGCAATGGCCAGTGACTTGAATTTGCTTTATGCTTTTATGGATAAATGTGACGAATTGAATTATAGAGTTGATTTTGTGGCCATGCATGACTACGGCGAGGGAACAGCGCAAGCGTTCTATAATAAATGTAAGGCGATTCACGATAGAACAGGAAGACCAATTTGGATCAAAGAATTCAATTTTGGTGGTACTTGGACTTCAGGGAAGCCAACTTATGCACAATCAGCGGCTCGAATCAAAGAGATTATAGAAAGATATGACAAAGAAGGAATAATTGAGCGTTACGCTATTTTTAATTTTGATGAAGAAGATCAAAATAGAGCCGTATTCTACAATCCTGTGGCAGACTTAAAAATTACGCCACTAGGTGTAGCCTACAGAGATCATACTTCGGTTATGGCATTTAATCCGTTGGAACAAATAAATATTCCTTTTAAAATGGTTGCACCTCAAAATTTGAAAGGTTCTAACACTGATGGAATAAACACCAAATTAGTTTGGCAAAATTTTATCGACAATTCATTAGGAACTTTTAGAATTGAGCGATCATTTAATGGTGGTGCATTTACACAGATTGCTTCGATCAGCGGTGCAAATAGTAATTATAATGATGTTGTTGGATCCCTTGGTTACGGAATATACACTTACAAGATAACAGCCATCAATGCTTTTTTAGGAAATTCGCCAACTGTTTCAGCAACAGTAGATGTGAATTTGAACGGAAAACAAAACGTGGCGCGTTTCAAAAATGTTACTGCAAGTTCAACAAATTCGGCTTCATTAGCAGCATATAACGCTGTTGATGGAAATGTAGTTTCTGATGCCAGTCGTTGGGTGAGTAAAGCAGGACCTTTTCCAATTACTTTTGAAATTGATTTAGTAGATTTTTATTTGGTTGACGAAATAGCGCTTTATTGTGGTTATCAGGGATATAATAGTCCAATAACTAATTTTCAATTCCAGATTTGGGATGGTAGTAAATGGGTCGATGCAATCAAAGAAACAGCAAATACTCAAGCAGTATACAAGAAAAATTTTACCGAAGTTAAAACAAACAAGCTTCGACTGAACGTCAATTCTATCGTCGGAAATGTAGTTAGACTTTTTGAAATTGAAGTATATGGTAATGAATTTAATTCCCTGAGCACAGTTGATAGTGGTCAGTATGTACATCAATTTAAAATTTATCCTAATCCAACTTCGTCATTCATTCATATTGAAGGCAAAGATGATGTAGAATCTATTGTGGTTTTTGATTTGAATGCGAAAGTTCTAATGAGAAATCAAGGATCAAAAAGTATAGATGTTTCACAACTGTCGGCAGGAACGTATGTAGTTAGCGTAAACAATGCAGAGACTTATAAATTTATTAAGAAGTAGGTTTTGTTTATTACCACTCTCAACATTCTAAAAAGTCACGCATGAAAAACACAACGAAATTTTTATTTTTTCTACTAACCTTTTACAGCCTGCAAGTTTTTGCACAAAACGCCATTTTAGTCGAAAACAAAAAGCTAACAGTGGTTAATTTAGGTGGTGATAATTACACTGTTGGCAGTAATGCTGAATTGCGAATTAGTACACCAGTTTCTGGAAATGGAAAAGTAGATTTGGTTAGCGATTCAGGTTGGCTTATTTTAGATAACGTTTTGCCTTCAAGGGCTCCGATTTTGCATTTTAGTTATATTACAGTAAACGGACAAAAAGCAGTTAATAATGTAAACGTAAGAGTTACAAACTATTTAAGAGGATGCGTAATTATGCCGCACTCGTCAACATTTGAAGCATTATCACTTTTTAAAGACCCAAATTTTGTAGGTGATGAAATGAAATGTATTCCTTATAAATATTATAAAGAGGCTGAATTGGGTGGTTTTAATAACACAGTTTCTTCTTTCAAATTGAAGAAAGGATATATGGCAACATTTGCTCAAAATCAAGATGGTACAGGATACAGCAAAGTCTTCATTGCCGATAATCAGGATGTTGAAGTAAGCAGCCTACAGTTTGCGCTTGACAACGAAGTGTCTTTTGTGCGCGTTTTCCGTTGGCGATATACAGATAAAAAAGGATTCGGATCAGGTGGGGATTTTGCTCAAAGCAATAAACCAGCTCTACTAACAAAATCGGGCTGGTTTTACAATTGGGGCCCAACTACTACAGAGGGCTTAACAGATCTAGAATTCGTTCCTATGAAGTACTCTGCTAGAACATCGACCGAACCAGCTTGGAAAACAATACTTGACCTTAATAATCCCAGTCATTTGCTTGGATTTAATGAACCGCAGTCAACAGGCCAGGCAAATATGACTACTAACGAGCAGTTATTGCACTGGCCAAAAATGATGGAATCTGGCATGCGACTAGGTTCACCAGCTCCTACAAATATGGCTCTTTTTTACGATTTTATGGAACAATGCGATAAGCGAAATTACAGAGTTGATTTTGTTGCACTTCATGATTATGGTACAGGTACAGCACAAGCATTTTATAATTTTTGTAAAACAGTTCACGACCGAACCGGACGTCCAATTTGGGTCACTGAATTTAATTGGGGTGGTACTTGGTCTACAATTACCCCAACTTATGCAGAAGCTGCCGCCCGTATCAACGAGATTATAGAAAAGTATGACACCGAAGGGATTATAGAACGTTATGCCATATTTAGTTTTGATGAAGCTGTAAATGATACTGGTGGTGCTCAAAACAGAGCAGTTTTTTATACGCCAGCTTTACCAGATTACAACTTCACTCCAATCGGAGAGGTATACAGAGACAACGTTGCTCCTATGGCTTTCAATTCTGCCGAACAAATAGACATTCCTTTTAAAATGATTGCGCCCATTAATCTGAAAGGAGAAAATACAGATGGTGTAACTACCAAATTAGTTTGGCAAAATATAATCGATAATTCATTGGGTACATTTAAAATAGAGCGATCATTTAATGGTGGTGCATTTTCTGAAATCGCCAGCATCAGCGGAAACAATGCTAGTTATAATGACAATGTTGGAACAATAGGTTACGGGGTCTATACCTACAAAATTGCTTCATTAAACGCCTTTATGGGCAATTCGACAGCTGTTTCTGCAACGGTAGACGTGCTTCCAAATGGCAAGCAAAATATTGCAAGGTTCAAAGAAGTTGATGCAAGTTCTACACATTCAGCTCCTTTTCCAGAAAGTAAAGCTGTAGACGGTAATATCGTTTCTAATGACAGCCGTTGGGTTAGCAAACCAGGAGCTTTCCCAGCAACACTAGAAATTAAACTAACAGATTTTTACCTAGTAGATGAACTAGTTATGTATTGTGGTGCATCAGGTTACAATAATCCAATCACTAATTTTCAGTTCCAATATTGGAGCAATAATAAGTGGGTAGATGCCATTTCAGAAACCACAAATATTTCAGCAGTGTATAGAAAAAGTTTTACAGAAGTCAAAACAAATAAGTTAAGATTAAATGTCAATTCTACCGCTTCGAATGCAGTTCGATTATATGAAATTGAGGTATATGGCAAAGAATTCAATACCCTAGGCATTGCCGAAAACAATTCTTATGAATATAAATTTAAAATTTATCCTAATCCAACATCGTCAGTTATTAGTGTCAAGGGTGAAAATAATGTAGAATCTATTGTAGTTTTTGACCTAAATGCTAAGGTTTTGATGAGCAATAAAAATTCGAATAATATTAATGTGTCGCAACTGCCTGTTGGCACTTATATAATCCGTGTAAACGATAAAGAAACTTTTAAATTTATAAAAATATAGTTTGTAAAGCAGCTCTATCAAAAACAATTAAATACTATATGAAAATTTTCACCAAATCATTGATCGTTTTATTAACCTTTATTGGTTTACAAATATCCGCGCAAAATGCTGTTTTGGTCGAAAACAAAAAGCTAACAGTGATTAATTTAGGTGGTGATAATTACACTGTTGGCGGTAATGCTGAATTGCGAATTAGCACTCCAACTCTCGCAAATGGAACCATAAATTTGACTAGTGATTCAGCTTGGATAATTTTAGATGGTGTACTACCTTCTGCCGCTATTGCTTCTCATTTTAGCTACATATCAGTAAACGGAAAAGCGGCTGTTAATAATGTAAATATTCGAGTAACTAATTATTTAAGAGGTTGTGTTATTATGCCCCATGCTTCAACTTTTGAGGCTTTGACAGTCTATAAAGATCCGGCTTATGCGGGTGATCAAATGAAATGTATTCCTTATAAATATTATAAAATTGCCGATTTGGGCAGCTTCGATAATACTATTTCTTCTTTCAAGCTCAAGAAAGGCTATATGGCAACTTTTGCTCAAAATGAGAACGGCACTGGGTTTAGCAAAGTTTTTATTGCAGATAATCAAGACATTGAAATCAGTACGCTTCAAGTGGGTTTAAACAATTCGGTATCTTTTGTTCGTGTGTTTCCTTGGAGATATACAGATAAAAAAGGTTTTGGGTCAGGACTACCTGATTTTAATCGAACCATTATTCCAGTGAAATTGACCAATTCGGGATGGTTTTACCATTGGGGAACAACTTCTACCGAGGATTTAACAGACGTAGAATTTGTGCCAACGCGATGGAATGCTAAATCACTTACAGATTTTAGATGGAAAGAAATTCTTGACATCAATTATTCGAGCCACCTTTTAGGGTTTAATGAGCCTGACGGTGATACCCAAGCCAATATGACCTTGGACGAAATGTTATTGTATTGGCCAAAAATGCTGGAAACAGGAATGCGATTGGGTTCACCAGCTATGGCAAGTGATTTGAATTTATTATATAGCTTTATTGATAAATGTGATGAACTAAATTATCGTGTTGACTATGTGGTTATGCATGACTACGGTACAGGCACCGCTCAACAATTTTACAATAAGTGTAAAGCTATACACGACAGAACGGGCAGACCTATTTGGATTAAAGAATTTAATTGGGGCGGAACGTGGACTAGACCTACCCCAACTTATCCGCAAATAGCAGCACGTGTTACCGAGATTATGGAAAAATATGATACAGAAGGTTTTATTGAACGATATGCAATTTTCAATTTTGACGAGATCGTAAATGATTTTGGCGGCGTTCAAAATAGAGCAGTTTTTGTTACACCCGCAATGCCAGATTATACTTTTACGCCGTTAGGTATAGCCTATCGTGATAATTTTTCACCAATGGCATTTAATCCTGCCAAACAAATTGATATTGCTTTGAAACTTGTTGCACCCCAAAACATATCAGTTTCTAATTTTAATGCAGTTACAAATATTTTGAAATGGGACAAAAGTAGTTTTGAATTTGGTACTATTTTTATTGAAAGAGCATTCGGATCAAGTGGATATACTACAATAGCTCAAATTAGCAGCACTAGCTCTACCTATAGCGACGATGTTTCCGCATTTGGTTTTGGGAAGTACACTTATAGGTTATCAACACGGCAAGCAGGTTTTGCGAACTCTAAAACTGCAATTATAGTGCTAGATGTCAATCCGACCACAATTTTCAATGTTGCGCTAAACAAACCGGCAACAGCAAGTAGTACACTATCGTCCATTTATCCCGCTTCTTTTGCAGTTGATGGAAACAATACTTCTGATGCAAGTAGATGGGTAAATACAAGAGGCTTAGTGCCTGCCATTCTGGAAATAGATTTGCAAGCTAGTTTTTTAATTAGTCAAATCAAGGTTTTCACAGGTTTCGCCGGGTACAATAATCCTCTTACTAATTTTACTTTTGACTATTGGGACGAAGATACCCAAAGCTGGAAAACGGTCGTTACCGAAACAAATAATTCCGTAAGTGTTTATTCCAAAATTTTTGCAGAAGTTAAAACTAATAAAGTTAGGCTTTATATCAACGCAGCATCAACAGATAATACAGTTAGATTATACGAAATTGAGGTTTACGGACGAATAGCTACCCTTGGAATTAATGGTTTTGCAGCGCCTAAATTTAATATTTATCCAAACCCAACTTCAGATATAATAAAAATCTCTGGCGATCAGTCAATAGTCTTTTTACAAATTTTTGATGTAAACGGTAGGCCGTTAATGATCCAAAGGAACTCAAATGCAGTTGATGTTTCTGCTTTGGCAAAGGGTACTTATTTTATAAAAGTAAATAACACTGAGACTTTCAAATTCATTAAAGAATAGTTTTTAAAAGAACCAAATTTGTATTAAGATTAACTTATGAAAAATTATAAAAAATATTTATTTATAATAGTATTCTTTATTGGTTATCCGCTTTTTAGTCAAAATTCGATTGTTGTTGAAAACACTAAATTGACCGTTTCGAATCTGGGAGGAAGCAATTACACAGTTGGCCCTAATGCCGAATTGAGAATTACCGCTCCAGTCGCAAACAACGGAAAAGTAGACTTGGTTAGCGATTCAGGTTGGCTTATTTTAGATAATGTTTTGCCTTCAAGAGCCGTTATTTTGCATTTTAGCTGGATAACAGTAAACGGACAAAAAGCAGTAAATAATGTCAATGTAAGAATTACAAATTATTTGCAAGGATGTGTAATTATTCCACACAGCCCAACATTTGAGGCGTTATCGCTTTTTAAAAACGACAATTTTGCTGGAGACGAAATGAAATGCATACC
>CAMCTL010000140.1 GCA_945878515.1 Flavobacterium psychrophilum | reverse complement strand
ATCGGTATTAATTTATCATTTCGACCTTTTACGAGAAATCACATAAAATTGTGCACATATTTCACTTTGATGATGTGACTGTGATGATGAGATTCCGCCTTCGTCAGACCCGAGCGCAAAGCTCGAATTGGCGAAGCTATGAGAGAATTATTGACAAAGTCCCTTAACTTAATGCTGTTACCTGTTTGCTAGCAAAGGACAAACACACTAAAAACAACTTTTTAGTAAAAAGTTAGTGATTCTCAACTTATTTGAATTTAATTTTATAAGTTGTGTAAGACAATGTTAAAATTACTACCATGACTAAACCAAAACACCACAGATTTTTTGGTTTATTATTCAACTCAAATTTTAAATCAAAATCAGAAACACTTGTTGCAATTCTTGCTTGATGCGGAACATAGGTTGAAGACAAACAGCCACAGCCTTTAGTTTTACAAAATAAATAATGTAGCAATTTTAACTAATAAAAAAACTGGCAAAATGATCTACCGCCGCCGCAAAGTTTTTATACTTATCTAGTGATTTAGACTTTGCCAGTTTTAATTAGTCCGAAACTTTATTTATATAGAGTAGAGAATAGATTAAATTTGATTAACAACCAAACTGACAAAGTGCACTACCGCCGTCGCAAAGTTACCAGACTTATCGAGTGATATAGACTTTGCCAGTTTTTACTGAACCAGCTTCAAATAGTTATTCAGGCTTTTAGGCCTATTATTAAGGTTTCGATTGTATTCAGTATTTAGGTTGCTAACTTAAAATAAATGTCTTATGAACAAATTTAAACATTTTCTTGGTATTGATGTATCCAAAGAATTCTTTGATGCAGTATTGATTTTAGAAGGAAAAAAAGAACATCCAGTTCACAATCAATTTATTAATAATTACAAAGGAATTAGAGCCCTTGTAAAATGGTTGAGAGATATGGGAGCTACTGGTGAAAACACTTTGGTGTGCCTGGAACATACAGGTATGTACGGTAAGTTAATTATCAAGTATTTGATAGGTTTTAATTTTTCTCTTTGGGTAGAAATGTCATTACGAATTATCAAAAGCATTGGAATTCAAAGAGGAAAGAACGACAAAATTGACGCTGAAAGGATTGCTTTTTATGCACTTAAAAATGTTGAAAGTGCTGTTATTTATAGAGCACCAAGACAAGTAGTTGACAAAATAAGAACTTTATTATCCCTTCGTGACAAGTTAACAACTAACAAGCTTAGATTACTTCAATACGATAATGAAATGGTAGATTTTGACAAGGAATTGACTAAAATTAGTACAAAATTCAACAAAAACACTTTAGCGGGCATCAAAAAAGATTTATTAAGTATTGAAAAACAATTAGATAAGTTTATTAAAGAAGATGAAAACTTGAATAAAATCTTTAACCAAGCAACTTCGGTTACTGGAGTTGGTAAAATTACAGCATTATATTTAATCTGCTTCACTAATGAATTTACAATGTATTCTAATCCAAGACAATTAGCTTGTTATGCTGGAGTAGTTCCATTTGAACATACATCGGGAAAAAGTATTAAAGGAAGAGCGAAAGTACATTATATGGCAAATAAAACCCTTAAAAAACACCTTCACCTTTGCGCTATGGCTGCTACAAATTACGATCCAGAAATTAAACAATATTATCAAAGAAAGGTTGAAGAAGGAAAAAGCAAAATGCTCGTAATGAACAATGTTAGAAACAAATTAATTCATCGAATTTGCTCTTGTATCAAAAACGAAAAGCTTTTTGAAGTTAAAAAAATCGAATAAAATGTTCTTTTTTTATAGCTTTGCTTTTGCCAAGGCGAAGCGGAAATAGGCTCTGCTGAGGAGCAACCTATCAGGAATAAACCTTTGGTGCCGACAAATAAGTCAAAAGGAAGGCATTTAGTCTTCCTTTTTTTGATTTATTTAGAGGCTTCCTATGCCTAAAAAAACCTAAAAACCTTTTTTGAAAAAAAATCAAATTCTTCTTGTTTTATACATAGTAATCACTAAGGGAATATCTTACAAGGAGTAAATAAAAAATCATAAAAAAATAGGTAAAAATTTGAAAAAAATTTATTAAATTTGTTAAGAAAACCCCAAAAACCCACAAAATGAAAAAAAAACACCTACTAAAAACACTTTTAGTGTTCTTGCTATTTTGGTTTGTTGAAATAGCTTCTGCTCAGACAGCAATTTTTAATTCTTCGATGGCTATAACGCCTTATGGTTCTGTGAATTCTCCTGGAGGGGAAATGTTCGGAAACATTATTGATAATAATATCAATACTAAGTTTCTAGATTTCACTTCCAATGACGGAATGGCATTTACAGTATTCTTAGGTTTAAACGCAAAAATTGCAAGTTCCATTACAATTACCACTGCTAATGATGTGCCAGGAAGAGATCCAAAAAATTATGAAATTTTTGGTTCGAACGATGGGTCAAGTTTTACTTCAATTGCAACTGGAGATATTGGGTTTATTACTACAAGACAATTTTCTAGAAAATATTATTTTTTAAATAGCAATGCCTATAAATATTACAGAATTAATTTTACCAATACTTGGGAGCCAGTGGGAATGATGCAGCTGGCCGAAGTTCAACTCTATACTTGCGAGGTGGCAACTAGTGGTTCTATTTCCGCGAACCAAACTATTTCGGGAACGACATCTTCCACGCCAGTAGGTGAGGCTAATTTAAATTCAGGATCTTCAGCACAAATTAGTCCGGAAATTAATGATTATCAATGCGTAGATGAATATTGCGACGATATGGTAAATAATTATACCCCGCCTCATACTGCTGCTCAGTCCTTTAGAACTTCCAGTAATGTCAATTTAAGCGCAATCAAAATTAATGTAGCGAGCATAATAAATACCGGGGCTTATACTTTGCGAATTTTCCAAGGAGCTGGCGAGTCTGGTACAGAATTGACTAATCAAGCGGTGTCTATTTTTAATTCAGGAACGAATACTTTTTTACTCAACACTCCTTTAGCGTTAACTTCTGGTCAACCATACACGTTTAAGTTAGAGACTAGAGATGGTAATGCTAAGTTTAATTGGACATATTCTAGTGATTCAGACTATTCAAATGGTTCAGGATATGTAGATGGGAGTAATAATAATGGGGATTTTAATTTTCAATTGGTTTATCAAAATAATGTAAACTGGCAAAATATAACGCTGTCCAATTATATAGGAGGAGTTCAAAAATGGCAAATGGCTACGGATCCTAGTTTTCCATCTCCAGTAGACATTGCAAGTACGTCCGCTACTTTAGCTTCACATTTGATTGGCGATATTTCGCAGACAACTTATTTCCGGGCAGTCGTAGTTGGGTGTTCAACTATCTTTTCTGATTCTGTTACTATTTCAGTAAATCCACCAATAACACCAACTACTTTTACTATTGATGGTATTATATACGCTGTAACATCGGCAAACACTGTTAGCGTTACAAATCAAAACAGATTAGCAAGCGGTGACATTACCGTACCTGCTCAAGTTACGTACAATAGTATAGTCTACACGGTAACTAGTATTATTAATGAAGCTTTTTCCCGTTGTGTCGGATTAACATCGATAATAATTCCAAACTCGGTCACTAGCATTGGTGAAGGTGCTTTTATAGGTTGTACAGGTTTAACTTCGTTAACGATTCCAACTTCGATAACAAGTATTAGTCAAGGTACATTTAACAGTTGTTCAAGTTTAACATCGGTAGTAATTCCGAGTTCGGTAACAAGCATTGGTAATAATGCGTTTCAAGATTGTTCTAGTTTAACATCAGTTACTATCCCAAACGCGGTAACTAGTATTGGTTATAATGCTTTTAATGGTTGTACAGGTTTAACTTCGGTTACTATACCCAACTCCGTAACTGCCATTGACGACTCTGCTTTTCAAGGTTGTTCTGGTTTAATATCCGTTATCTGCAATCTTACTGATCCATTATTAATAAATGCTTCTGTTTTCCAAGGTGTAACCCAAGCTTCTTGTAGTTTAACAGTGCCTGCTGCAAGTGTGGCGGCTTATCAAGCGGCAGCTGTATGGCAACTTTTTTCGCCTATTTCTTGCATCACAACAGACAACACCACAACAGTAACGGCTTGTGGTACTTATACTTGGGCAAATAACAGTCAAACCTACACCGCTACTGGGATTTACACAGGTACAACAACAAATTGTGTAACAGAAAAGTTAGATTTAACCATTACAGTTCCTCCAACAAGTTTTACTAATGGTGGTATTAATTATGTGGTTACCTCAGCAACCAATGTAGCTGTGGGTAATAATGCAGGTGCAAGCGGTGATCTAATTATTCCAGCTTCTGTAACTACTGATTGTGGTACTTATGCGGTAACAAGCATTGGTGATTCTGCTTTTTTAAATCGTAATGGTTTAACATCGGTAACCATACCAAACTCGGTAACTGTTATTGGAGATTCTGCTTTTCAAGGTTGTTCTGGTTTAACAATACTAACTATTCCAGACTCGGTAACCAGCATTGGCGCCGCTTCTTTTTATGGATGTTCTGGTCTAACTTCGGTAACTATTTCAAACTCGATAACTAGTATTAGTGCTAATGCTTTTACCAGTTGTTCTGGTTTAACCTCGATTACTATCCCCGACTCTGTAACGAGCATTGGTAGTGCTGCTTTTCAATCTTGTTCTAATTTAACCTACTTTGAGATCAGCAATTCAATAACGACAATTAGTGATTCTACTTTTAACGGCTGTTCTGGTTTGACCTCGATTACTATCCCAGACACAGTAACGAGCATTGGCAATAATGCTTTTCAAGGTTGTTCTGGTTTAACATCGATAACTATCCCCAACACGGTAACGAGCATTGGTGCCGCTGCTTTTTACAATTGTATTGGTTTAACCTCCCTTATTATCCCCAACTTGGTAACTAGCATTGGTCAAATTGCTTTTAGCGGTTGTTCTGGTTTAACCTCGGTTAGTATTCCAGACTCCGTAACCACTATTGGAGATAGCGCATTTGCTAATTGTAGCAGCCTATATTCTGTTACTGTAGATTGGGCAACGCCGATTATTATTAATTCAAATGTTTTCAACGGATTAGACCTTGCTACAATCTCACTAAACTTTCCCAATGATCGTGAAATAGCGTACAATAATGCTGCGGTTTGGACTAATTTCCATAATTCAGCAGATATAATTAGAGTGTTTAATTACTGTAAAGACGCAATAGCAGCACCTTTACCAGCACCATTCCCACTTGGTAGAACGGTAATATGGTACACCGATGAAATTTCAGGAATTGCCTTAGGCACCGCGCCTACACCTAGCACAACAACTGTTGGAACCGAGATGTTTTTTGTCTCTCAGGTATTGGGTGGTGTTGAGAGCGCATTAGAAACCGTAACGGTGAACACTATAGCCTTGCTAGAAACACCTGCTGCTATAACTGGTAATGCTGAACTGGGTACTTTGGTCAGAACAAACAATACAACTACTTATTCTATCGAGCCAGTTATAGATGCTGTATCTTACATTTGGACTGCGCCAGCCGGCGTGAACATTGTATCGGGTCAAGGTACAACTGAAATAACCGTAAACTTTGCTGATGTTGCAGCAGGTGCGGGATCAATAGGCAATTTATCAGTATTGGCGATCAATAGTAATAATTGCAATAGTTTAGCGGTCAATCTCGCTTTATCAAAAGTATTGCCTAATGCTCCTGAAGCAATAAAGATGACCGATGCAACATTGCCGGTTCCTGTTTCTGGCATTGCAACAGCTGTTACTACTTTTAGTCAATATATGGGAACTGAGAAAATAGTAACCCTAACAGCTACGCCCGTTGAAGGAGCATGGTCATACATTTGGGAATTACCAGTAGGTGCAAATTTATTATCTGGCGCAACAACAACTGGCGGTATTACTACTGGAACAAATGTTATTACAGTAAACCTTGCGGGTGTTACCAATAGTTCTACCTACAGTCACACGAGATTAACGGGAATAATGACGCATGTACTTCGTTTTGGCGTAAAAGCTGTTACGGGCGTGGGTGGTTCTATTACTGATAATTTACTGGTAGTTAACCCAACTACAGCCTCAACAGCAAGATTATTAACAGTCTTTGCGGCCGTTCCAGCAGCTTCTAGCGCTATAAGAATGACCGATGCAGATGGTGTTGATTCTACAAAAGCAATAACAGCAATTAGTAAATTTATAGGCACAAACAAAATACTTACTTTAACAGCTGGTCTGTCTGCAACAGCAAGTTCCTATCGTTGGGAATTGCCCACTGGTGTAACGCAGTTATCTGGCGGCAACAGCAACGTTATTACTATAGATTTTAACAATGTTCCCGCTGGGATATCATCTTTATATGTAGGGGTTATCGCAGTTAATGGGATTGGAGAATCAACTTCAGTTAATAGTAGTCTTGTTCCTGCTACTACATCTACTGCCAGATTGTTAAGATTAACAGCTGGTGTTCCTGCCGCTGTATCAGTTGTAACAGGACAATTGAGTGGTTTGTGTGGAAACCTTCCTTACAGCTATGCAATAAGACCATCAATCCTTGCTAATAATTATCAAATTACGGCGCCTACTGGTGCTGTGGTAAGATCTGATTCAAATATGTCTAACTCAAGTAATGTATTAACAACTCCAGACCTAAACTTTACAATAACTTATCCAAGCGGTTTTGTATCTACACCTCTTTTACCAAAAAACATCTCTGTTAGAGCAATAAATGGGGTTGGGTCAAGCACTACCAGTAGAGTTTTGTCCTTATCTACACTAATGCCTGCCATCGGAACTGCTACTGGATCGGCTGGAATAACGAACTTCCGCAGAACTGGAACTCAAACTTTTACAATCCCCGCGGTTTTGGGCGCTACAAATTATGTTTGGACCGTATTTGACGGAGCAGAAATTGTTTCTGGTCAAGGAACAAACTTAGTTGAAATTGATTTCAAGGCTGTCACTAAATCTTCAACCAAATTGTCCGTTATTGCCACCAATGCCTGTGGTACATCTACCGTCGTAAAATCTTATAATTTAAAAGTAGCAACTGCTATAAATGCTAGAAGTGCTAGTATTGAAGCATTTTCATTTAATGTAAATGAGGTTTATCCAGTTCCTGTATCAAGTTTTTTTAATGTAAATATAACGGCCACTACTAATGTAAGATTGGAAATTTCAATCTATTCATTAGCTGGTTTTGCTATAATGAATTCAAAATCGGTTCAATTGAAAAAAGGATTAAATACAATAACAGAAAATACTTCTTTATTAAAAACAGGCGTTTACATTCTTCAATTGACTAATCCTTTGACTTCTGAAGTTATCACCAAAAAATTGATTAAAGAATAATCCAAAAAAACCAATCCGGTTGATAAAACCCTGCTCCAAATTTTAGAGCAGGGTTTTGTGTTTAATAGCTGTTGATAGACAATGTATTGGCTAATGGATAAAAAACGAAACAACAAAAATCAAGGGTTTTCTCTAATAGGAATTCGATTTCAACATATTTGTAGTTCGATTTCATGAGAATTTTTATGAAACAATAACGACAGCAATCTACAGACCTAATAAAGTACTCAAAATCTCAGTACAAATAAATTTGTTAAATTATATTTATTCGTGAAATTAGCGTGAAATTTTTGCCAGACTCGATGGTTACGAATAATCAAAGAGAAAATTCTACAAAACAATAAATTAAATTCTAGTCCCGGAAATTATAACAATCCTAGTTTTTATAGATTTAGATTTTTATTAAACTAGGATTCGGAAACTGGTTAAAATAAACTACTTTAGTAATCTGGCTTCAAAAATGAAAACATAATATCATGTAAATGAATTAGCCTTTAGTTCAATGGCTTTCGGAGATTAAATTTTCGACTATTTTTGTATCAACAGACAATAAAATTGCTTTTAAAAACACGATAATCAAAATCCGATTAGTGGCGAAAATTGAAGATGTCGCGAGCGAATTGTTTGGATAATTTTATTTTCTAATATATTAACTATCCAAAGTTTCAAATTTATTTGAAAAGACATACTTATTACTTTACAAGATAATCTTTAACTTTTATATTACTCAAATTATTATCATCTCCACCACCGTTATTACTCATTAAATCGGCATCATCAGAAATTTTTTCGACGATATCAATTTGTTTAACAGATTTTTTCAAAAGAGGAAAAACCATTGTTACCTCAATCATTTTATTTTTCTGATCGGATACGATCATCGTCTTGTTTAAAACCAAATCATTATCCAAGCGGATTACCTGATAATGTTGACTAGAGTTTTTGTCAATTATTTCAATATTTTTGTCGAAGCGAATCCACCATTTGTAATCATGGATAGGCACGGCAAACGTAACATAAGTTTCTTTAGTTCTCCTTTTGTTTTTTATTCGTATCAATTTTTTAACTCTACTGAAATCACCTTGGTAAACCGTTACTTGTTCTGGTTTTACACGATAGGCTTCTCGCCATATTTTACTATCTAATCTAGCTAATTCTTTTTTGAGTTTTTGCTGAAAATTAGGAATATACACTTCGTAAAATGCTTTCATCAACTCTTTTGTTATTTGAGGCGCTTCAAGTAGTAATTTCTTTCCTGTTGGGGTTTCATAAAACACAATGAGGTCTTTTATTTCATCAGGTGTGAAATGATTACTATAGATTTTAGGCATTTCTATATCTACAGCCGATTTAGAAATTTCAGCTGATGTAGTCTTTATAAATTTCGTATAAGTATCCAATTTTTCCGTTGCACCAGCACCTTGAATTTGTTGCTCAGCCCTCCTTATTGACTGCTTTACGAAAGGATCAATTATACGACCCGTTAAGCTGTCGCTGTTTATAATGTTGACTAAACGATTAATGTCGGATGTTTTTTCCTGACTGTATGAGCTACTAGAAATAGTTAAAAATAAAATGGAAATCATAAGTAATCTGTTCATAATTGTTGTTTTTAGGTTAATTCTTTTTTTATAATAATAGTTTTCGTTTTTCTCGATTAGGACATTAATTACTGATGATTGAGCGGACGGGTAAATCTAGCAAATCCAATTCAACAATCGCTATGTATCTATCCAGTTTTTTATTTGCGCCGTATAACTTCTGCCCGACGTGATATTGGT
>CAMCTL010000139.1 GCA_945878515.1 Flavobacterium psychrophilum | reverse complement strand
TGGAATCTAAGCTTTGGATTCCTGGGAGTACAAATTGGTTATTCACTTCAAAATGGTAATACCAGCAGAATATTAGAAGCCCTCGGTGCCGATGTGCATAGCATTGGATACTTTTGGTTGGCAGCACCTCTTGCGGGATTAATTGTTCAACCAATTATTGGACTTTCAAGTGATAAAACTTGGACACGACTGGGACGAAGAATTCCATTTATCTTTTTTGGTGCAATTGTTTCAGCTTTGGCAATGTTTTTTATGCCTAATGCGGAATACTTTACCTATTTATTACCACCACTGATTTTTGGCGCTGTGATGCTATTATTAATGGACACATCCTTTAATGTTACTATGCAACCCTTCAGAGCTCTTGTTGGCGATATGGTCAATGACGAGCAGAAAAATCTTGGCTATTCTTTACAAAGTGCTCTAATTAATTTTGGAGCCGTTTTCGGTTCTTTATTGCCTTGGATTCTTGCCAAAGCAGGAGTTGCAAATGTTCCTGCAGCTGGCGAAAAAGTGGCAGCATCTGTAATTTGGTCTTTCTACATAGGAGGAGCAATTTTGTTAGCAACTGTTCTTTGGACTGTTTTTAGAACTAAAGAATATGCACCAAAAGAACATGCTGAATACAACGATATCGACCAGGAAGCTAAAACTGTAACCGAAAAAACAAGTATTATCAAGTTGCTAGCAAATGCTCCGACAATTTTTTGGCAGTTGGGAATTGTGCAATTTTTTTCTTGGTTTGCTTTATTTTTAATGTGGGTTTACACCACCAGAGCCATCGCTAATCAAGTTTGGGGACCCGAAGCATTAGATCCAAAATCTATTGGATTCAATGAAGCTGGAGATTGGACAGGCGTATTATTTGCTTTCTACAGTGCGGTTGCCGCCTTATTTTCATTGATGATTCCAACGATTGCAAAAAATATTGGTAGAAAGAAAACCTATAGTTTTTCGCTTTTATTAGGGGGAATAGGACTAGCATCTATGTATTTTGTCCACGACAAAACCATTTTATTACTTTCCATTTCTGGAGTTGGATTAGCTTGGGCAGCCATTCTAGCTATGCCTTATGCCATGCTTTCTGGCTCCTTGCCAGCCGACAAAATGGGCGTCTATATGGGATTGTTTAACGCAACCATCACTATCCCACAAATCGCAGCAGGATTATTAGGAAGTACAATCATTGCTTTGTTTGGAGGCTTTCCAATGGCAATTATTGTAATCGCAGGAGTTTCAATGTTGATTGCTGGTTTGGCAGTATTTTTTGTAAAAGAAAGCATTTCGACAGTTAAATAAATTAAATTAATAATGAATACAAAAGCATTTATATTCGACCTTGACGGCGTAATTGTGGACACCGCAAAATACCATTTTCTAGCTTGGAAAAAAATAGCCAATGAATTGGGTTTCGAATTTACACACGAAAACAACGAATTATTAAAAGGAGTAAGCCGCGTGCGCTCGCTTGACATCATTCTGGAAATAGGGAAAGTTAATGCTTCGCAAGAAGACAAAAACAAGTGGCTCATTCAAAAAAATGAAGATTATTTATCCTATTTAGTTGATATGGACGAAAGCGAAATCTTGCCTGGAGTAATGCCTATTTTAAACTATTTAAAAGAACGCAACCAATTAATAGCATTGGGTTCGGCAAGTAAAAACGCTAGACCTATTCTTGAAAAAACTGGAACTCTTGCCTATTTTGACGCTATTGTTGACGGAAATGATGTTTCGAATGCAAAGCCCGATCCCGAAGTGTTCTTGCTTGCCGCCAAATTATTAAACACAAAACCCGAAGATTGTATTGTTTTCGAAGATTCTGTTGCTGGAGTTCAAGCAGCAAATATTGGTGGAATGGTTAGCGTAGGAATTGGAGAGGCTTCCACTTTGCACGAAGCAAAATATATTTTTAAAGATTTTACCATTATGGATAAAACCTTTATTGATGATTTGATAAAATAAAAACTTGTTTCAAGTTTAAGGTTTCAGGTTACAGAACTTTAAACTTTAAACTTTAAACCTTTAAACTAAAAAGAAATGAACCAAGATTATATAAAACCAGACAATTGGTCAATAATAGAAGAAGGATTTGATGCAGAAAGCGTAAAATCGTCCGAAAGTCTTTTCAGCATTGGCAACGGTGCTATGGGACAAAGAGCAAATTTTGAAGAAAATTACACCGGAGAAACTTTTCAAGGAAGTTACATAGCAGGAATTTATTATCCAGATAAAACCAAAGTGGGGTGGTGGAAAAATGGGTATCCAAAATATTTTGCCAAAGTCCTAAACGCTCCAAACTGGATCGGGATTGACATCCAAATCAACGATGAAAGTCTGGATCTGAATAAATGTTTAGAAGTCAAAAACTTTCGTCGAGAACTAAATATGAAAGAGGGTTGGTACAACCGTTCCTTCAATGCCACTTTGCAAAACGGAACCGAAATTGGCGTTAATATCCGTCGTTTTCTATGTATGAATTTAGATGAAGTAGGTGTTATTAATTATGAAATCACAGCGCTTAACCGAGATACAAAAATAGTTTACAAACCTTATGTTGATGCTGGTGTAACCAATGAAGACGCCAACTGGGAAGAAAAATTCTGGGAAATT
Source organism: Flavobacterium psychrophilum (assembly GCA_945878515.1). Taxonomy (GTDB): domain Bacteria; phylum Bacteroidota; class Bacteroidia; order Flavobacteriales; family Flavobacteriaceae; genus Flavobacterium; species Flavobacterium psychrophilum_I. The sequence goes on along the minus strand of CAMCTL010000139.1, from coordinate 6,534 downwards.
CTCGACTTAAAGAGAATAGGAAACGAAGCTTTTGTAACTGCTCAAACCTTTAAAACCCATTTTAAGGTTACTACCTTTATGCAAAATACCATTTTTGTAAATGGAAAAAATGGCAGCATTTCTCCATCCAATATTAAAACTGGTACCGACAAAATTCAATTTTCTTATGATGTGATTATTGCTAAAGGACAAAAATCCTCAATCCAAAAAATTGGCGGTTATACCGTTTCTCTAAATCATGAAAGCACTGTTGTAGCTGCTGAGTCAGTAATTAAATCAGCTTTAGCAAAAGGTTATGACCAATTATTGAACGAGCAAATCGAAGCTTGGGCAAAAATTTGGGAAATGTCAGACATTACCATTGATGGTGATGTGAAAGCCCAACAAGGCATTCGTTTCAATATTTTTCAATTGAATCAAACCTATTCTGGTAAAGATTCTCGTTTGAATATTGGTCCAAAAGGATTCACTGGCGAAAAATATGGCGGTTCTACTTATTGGGACACTGAGGCCTACTGCATTCCGTTTTATATGGCGACCAAAGACCAGCAAGTGGCAAGAAATCTATTGACGTATCGTTACAATCAATTGGACAAAGCCATTGAAAATGCTAAAGACAACCTTGGCTTCAAAAACGGAGCAGCTTTGTATCCAATGGTAACGATGAACGGTGAAGAATGTCATAACGAATGGGAAATCACACACGAAGAAATCCATAGAAATGGAGCGATTGCCTTTGCAATTTTCAACTACCATCGTTATACGGGAGATTATTCTTATATTCCTGAAAAAGGTTTGGAAGTGTTAATCGGAATTGCCCGCTTTTGGCATCAAAGAGCTAATTTTTCGACAGACAAAAATCAATATGTAATTCTTGGAGTTACAGGCCCCAACGAATATGAAAATAACGTAAACAATAATTTCTACACTAATTTCATAGCAAAATGGTGTATCGATTATGCACACGAACAAATTCTGAAGGTGGCTTTGGAATATCCTTCAGACCATAAACGCATCATCGAAAAAGTAAAATTGACCGATGCTGAATTGCAGGAATGGAAAAAAGTTTCAGGCAATATGTACTTTCCTTATTCAGAAAAACACGGAATTTATTTGCAACAAGATGGTTTCTTAGACAAAGAATTGGTTTTGGTAAAAGATTTAGATAAGTCGCAACGACCTATCAACCAAAAATGGTCTTGGGACAGGGTTTTACGTTCGCCATACATCAAACAAGCCGATACTTTACAAGGATTTTACTTCTTTGAAGATTACTTTACAACAGAAGAATTAGAAAAACATTTCAATTTTTATGAACCATTTACCGTTCACGAAAGTTCACTTTCACCCTGCGTACATTCGATTCAAGCGGCAAAATTGGATAAAATGGACATGGCTTACACTTTCTATTTGAGAACCTCCCGTTTAGACCTTGACGATTACAATAAAGAAGTGGAAGAAGGTTGTCATATTACCTCGATGGCGGGAACTTGGATGAGTATTGTAGAAGGTTTTGGCGGAATGCGTGTAAAAAATGATGCACTACATTTCTCTCCAAAAATCCCAAAAGAATGGACTGGATATTCGTTTAAAATTAATTTCAGAAACCAGATTTTAAAGGTTGTCGTAGATCACAATGATACTCAACTCACGCTTGAAGGTTCAGAAGAATTGATAGTTTTTATCAATGAAAATGCGGTTTTAGTGAAACCCAATAGTTTAGTTGTGGTCTAGCAAAATTGTCAATACCATATTAGGCATATAAGGACATGTAAGAAAACTTAACTGAACTTATATGCCTTATATGTTTAAAAATAATAAGGTTGAAATAAATTTAATTATTTGTCAAATGAAAAAATTACTTTTATTTTTCTTAATGTCTTCAACTATGTTTGCACAAATCGAAAGAACAGAACCTCCATTTTGGTATGCTGGAATGAACAATCCCGAAGTACAAATTATGTTTTATGGCAAAAACATATCACAATATCAGGTATTTGTATCCCATTCGATTGTAATTACTAATGTCAAAAGAACCGAAAATCCAAACTATCTGTTCGTAACCATCAACACTAAAAATGTTCCTGCTACAAATTGTGTTTTTAGTTTCCAAAGCAGCAACAAAACAGTATTTACTCAAAAATATTCCCTAAAACAAAGAAGAGAAAACTCAGCTGAACGCAAAAGTTTTGACGCTTCGGATATGATGTATTTAATAATGCCCGACCGTTTCTCTAATGGAAATCCTAATAACGATAGTGATAAATTGACCACAGAAAAATACAATAGAGCATTGCCCGAAGGGAGACATGGCGGCGATATTCAAGGCATCATCAATCATTTGGATTACATTAAGGAATTAGGCGCGACAACGCTTTGGATTACACCACTTTGTGAAGACAATGAAGCAACTTACTCCTACCATACCTATGCACAGTCCGATGTTTACAAAATAGATCCTCGGTATGGAACCAACGATGATTATGCTCGGTTAGCAACTGAAATGCACAAAAAAAACTTGAAATTAGTGATGGATTATGTCACTAATCATTGGGGAGAATCACACTGGATGATGAAAGATTTACCTACTCAAGATTGGATTCATCAATTTGAAAATTTTACTCAAACCAACCATAGGAGAACTGTTATTCACGATACAAATGCTTCCAAAATTGACACCCAAATATGTATGGATGGCTGGTTTGCGCCATCGATGCCTGATTTGAATCAAGCGAATCCTTTGGTATTGAACTATCTTACTCAAAATGCCATTTGGTGGATTGAATCTGCCAATTTAGATGGCTTCAGGGTAGATACTTATAATTATGCCGACCCACAATCCATCACGAAATGGACCAAAGCTATTATGGATGAATATCCTAATTTCAATATTGTCGGCGAAATTTCGATGCGAGATCAAGCCCAACTTTCGTATTGGCAAAAAGACAGTCAAATAGGTAAAATTCAGAATTTCAATTCCCATTTACCGAGCGTAATGGATTTTATTTTATCAGACGCACTTTTAACCATTTTCAACGAAGATGGTAATTGGGAAAGTGGAATGGCAAAGGTTTACAACAATTTTGCCAATGATTTTCTATTTCCAAATGTGAATAATTTAATGATTTTTGCCGAAAATCATGACACACACCGTGTTAATCACGTTTACCAAAACGACATTAGAAAATACAAAATGGCGATGGCATTAATTGCCACCGTGAGGGGAATTCCTCAATTGTATTATGGTTCAGAAATTGGAATGGCAGGAAACAAAGACCAAGGTGGAGATGCTGCAATTCGGCAAGATTTTCCTGGTGGATGGGAAGGTGATGACAACAATGCGTTTACCAAAGAAGGAAGAACACCAGGACAAAACGAATATTTCGACTTTACTTCCAAGCTATTCAATTGGAGAAAAACTAAGCCAGTTATTCATTTCGGAAAAATGACCCATTATATTCCCGAGGACAACACTTATGTCTATTTCAGGTACAATACAGATGACCCGAGCGCTAGCGAACTGGCGGAGCAAAGCGTGATGGTTTTATTCAATAACAGCGATAAAACCAAAACCTTAAAAACAAATCGTTTCGCAGAAAATATTGGGAATTTAAAAACTGGAAAAGACGTCATTACCGATAAAATTATTGATATTTCTACTGAAATTACTTTGGAACCAAAATCCGTTTTGATATTGGAATTGAAATAAAAACTTAAATGACCTTATATACCTTATATGGTTAAAAAATACAACTATGAAAAAACTATTTTTCTTACTATTTATAAGTTCCATTTCCTTTGCCCAGAATGCAAACAGGAAATTCGAAAGTTTCCAAGAAATAAATAACACCTTAGAAATCAAAACTTCTGATGGAAAATACATTATCAAAGCCTATTCTGATAAAATTGTAGAAACTTCTTTTATTCCAAAAAGCGAAGTTTATAATCCAATGTCAGAAGCTGTGGTTTTATCTCCAAAACCTGGGATTTCAAAAATAATAAAAACATCAAGCAATGTAAGCCTTTACACGAAGGGAATTGTAGTAAGCATTCAAAAATCACCTTTTCAAATATCCTATTTCAATCAGCAAAAACTATTGCTTTCTGAAAAAAACGGATATTTAAAACAGCTGCATATTCCGCTAGAAAATGTAAAAGGCAACATAAAAGCCGATTCGACCGATGTAATTCAGTTCAACATTTCGTCTGATGAAGTTTTGTACGGAGGTGGTGCTCGTGCTTTGGGAATGAATCGTCGTGGCAATAAGTTAGCTCTTTACAATAGAGCGCATTATGGCTACGAAACGCGTTCCGAGCTAATGAATTTTACCATTCCAATGGTGTTGTCATCGAAAATGTATGCCGTTCATTTTGACAATTCTGCCATTGGCTACTTGGATTTAGACAGCAAAAAAGAAAATACTTTAGCCTATGAAACCATTTCTGGAAGAAAAACTTACCAAGTAATTATCGGAGATTCTTGGACTGATTTGATTTCAAATTACACCGATTTAACAGGAAAACAACCTTTACCAGCGCGATGGACGTTGGGGAATTTTTCCAGCCGTTTTGGCTATCACTCGCAAGAAGAAATCGAGAAAACCATTAAGAAATTTGAAGACGACAAAATCCCTGTCGATGCGATAATTCTAGATTTGTATTGGTTTGGCAAAACCATTCAGGGAACAATGGGAAATTTGCATTGGGACAAAGATAAATTTCCGAATCCAGAAAAAATGATAACTGATTTAAATGCAAAAGGAGTGAAAACAGTTCTAATAACTGAACCATTTGTGCTTACAACTTCTAGTAAATGGAAAGAAGCAGTTGAGAAACAAATCTTGGCAACAAATAAAAATGGAAATGCTTTTACATACGATTTCTATTTTGGAAACACCGGAATCATCGACATTTTCAAACCTGCAGGAAAGGATTGGTTTTGGAATGTTTACAAAAATCTTATTAATCAAGGCGTTGGCGGACTTTGGGGCGATTTGGGCGAACCCGAAGTTTTCCCATCAGAAGCTATAACAGCCGGCGGAAATGCCGATGAAGTCCATAATGTTTACGGACACAATTGGGCAAAACTAATTGCTGACGGATACAAAAAAGACTTCGCAAATCAACGTCCATTTATATTAATGCGTGCTGGATATTCTGGTTCGCAACGATTTGGAATGATCCCTTGGTCTGGCGATGTGAGCCGTTCTTGGGGAGGATTGCAATCCCAAACTGAAATTGCTTTGCAAATGGGCATGCAAGGAATGTCTTATATGCACTCTGATTTGGGTGGTTTTGCAGGCGATTATTTTGACAATGAATTGTACATTCGGTGGTTGCAATATGGCGTTTTCAATCCGATTTTCCGTCCACACGCTCACGAAGATGTTGCTGCAGAACCCGTTTATAAAGATATCGTAACCAAAGCTAAAGCCAAAAAGCAAGTCGAATTGCGCTACCAACTTTTGCCTTACAACTATACTTTGGCTTTCGAAAACAACCAAAAAGGAACTCCATTAATGCGCCCGTTATTTTTTGAAGAACCCGAGAATTCAAAATTATTAGCCGTTTCCGAAAACTATCTTTGGGGAAATGACTTTTTGGTTACACCAATTACGAAACCTGGCGTAACTTCAACTTCGGTTTATTTTCCAAAAAAGAACAACTGGTTTGATTTCTACACCGATGAAGAGCATTTGGCAGGAACTACTTCAAATATTACCGTTGTCGAAGACCATATTCCTGTTTTTGTTCGTGGTGGTGCTTTTATTCCGATGATAAAAACCATTCAAAACACATCGAAATATTCCTTGGACAACTTTGATTTGCATTATTATTTTGATGCCAAAACCACTCAAAGTTCAGGAAAATTATACAATGACGATGGAACAACGGCAAACGCATTCGAAAAAGGTGCATTTGAAGTTTTGAATTTCAATAGTAATTCTAATACTCAAAAAGTAGTTATTAATTTAAATTCAGAAATTGGAAAAAACTTCCAATCTTCGGATAAAAATGTTGCGTTAATTGTTCATAATTTAAAAGGAAAATCAGTAACCGTGAACGGAAAAACTATTGATTTCAAAACCATTAAAAACAATATAGAAATTCCAGTTTCTTGGAAAAAAGGAACTGAAGTGGAAATCAAAATTCAATTATAATAAAAATCTAAACCGTTAAGAAATAAAGAAAAATTAAAAAAAACTTAATGAACCTTAATTTTAATGGTTCAAAAAAAACACCTATGAAAAAAAATATCTTATTTTCAATCGCACTACTATCGCTATTTTTCGCAAGTTGTTCTTCAACTAAAACCGCAAAAACCGCATCGAAGACTCCTTTTGTTTGGGAAAATGCCAACGTCTATTTTCTTTTGATTGACCGGTTCAACAACGGAGACAAAACGAACGACAAAACCTATAACCGAAATAAAAACACAGGCAAATTGCGCGGTTTTGAAGGTGGCGATATTCGAGGTATCATTCAAAAATTAGATGAAGGCTACTTCGAAAAACTAGGAATAACTGCCATTTG
>CAMCTL010000138.1 GCA_945878515.1 Flavobacterium psychrophilum | reverse complement strand
AAAAAAAATGTTTACTATTATTAATTTTTTCGAGAATCTGTATTACAAGTTTATTGTAATGGCTCTTGTTATTCGTATTACTGTAGTAGTTACCATTTTTTTAATCCTTTTATTGCTTTTTTTTGGCATCTTGAGCCTTGTAAATTATTATATCAAAAAACGATTTGAAATTGCGGAAGCTGAGCGAAAAAGAAATAGCGACTGTTATACTGTTTTAGCTGGAATTCTTACAGTCCCTGAGATCATTCCATATAATGCCTTACAGTACGATTTTGCATCAATAAAAGAACGTTGCCATCCAGAACTTCCAGACATTGTTTATGAAATGGTAGTTATCAAAAATGATTTTCCGTTTCAATTTAATTATGAGAATCTTCAATCTTTAGCACGTCTTTTCAAATTGACAGCTTACTGGGATGATAAGTTAACAGATAAATCGCTGAAAGTTAAAATGGAAAACCTTCAAACTATTATTGATTTAAGGGCAAATATTTCTGAGTCAATCCTTTCTACCTTGTTGTATCATAAAAATAGTGAACTTCGTAAAAAAGCACGTATTGCGCAGATTCACTTAAGTCAGCATGAGCCATTTAAGTTTTTTGACGAAGAATTTGATAAAGATTTTACGGTTTGGGACAAAAGTAAAATTCACGACATTCTTTTAAATAAGCCTACACAAACCATTCCTAACTTTGTCCGATGGATACCTAAAGTTAAAAATGTAAATTTGCAATCGCTATTTATTTATGAAGTTGGTTACTACAATCAAGCGGAAAATAAGGATTTTCTTTTTGATTTCTTTAAGACAACCCCGAGCGATGAGGTTAAGATGCAAATAGTTGAAACTTTAAACAAGTTGGGAATTGAAAGTATGGCGCATAATTTAATCAAACAATATGGGGCTTGTTCAGAAAATGTTCAATTGTGCATTATTAATAATTTAAAACATATTCAAACAGATCCATTGTTGTTGCCATTCTATGTTCGCGCTTTTGAAAGCGCCTACGAAACAGATTTGAAGCTGGCATTAGGAGAAGCTATTTACAAATCAGAAGTAAATGGTCAGCGTGTAATTGAAGTTTTAGAGCGTGACGCAAAAGGATTTGATTACCTAATTTTTGAACATATTAAGAACCCTTTACTTTTGAATTAAGAGTTTAAAATTTATGGATACAATCTTATACGTCTACCAATTTGTCATTTTTTTTTATGCTTTCTCACTAGTACTCATTTACTCGGCACTAGCTATTTTGGCATTTTTTAAATTGAGACAGTTGGTGGCTCAAAAGAGTTCGGATACTCAAAAAATATTTAGAGAATCTCCATTTATTCCTGGTATTTCGATCGTTGCACCCGCATATAATGAAGAGAAAACCATTATTAACAATGTAACGTCATTTCTTACGGTGAACTACCCTACATTTGAGGTGGTAATTATTAATGATGGTAGCAAAGATGATACGTTGCAACTTCTTATTGATAATTTTGAAATGGTTGAGACTACTTATGCTTATGTAGAAAAAATTAAAACGAAGCCATTTAAGCGTATCTTTAAATCTACGAATCCAGAATTTTCTAGATTAATTGTAGTAGATAAAGAAAATGGTGGTACTAAAGCCGACGCATCAAACGCGGGAGTTAATGTTGCTAAATATCCGTACTTTATTTGTACTGATGTGGATTGTGTTCTTGACCGTGAAGCTTTAACTAAAATGATGCTTGCCGTACTCACTAATAAAACACGTGTAATTTCAGTTGGAGCTACCATGCGAATGGTAAACAGTTGTGTCGTAGAAGACGGCGTTTTATTAGAAGCTAAATTGCCAGTGAGAATGTTTCCATTATACCAAGAAATTGAATATTTGCGAAGTTTTTATATTGGGAAACTCGGATTTTCTACCATCAATGCAATTAGTAATGTGTCTGGGGGTTTAGGATTGTTTGATAAAGAAATTGCAATTGGAGCTGGTGGATATGATCCAGCATCGCATGCAGAGGATATGGACATGACAACTAGGATGATTGCATACATGATTAATTATCAAAAGCCATACAAAATTGACCTGGTGCCTGATACTTGTGCATGGACTGAAGGACCACCGACATTTCGTGTATTGAATCGTCAACGGACTCGATGGGCTAGAGGTTTGTATCAAATTTTCAGGATACATTGGCAATACGTATTTAATAGAAAGTACAAAAAAATGGGATTGATTTCATTCCCATTTATCTTTTTTTTCGAATTTTTAGCGCCGATAATTGAAACCGTTGGTTATCTAGCAACAATTTGGCTTATTATTGTAGGTGGGGTTAACTGGAACACGGCTTTTTTAATGCTGTTTTTTTCATATATTTTTGGGCTCAGTTTATCATTGACAACACTTTTATACGAAAGGCTATTAGAGCACCGTTTTAAAAACAGAGAATATTTTCGATTAATTCTATTTTGTTTGGTAGAGCCTATTATTTACCACCCTTTGATCGTTTTTTTTAATATAAGAGGCTATATAGATTTTTTGACTAAGACTACTTTCGAATGGGGAACGATGACACGAGAAGGAACTGCCGCCAAGAAAACAACTACGGCCAAACAACCAGCAACTCAAACAATACAAGTATAATTATTATGTTTAAAAACAAAAACCTACTAAAAAAAACAGTCTTGATGACAATTGCGCTTCTAATCAGTAGCAGCACATTATCGACCGTTTACGCGCAATCGGAGGAATCAACCTTTCAGAAAGCCAACAAGTTATTCAAGCAAAATCGTTTAGAAGAAGGCAAGCAGATGGTAGACATAGGTTTGGAGGAAAGCCCTTATGATGCAGATTTATTAATGCTAAATGGAAAATATTATCACGAGAAAAAAAATAACGATAAAGCAAGATTTAATTTAATCAAGAGTTTGAAATATGATCCAAACAATGTGGATGCAAAACAGATTTTGACTAACGTTGAAATTGAAGATAAACATTATTCGGCGGCAATTTGTTACATCAATGAACTTTTACAAGTAAACCCTTACTGGAAAGGACTTTGGCGTAAAAAAATAGAGGTTTATAGATTGCAAGGTAATACTGTTGAATCCAATAGGTTGCTGAAGAGAATCAATCAAATTTACCCAGAGGATGGTCAAATAAAAGAAGATTATCGTTATAACCTTCAAACTGAAATTAGAAATCTGAAAAAAGCTGGTAAAGTGGATGCTGCTTTAAAAATGACCGAGGAGTTAATGGCAGTAGATAAAACTAATCCTAATTTATATGTTGATGTTATTAATACGCATCTTGCTGCTGGCGATTATGACAAAGCACTTGTGTATGCAAATCAGGCATTAACATATATGCCTACTAATAGTTACTTAATTACCAAAAAAGCTTCTATCCTTGCCGACAGTGGTGATATAAATGAAGCATTAAATTTTATTAAATCCAAAAATAAAGGAAATGGTCAGTTATCAGCGCTGTACAATCAATTGCTTTTACAAAGCGCCCGTGTTCAGAATGATAAAGATCCTTATACCTTGTATGGTAAAATATTAGAGAAGTCACCAGGAAATACTGAAGCCTTAGAGTATTTGTTAAACACTTCATTAGCTAGAGGTTATTATGGAGATGCGCAAAATTTCATTAATTCGGCGAAAAAGTCAGGAGGCGAAAATAAAAAATTATTAGCTAAGGAATACACGCTCTATACTCAAATGGGGAATGATTCAAAAGCAAACGCAGTTTTAACAAAATTATATACTCGTTTCCCCGAAGACGCGGAAATTCGTGACAATTATATTAATTATCAGTATAAATTAGCGCGCCAAAACATGCTGAACCAACAGTATAGTGAAGCTTTAATTCAGTTAACTTTTTTAACTAAACTCGCTAAAAATGATTACACAGAAATATGTTTGCAGGAATTAACCGAAGCCTATTTAAAAACCGGAAGGAAACAAGAAGCATTTGCAACTGTTCAAAAATTAAACAACGATTATCCAAATAACAAAGACAATAAGCTTCGTAAAGTAAGCGTATTGATTGCACTGGATCGCGATGAAGAAGCATTAACTTTTTATGAAGATTTTCTTAAAAGCGTAAATCAAAACGAATTTGAAAATTACTTGATTGCTTATGACGAAATTGGCACAAAATTTTTGAAAAAACTAGTGGAAGCCGGACAGGTACAAAAAGTTTTTGAAGTTGCTGATAGAATTATTGCAATAAATCCAGAAAGTGAGTTAGCTTATACTTATGCCATAAACACAGCATTCAGTATTAATGATAGTAAACTAATGCTGAAATATTCGCAAAAAGCAATTGAAGAAAATCCAGAAAGTATCGTTTTTAAAACGAAATATGCCGAAGCATTAAGTAAAAATGAAATGTATGAACAGGCCGGAAATTTATTAAAAGAGCTTTTAATATCCAATCCTTACAATAAAGATGTAATAAACACCAATTCTCAGTACACTTTAGATTATGGAAAGATACTGTATAAAAATAAGGACGCAAACCAGTTAATGGTCGTTACAGATGATGCTTTAAAATTTAATCCTATCAACAAAGAACTTCTTTACCAAAAAGGATTGGCATATTTATTATTAAAAGATTTTGCAAAAGCGTATGAATTCATGAAATTTTATGTGCCATCAGCAGCAGAGCAAGCAAATTTCCTAAGAGAGATGGAATGGTTACAAAATAAAGCTTATAAAAATCAATTTCAATTTGATTATCTTAGAAGTAGGTTTGCAGATCAAATTAATGTTAGTTCAATAGCAACTATAAGTTATACGCGTTTCCAGTCTTACAAGAATACCTACACCGGGCGTTTGAACTATGCAGGAAGAGAAGAAGGAGCTGGCACTTTAGCACAAGCCGAGTGGACACATGTTTTAAATAGTAAAACCTACTTCATTGCAAATTTAGGATTTGGAACTCGATATTTTGCAAAAATTATTGCCAATGCAAGTATTTTTCGAAGTTTTGCCAAAGATTACGAGTTAGAACTTGGGGTGGGATACAGACATTTACCTAATGTTTACACATTGACTAATTTAGTTGGAGGTGTTTCACGCAAAACAGATAACATGTGGCTAAATGCTAAAGGATTATTGTACGTTACTGAAAATTCATTGACTTTGTATAATCTAGTTGCTCAATCTCGATTTTATGTTCTTAATGATGGTAAAAGTCATTTATTAGCCATGGCTTCTTTTGGTACAGTGCCAGAATCTGGTGCTTTAGATTTATCTCTTTATGACACTTACAATGCTTTTAACACCATGGTCGGCGGTGGTGGACAATATATGGTAAACAAACGTGTATCATTAAGTCTAATAGGAAACTGGTATAATTTTAAATTTAATCCAACTATATACAGTAATTTATATAATGTTTACTTAACGGTAGCTTATTCTTTATGAAAATGATTTTAATACAAAATATATTTTTTTTTCTTTTAATCTCCTGTGGGATGTCTGTTCAGGATGAGCAATCAATTGCATTTGATAACTATGTTATTACAAAAGCTAACAAAGACAATGGTGCAGAAGTAGATTATTTATACAAACATCTTAAAAAGCGTTCAGTCGACGGAATAGTTTTAAAACAAGGACTAGACAAAATTCCGTCCGATGAGTCGAAAGTCCAATTTATAGATGTTGCCATAGACAAAAATCTTGATGGTGACTATGAAATTATTAAAAGCAGTAACAGAATTACTTTAAAGGCAAATTCAAGAAAAACGTTGTATTGGTTGTATTATCAGTATTTTCAAGCTTTAAGTGAAAACAATTCTAAAATAAAAGCAGAAGATTTGCCACCTGCTATTGTAAATTTTAAAGATTCAAAAAAAGTAAGGTTCGCATTTAATTACAGAGAGCCACACTTGAAAGCCAATTTGATAAAAGATTATGACGTAATTGTTAATACCAATAACGTAGAAAATGATTGGGGAATTTGGGGTCATCAGCTATTTAACATCGTAAACAAAAATCCTAAAAATGATTACTACAGTGTTGTGGATGGTCAATTAAATAAAGATCAATTGTGCTTTGGTAAACCTGCGATGTATAGTTTTTTGGAAAATTTTGTACTCGAAAATTATGGAGAAAAAGCCACTAGTAATCAAAAGTTTGTAATAAGTCCAGCGGATAATAATTTAGCCTGTACCTGCTCAGCCTGCGCTAAACTGGGAAATGTTAAAGGAAATTCAAGTTCTTCAGTAATTGCTTTGGTTAATAAATTGGCTACTCGGTTTCCTAATCACCAGTTTTTTACAATTGACTATTTATCTGTAAAAACACCGCCATCGATACAGATGCCAAAAAATACAGGAATATTAATTAGTTCGATAGATATCCCTAGAAAAGTGAATATAGATGCCAATAATCCTGCTGTCAAAGCGTTCTCATCAAAAGTTGAGAGTTGGCATAAGGTTTGTCCATCGGTATATGTTTGGGACTATATTTCTAATTTCGATGATTATTTGACACCTTTTGCAATATTGTCAGTTTGCAAATCAAATTTTGAGTTGTACAAAAAGTTAAATATAAACGGAATATTTGCTAATGGTGCAGGATACGATTACAGCACCTTTAATGAAGTGCACACTTATGTTCTTGCGGCATTAATGCAAGATCCAACACTTGATGTTAACCAGTTGGTAAACCGTTTCTGCAAACAGCATTACGGTAAATCTGGCCAGTTGGTAGCCGATTATATTTTAGGATTAGAGAAAGTGATGCAAAGCTCAAACTATAGTTTGGATCTATACAATGGAGTTCGTAAAATGACAAAAACCTACCTTAATAAAGAAGATTTTTTTAATTTTTATAATGAAATAGGAACTTTGGATTCTGGCGAAAATGAAGAAATGAATTATCGGTTAAGTCAATTGCATACAGGATTAATTTTCTCTGCAATGCAGATTAATTTGGCTAGCGGATTTGACGATAGCTTTGGATTTGCAAAAAAACAAGACAACCAAATTTTTGTCAATGATGATTTTAAAAACAGTCTTGCATCTTTTGAAAAGCAATTTAAAATAAAAGATATTTTTCTAACTCGCGAACGTGACGGTATCATATTAAATTATATACAGGATGTAAAAAAAGAAGTCATTGATGCTAAATTGAAATCTAATTTATTGTCTAAAAATGTTTTGAAGATTACAAGCCCTCTAGATGAAGATTATACCGATGATAGTCTTTTAACAGACGGCATTCCTGGTTTACCATTCGATTATCATAATGGTTGGTTATTAGTTAGTGCTGCAGATTTGACCGCTGAAATCAATGGTTTAAATACTTCAGGGTTGTTTCGCCTTCAATTAAATTTTTTACTAGATGAACATTTAAGAATGAGAGCTCCAGAAAAAATACAAGTTTTAGTGAATAACAGCATTGTAAAAACGATTTACCCAACAGTGTTGACGTCTGAGATTGCAAAAAAAATCAGTTTGGAAACAGCTATTAATTTGAATTCAAATGATAAGATAGTAATAAAAGTGTATCGTGATAAAATCTTTAAAAAATTCGCTTGCGATGAAATATACTTGTATAAATAACCCGTTTTTTTCAAGCTTCAAGAAGTCCATTCATTTAATTACATTATTTGTAACATATTTGATCTTGACTTCTTGTGATTTTGAGGAAAGTTTAGCCGATGTAGTTGTAATTGATCCAATAAGGCATTATTACCCTGTTGTTCAAGGACAAAAATTAAATATAGTAGTTAAATTGGAAAATAAAAGCGATTTTCCGTTTAAAATTACCGATATACAAACTTCTTGTGGTTGTATCATTCTAAAAGAAGGAATATTAGACGTTGTACCAGCGCAAAGTACGGGTATTATTGAGTTGACTTATGACAGTAATAAAAATATCGGTTTAGTGAATCATTTTATTTATGTATACGGTAACTTAAAAAAGGTAGATAAATTGGTTTGTGATTTTGATTTGCACGTAGTTCCTGATGCCTTATATACGCCTGATTATGAAGAATTGTACCGCAAAGAGGTCGAAGCCGAAGGTGGTGTAAAAAATATGGTCGAAGGAAATGAAAACGAAAAAGGTTACTATTTGTCAGCAGGCGATAGTAAAGGAGAGAATAATCATACGGATTTAAAATATTAAAAAATGGAAAAATACACTGAAATGAAGTTCGAAGGTGATTTGGCATTTTTAAATGAACATCTTGAACAGGCGCGAATTATTTCTAACAGTTCTATAAATGAGAATGATAAAGAAGGAAATGTAGTTGAACCAGAACGAAATGTTCACAACAAAAATTATTTTGAAAACACCGGAAATTTTGCTTATAATCTAACTTCACAACCTATTGTAAACGCACCATCTAAATGGAATTTCAAAAATAACATTGTAGATAATAACAATGATTCTAATAATATTAACGCAAAGAATATTATAGATCAAGAAGAAAAAACAGAAAAAAAGCACAGTTCGAAAGGTACAAATAAGATACAAAACAATGTCGAAGTGTACAGTAGCGTTGAGGAGCAAAACACCACAAAATTCAATCAGTCAGAGGAAAGCAAATCAGCAGATTCGCATAACACCGATTTTGATGGTAGTATAATAAATACGGAGAAATTAAGCCTAAATGAATCTAGTCATATTGCAAGTCATGATGAACAAAACAGTGTTGCGGATTTTGAAGATTTAGAAAACGACGATATTTATGAAACTACCGACGATGTTCGATATTATGACACTTACAATAATATTGACGAAGAGGGCAATACAGCACAGTTTGAGCAATCAGAAACAAGAAATTCAGTTGGTTCGCAAAATACCGACGACGACAACATAGAAGTAAATTCACACAAATTAAGATTGAAAGAATCTAATGATTTGAAGGGCACAGATAATCAAGACGGTTTTCCGATGTCAGAGGGAATAGAAATCGATGGTAGTTATGAAGATACTTCAAATGATGAGGATGTTAATAAACAATGTAATATCGACGAAGAACAAAATACGACAGAATTTAATCACTCAGAAAAAAGTGAATCAGTAGATAAACCAAATGTAGATTATGGCAATAATAGAAAAAATTTTCTCGAAACAATCCTAGACGATTTTAATGATGAACAAATTATCAATAATGAGCCTAACCAGCATCAAATAGAAACTTTAGAAAGAGATAATAGTTCCCATAATAATGAATTTTATAACAATAACTTGCACAACAGCACTCAATTTGATCAATCAGAAAAAATGGAAAATATAAAAAATTCTCAAA
>CAMCTL010000137.1 GCA_945878515.1 Flavobacterium psychrophilum | reverse complement strand
TCGCTTCCTAGAAATTTCTCGATTGTTTTTGCCTTTGCAGGTGACTCTACAATAACTAAATTCTTTGCCATAGTTCAATTTTTCTGCGACAAAAGTAGAAGTTTTTTTTAAATATTGGCTTTTGAAAATTTTAAAAGTGAATTTTAATGTTGAAAAGCCTATTCAAATTGTTGTTAAATTGAATGATTTAAGAGGATTTTTTTTAGTAGTTTAGCTCTACAACAAATTCCCAACCCCATACAACGGAACTATTTTTATTTTTTTCATTTCAGAAAAATTTTCTAATGATAGTCGGATTCCAAAGTCTAATTTTTTTTCTTCAAGGAATAAATACAGGCTTTGCATACTGCCTTTGGTGCCCGCTTTTACCTCAATTGGAATAATTTTATCTTGTTTTTGAATGACATAATCTACTTCAGCTTGACTGTTTTTAGCTTCTCGTTGCCAATAATATAAGTGAGTTTTTTCGTAGCAAGAAACATTTTTTATCAATTCTAAACCGACGTGCAATTCGGCAATATTTCCTTTGTTAATGCTATTGAAGTCATCTTCAATAAGCAGTTGTGCAATATTTAAGCCTTGTATTCTTTGAAATATTCCTGAATCAAAAATTAAAATTTTTCTTTTTTTAGAATTTATTTCAGCTCCAATAGGAATGCCATTACTTGCCGAATGAGTAACAAAGTAGACCAACCCAGCCATTTCTAAAAGAACTAATGCTTCTTTAATTTGAACATTGTTTAAAGTTGCATTTGGATAGGAATAACTGAATTTATTGCCAACTTGATTCACCACAGCATCAAAAACTTCCCGGATTCTGGTTGGCGAAAACCTAAATCTATATTTTGCAAAATCAGCTTGAATCGAGAGTATCAAATCGTCTAAAACCCTTTGAACTTCTAGCATATCTCCATTAGCAATATATGATTTAACAGGTTCGGGCATTCCGCCAATAATTAAAAATTTTTTCAAATAGCCTTTCAACTTTTGATGAAATATTTCGGGAAAAGGTGTTTTTGTGGTTGCGTTATTTAAAGCTTCAACTAGGCTCTTTTCCTTGTTTGCCAATAAATATTCCTCGAAGGAAAGTGGATACATAAAAATGGAACGAACCCTTCCAACTCCAAAAGATGGAATTTCAGCCAATGAAAACTCCAATAATGAACCCGCAGCAATAAGATGCAAATTGGGCATTTTTTCATAAAAATACCTCAAAGAAGAAATAGCAGGAATACAAGATTGAATCTCATCAAAAAACAATAATGTTTCTCCATTAACTATTGGCGTGTTTGAAATTACCGAAAGTTGTTCGCAAATCCCAACAGGATCTAATCCGTTCTCGAAAACAGTAGCATAGATAGGATTTTCATCAAAATTAATCTCTACAAAATACTTGAAACTTTTAGCTAAATTTCTAACGCTAGAAGATTTACCAACTTGCCTCGCACCTCTTAAAATCAAGGGTTTTCGGTTTGGTATTTGTTTCCAAATCTCTAATTCAACATCTATTTTTCTTTCTAAATACATTTGATTTAATAAAAATACAAGGCAAAAATACTATATAAATGATGAAAATCAAAATCAATAATGGCATATTTTTGATAAAAATCAAAATCAATAATAACATAGTTTTGATGAAAATCCAAATCAATGTTTATCAAGGAATCTATTTATAGCAATCAAAAAAGAGAAATAGCTCAATATAAAAATACAAAATACTGTTAATTCTTGGTCTGACATCTTGTCATATTCGTTCAAATAATTGTACCTTTGGCAACATATTAAAAATACCCTTTTGGAAGTGACTATGGACACGATTATCGAAGAAAGCAAGCAAGGTGAAAGCCTCGTTTTAGAAAATAAACCCGAGAATACCAAGAAACTTTTTATAGAAAGTTACGGCTGTGCGATGAATTTTTCAGACAGCGAAATCGTGGCTTCCATCCTATCGTCTAATGGATACAATACTACTCAAATTCTTGAAGAAGCGGATTTGGTTTTGGTCAATACCTGCTCCATTCGTGATAAAGCAGAACAAACTATCCGAAAACGGTTAGAAAAATACAATGCTGTAAAACGAACCAATCCAAAGATGAAAGTTGGGGTATTAGGCTGTATGGCAGAACGTTTGAAAAGCCAATTTCTCGAAGAAGAAAAAATTGTTGACCTCGTTGTAGGTCCAGATGCCTACAAAGATTTACCTAATTTATTGTCCGAAGTCGAAGAAGGTCGCGATGCCATCAACGTGATTTTGTCGAAAGACGAAACTTATGGTGATATTTCTCCCGTTCGATTGAATTCGAATGGTGTTTCGGCATTTGTTTCCATCACTCGAGGTTGCGACAATATGTGTACGTTTTGTGTAGTCCCTTTTACCCGAGGGCGTGAACGCAGCCGCGAGCCACAAAGCATTATAGCAGAAATTCAGGATTTGTGGGACAAAGGTTTTAAGGAAATTACACTTTTAGGTCAAAATGTGGACAGCTACCTTTGGTATGGCGGCGGACTAAAAAAGGATTTTGTCAACGCTTCCGAAATGCAAAAAGCAACTGCGGTTGACTTTGATCAATTACTCGAAATGGTTGCGGTAGGTTTTCCAAAAATGCGCATTCGGTTTTCGACTTCAAATCCTCAGGATATGCACGAAAGCGTTTTGCATGTGATTGCAAAACATTCGAATATTTGCAAACACATTCACTTACCAGTTCAATCTGGAAGCAACAGAATCCTTAAAGAAATGAACCGTTTACACACTCGGGAACAGTATATGACTTTGATTGACAAAATCCGAGCAATTATTCCGGATTGTTCCGTAACCCAAGATTTGATTTCAGGTTTTCCTACTGAAACAGAGGAAGATCATCAAGACACTTTGAGTTTAATGGAATACGTAAAATACAGTTTTGGTTATATGTACGCCTACTCCGAACGCCCAGGAACATTGGCCGGACGCAAAATGGATGATGACGTTCCGGAACAAATAAAATCAAGAAGACTTCAAGAAATTGTCGATTTACAAAGAAGTCACAGTGCAATAAGAACTCAGGAATTCGTTGGACAAACTGTAGAAGTTTTGGTCGAAAAAGCATCAAAAAAATCTGAAAAAGATTGGTCAGGAAAAAATTCACAGAGTATTGTAGTCGTTTTTCCAAAAGAAGATTATAAAATTGGGGATTTTGTAAATGTAAAAATCACGAGTTGTACCAGTGGTACTTTGATAGGCGAAGCAGTTGGATATTCTGAAATGAACTAATCTTTTTCACCACAAATTTGCTTCGCCTGTTCGCTATCGCTCGGGTCACAAATTTTCACAAATTAACTTACATTATTATGAGTGATGATAATGAATAATATTATAAAAAAGATGAAAACTATACAATTGTTGGCTTGTGCATGGAAGTACATCGGATTTTAGGTCCTGGATTACTAGAAATAGTATATAAAGACGCATTAGAAATAGAATTTAAAAATCATAACATTCCTTATGAAAGAGAGAAAAGGTATGATGTTGAATATAAAGGATATATTCTTCCACATAATTTTTATGCGGATTTTGTAGTTTATGATGATATAATTTTAGAAGTAAAGTCAGTGAAAGAAGTTACTAATGAACACCTTTCCCGAACCTTAAATTATATGAAACTAGCAGATACACCAATTGGAATTATTGTGAATTTTCAAAACAAATCATTAACTCACAAAAGATTGATTAGCAATTAAATAATTTGTGAAAATTTGTGCAATTTGTGGTAAAATAAAATATAATTTAAAAAAAATGACCAAAAAAAATATAATTATTGCCGTACTCACTTTCATTATTGGATTTGGTTCCACTTTTTATATCATTAGAACCTATTTTCCAAAACATAAAGTAGAAAAAACAACATCAGCAAAAGATACATTGACCAAAACCGAGAAATAAAAAGAGTTTAAAGTTTAAGGTTTAAAGATGTCGAGAGCATTTTAAACTTTAAACAAATAAAACTTTAAACAAAAATATAATGGAAACAGTTCAATCAATAAAACAACGATTTGAGATTATCGGGAATGACCCGAAACTCAATCGCGCGATAGAAAAAGCCATTCAGGTGGCGCCGACGGATATTTCGGTATTGGTTGTGGGTGAAAGTGGCGTTGGAAAAGAAAGTATTCCAAAAATTATTCATTCACTTTCGCATAGAAAACACGGAAAATATATTGCGGTAAACTGCGGTGCTATTCCAGAAGGAACCATCGATAGTGAACTTTTTGGTCACGAAAAAGGTTCTTTTACAGGTGCAACTTCAACTCGTGAAGGCTATTTTGAAGTCGCCAGTGGCGGAACCATTTTCTTAGACGAAGTAGGCGAATTGCCGTTGACAACCCAAGTTCGATTATTAAGAATTCTAGAAAATGGTGAGTTTCTAAAAGTAGGTTCATCCCAAGTTCAAAAAACTGATGTGCGAATAGTGGCTGCAACCAATGTCAACTTATTTGACGCCATCGAAAAAGGGAAATTTCGCGAAGATTTGTATTATCGATTGAGCACGGTTGATATTACATTACCTCCTTTGCGCGACCGAAAAGACGACATTCATTTATTGTTCCGAAAATTTGCAGCCGATTTTGCCCATAAATACAAAATGCCTCCCATTAAATTGGACGACAATGCAGTTCATTTATTGCAAAAATTTCGCTGGAGCGGAAACATTCGTCAGTTGCGAAATGTAGCTGAGCAAATTTCAGTTTTAGAAACCATTCGAGACATTTCGGCTACTACATTGCAATCTTATTTGCCTTCAGAAGCGAGTAATTTGCCATCTGTCATTAAGGATAAAAAAGCGGAGAGTGATTTTTCGACCGAAAGAGATATTCTTTACAAAGTGCTTTTTGATATGAAAGGAGATTTGCACGATTTGAAGAAACTGACTTTGGAATTAATTAAAAATGGCTCTGCAAAAGTGCAAGACATCAACACCAATTTAATTCAAAAAATATACGGTTCCAATGAATTGGAAAGCGAAATTTCGTTTGAAGAACAACCAAGTACCGCCGTTTTTTCTCCAGAATTTACAAATCATAATGAAAATATAAATTTCGTAGAAAACGAAGATGTATTTCAATTTGCCGAAACCGTTGAGGAAGAGGAAATCCTCAAATTAGAACAAAGAGAAATAGAAATGATCAAAAAATCATTAGAAAAAAATAAAGGAAAACGAAAAGCCGCCGCCGATGAATTGGGAATTTCCGAAAGAACTTTGTACAGAAAAATCAAACAATTTGACCTATAAATAAATTCCAAAAAATAAATTCCAAATTCCAAATAAAATAGAAATTCCAAATTAGTATATTTGAAAATAAATAAATTTCCTGTTTCAGCATTTTGAATTTGGAATTTCAACAAATTGGAATTTGCAACACGCATCTCATGAAAAAAACATATCTTTTTTTATTCCTGATTTTAATGTTAACCACAAATAGTTGTAGCATTTATAACTTTACAGGCACTGGTCAAATTGATGCAAAAACCTTTCAGGTTGATTTCTTTCAAAATAATGCTGAATTAGTTCAGCCCGGAATCGACCGAACATTTACTCAGGCTTTACAAGATTTAATACAAAATCAAACCAATTTAAACTTGGTGAAAAATGGCGGGGACTTAACCTATCAAGGAGAAATTACAGATTATCGAATTACACCCATGATGGCAACCGCCGATATTAAAGCAGCGCAAAATAGACTGACCATTAGAGTAAAAGTTCAATTTACATTTAAAAACAAAGAAGCAGATAATTTTGATAAAACATTTGAGTTTTTCTTTGATTATCCAGCCTCACAGCAACTTAACGGATCTACGTTAGACAATGCGATAAAAATAATTTTCGAAAGAATAACACAAGATATATTCAACGAATCTTTGGCAAAATGGTAAAACCAGATGGCAGATGGTAGTATTCAGTTAGCTGAAGTCCGAAATCTGAAATCTGAAATCTGAAATCTGAAATGAATGTAACCGATTTTACTTATTTAATTAATAAACCCGATGCTATTAACGAGAAGCAAACGGATGCATTGGGGAGAGTTCTCGATGAGTTTCCTTATTTTCAAAGTGCTAGGGCTTTGAGGTTAAAGGGACTTTTTAATGAAAATAGTTTTAGATACAACTATGCGCTGAAAGTTACCGCTTCTCACACCACCGATAGAACCGTTTTGTTTGATTTCATCACATCAGATACTTTTGTTGCTATCCAAAAAGGATTGTACGACCGGAAAATTCTAGAACTTCTTGACATTGGTGTTTCGAATTATGAAATAATCAAGTCAGAAATTCGTCCTGAACCCAAAATAAATACGTTAGAACAATCCATAATTACGACAATAAATGCTGCTGTACCAACAGAAGAAAATGAGATTACTTCCGTAGCGGCGGACAAGTCGAACCTCGCAAAGACAGCAGAAGAAAATCTAGAAATTGGAAAACCTTTAGGTTTTTCAAAAGATGAAAAACATTCCTTTCAAGAATGGCTTCAATTATCAAGAAAACAACCTATTGTACGAGAAAAACCAACCGAAACGATTTTAAAAAACACCTTAATTGAAGATAATAAAAAGAGAAAATCTGAACTTATTGATAAATTTATCGAAGCCAGTCCGAAGATTTCTCCAATTCAACATAACCCAGCTACAAGTTTTCAAATTGATATAAACAAAACAGATGATTCATATTTAATGACTGAAACATTAGCAAGAGTATATTTGGAACAAAAAAAATATCAAAAAGCGATGCAAGCTTATGAAATATTAATTTTGAAATATCCAGAAAAAAGTAGTTTCTTTGCAGACCGAATATCAGATATTAAGATTTTACAACAAAATAATAATTAAACAATGAGTACATTTTCAATTTTTTTAGTTTTAATAACAATAGTTTGCTTCCTACTAGTCGTAGTAATAATGGTTCAAAACCCTAAAGGTGGTGGGCTTTCTTCATCATTAGGTGGATCAACTCAAATAGGTGGCGTACAAAAAACTACCGACTTTTTAGACAAAAGCACTTGGACTTTAGGTGGAATATTAATTTTATTGATTTTGCTTTCAAGTTTAAGTTTTGGCGGAGTTTTAGGCTCATCTGATTCAAAGATTATTGACGACACAGAAGCTGCGACTCCAAAAGCTGCAACTCCTGCACCAATAACTCCGAAAACCGCACCTGTTAAGAAATAAGAATTAACGAAATAATCGAAATGCCAGCCTGTCAAAGCTGGCATTTTTTAATGAATAATTGTCAGTTTTTAGCTATTGGCATAATTTCTGAAATCTCAGTTACATATTTAATAATAACAATTTATATAGAATCATTATGGCTTTAAACATTAAACCGCTTTCAGACCGTGTTCTTATTGAACCTGTAGCTGCTGAAACCAAAACTGCCTCAGGAATATTTATTCCAGACACTGCAAAAGAAAAACCACAAAAAGGAACTGTTGTTGCTGTTGGTAATGGAACAAAAGACCACGAAATGACCGTAAAAATTGGCGACACTGTTCTTTACGGAAAATATGCAGGAACCGAATTGAAATTAGAAGGAAAAGATTATTTGATTATGCGTGAGGACGATATTCTTGCGATAATATAAGTTCAAAGTTTCAGGTTTCAAGTTTTGAAACCTGAAAAGACAACTTTAAACTTTTAAACTTTAAACATTAAACAAAAATTAAAATGGCAAAAGATATAAAATTTGATATTGAAGCACGTGACGGATTAAAACGTGGCGTAGATGCGTTGGCAAACGCAGTAAAAGTAACCCTTGGACCAAAAGGTCGTAACGTAATTATTGGAAAATCTTTTGGTGGACCAACTGTTACCAAAGATGGTGTTACTGTTGCAAAAGAAATAGAATTGAAAGACCCGTTAGAAAATATGGGAGCACAAATGGTAAAAGAAGTTGCTTCTAAAACTAACGACTTAGCTGGAGACGGAACTACAACTGCAACTGTTTTGGCACAAGCCATTGTAAAAGAAGGTTTGAAAAACGTAGCTGCTGGTGCAAATCCAATGGATTTGAAACGTGGAATAGATAAAGCTGTTGAAGCTATTGTAGCAGACCTTGCCAAACAAGCCAAAGTAGTAGGAAGTGATTCAGAAAAAATCAAACAAATCGCTTCAATTTCTGCAAACAACGACGAAATTATTGGTGAATTAATTGCCAATGCTTTCGCAAAAGTCGGAAAAGAAGGCGTTATCACTGTTGAAGAAGCCAAAGGAACTGATACTTATGTGGATGTTGTGGAAGGAATGCAATTCGACAGAGGGTATCTTTCTCCTTATTTTGTGACCAATCCAGAAAAAATGGAAGCTGAATTAGACAGCCCATACATCTTATTATACGACAAGAAAGTTTCGTCTTTAAAAGAATTATTGCCTGTTTTAGAACCAGTAGCGCAATCCGGAAAACCTTTATTGATTATTGCCGAAGACGTTGATGGGGAAGCATTATCAACATTGGTAGTTAACAAATTGCGTGGCGCCTTGAAAATTGCAGCGGTAAAAGCTCCAGGTTTTGGCGACAGAAGAAAAGCAATGTTGGAAGATATCGCTATCTTAACTGGTGGAACGGTAATTTCTGAAGAAAGAGGATATACTTTAGAAAATACAACCATCGAAATGTTGGGAACGGCGAAAAGAGTAACCATCGACAAAGACAATACAACCATTGTAAGCGGTGCGGGTGAAGCTGATATGATCAAAAATCGTGTGAACCAAATTAAAGGTCAAATGGAAGCAACAACTTCTGATTATGACAAAGAAAAACTGCAAGAACGTTTGGCTAAATTAGCAGGTGGTGTTGCTGTTCTTTATGTTGGTGCTGCTTCTGAAGTAGAAATGAAAGAGAAAAAAGACCGCGTTGACGATGCGCTTCATGCCACTCGTGCTGCCGTCGAAGAAGGAATCGTTGCAGGTGGCGGAGTGGCGCTATTGAGAGCCAAAAATGTACTTGCTGACTTAAAAGCGGATAATGCTGATGAAGCTACAGGAATACAAATTATTTCTCGCGCAATTGAAGCACCTTTGAGAACAATTGTAGAAAATGCTGGTCTTGAAGGTTCGGTAGTGGTTGCAAAAGTTGCCGAAGGTTCTGGTGATTTTGGTTACAATGCTAAAACCGATCAATATGTAAATATGCTTGAAGCTGGAATCATCGACCCTAAAAAAGTAACTCGTGTGGCGCTAGAAAACGCCTCTTCTGTTGCAGGAATGATCCTTACAACGGAATGTGCTTTGGTGGACATCAAAGAAGAAAACGCTGGTGGCGGACACGGAATGGGTGGCGGAATGCCAGGAATGATGTAAATTCAAGTACGAAGTTTGAGGTACGAAATTCAAATTGGAATAAATAAAAAATCCGTCT
>CAMCTL010000136.1 GCA_945878515.1 Flavobacterium psychrophilum | reverse complement strand
AAATTATGCTAAATCTTTTCAAGGATTTAAAACAAGAATTTTAGCCAAAATAACAGCTTTAACTTTAGTTCAATATGTCAATAAATTTATCTTTGACAGACCAATAAATAATATTAAAACACAAATAATTTAATTACACCCAACGGGTTCTAATACTATATTTTTCTAATCGTGATTCTCAATCTGCTTGTACGCATCTATCACTTTTTTAACCAATCGGTGGCGCACAATATCTTTGTCATCAAGATAAATGATTCCAATTCCTTCTACATCTTTTAAAACTAGAATCGCTTCTTTCAAACCCGAAATCGTTCGTCGTGGCAAATCGACTTGACCAGGATCGCCAGTAATCATAAACTTGGCGTTTTTTCCCATACGCGTCAAGAACATTTTCATCTGCGAATGCGTTGTATTTTGGGCTTCGTCAAGAATTACAAAAGCATTATCCAGCGTTCGTCCACGCATAAATGCTAAAGGAGCAATCTGAATTATTCCTTTCGCAATATGGTCTTCTAGCTTTTCGTTGGGCAACATATCGCGCAAAGCATCATACAAAGGCTGCATATATGGATCAAGTTTTTCCTTCATATCACCCGGAAGAAAACCAAGATTTTCGCCAGCTTCAACTGCAGGTCGAGTTAAAATAATTCGTTTGACTTGTTTTTCTTTCAAGGCTTTTACCGCCATTGCAACTCCTGTGTAAGTTTTTCCAGTTCCAGCCGGTCCAACTGCAAATACCATATCATTTTTACCCATCGTATCTACCAACAATTGCTGATTGGGTGTCATCGCTTTGATAATTTTTCCTCCAATCCCGTGCACTAAAATTTTGTCGTGACCAAAAGCTTTGGCATCGTCCTGAATTGTACTTTGTAGCACACGTTCAATTACATTATCGTCGATGTTGTTGTAACGAGAGAAATGAAGCATCAAGCGGTTGAAGCGGTTTTCAAACTCATCTAAAACTTCTTTTTCGCCAAACGCTTTTAGAGTTGTTCCCCGGGCAACAATTTTCAGTTTGGGATAATATTTTTTAATCATTTCAAGATGAGTGTCTTGAGCACCCCAAAAATCTTTTGGAGCGATGTCTATGAGCTCGATAATTCTTTCGTTCAAAAGCGGTAGTTTTTAAGTTATTAATTTAAGGTAAATCGCAAGCCAATTCCATTCGAATTGGTAATTAAATCTAGTTTTGGTGCATTTAATGTATTATATCCCAAAGATGATTGATAATTATATTGATTGACAAGTTTTTTTATTTTTTTATTAGCTTCAATTTTAATAGGAATTGAGACTATGATTGAAGCTAAACCAACAAAATATAAAGCTTTTATACCAATAATAGCGCTGTCATTTAAATTAATTTCATCGGCAAAATCTAATGCTAAAACTGTTGTAACTGTTACGTAAACACCTAAACCTCCATTAAATAATATATTTCCAATTTTTTTCTTAGTTCTTGCAGCACTATAATCAGTTAATAAATTTTGATTGTCCTTTAATAAATCCCTAATTTGATCTGGCGAAATTTTTTCATTTGCAGCATTTAATATATTTCCGTTTGATTTGTAAAATAAGGTTTGGGAAAAAGAGGTAACGCTACAAAAGAGAAGAAAAAAGAAGATAAAGGATTTGTTCATAAATTTTGTTTAAAGATTCAAATAATAAATCTAATTAATTAAAGCCGAAAATACTTTAGCTTTGCATTTCTCAAATTTAATGAGTTTTAGCTTGCATTCGCATTTTATTTATAAACAATTTTATGTCAATAATTACCCTTACTACCGATTACGGCTTGAAAGACCACTTTGTTGGCGCTTTGAAAGGGAAAATTTTATCTGAATATTCAGACGCTTTAATTATTGATATTTCACACTTTATCGACGCATTCAACACGTTAGAAGCCAGTTACATTATTGGAGCTGCTTATTCGAGTTTTCCTAAAGGCACTGTGCATCTTATTGGAGTGGATTTGGAATTGAATAAAGAAAACCAACATATTGCAATGCAATGGAATGATCATTATTTTATTGCCGCCGATAATGGCATTTTGAGTATGCTGACGCAAAAAATTGTTCCTCAAAAAATAGTTACTATCAACATTCACGACCGTTTGCCGAGTGGCGCTACCGATTTGGATGTTTTCGTAAAAGTCGCTTGTCATATAGCTAAAGGCGGTTTGCTCAACGTGATTGGCAAAGAAATAAAAACCATCAAACAAGTCACCGATTTACAAGCTGTTACTTCCATTGACGGAAGTTCGATAAAAGGATACGTGATTTATATTGACCATTTTGGAAATGTGGTAACGAATATTTCGAAAAAACAATTCTTAGAAATCGCCAAAGGAAGACCTTACGAAATTAGCTTTAAAAACAAAAAAATCAAAACAATTTTGCCCAATTATTCAGCAATTGCGAGTTCCGAAAAATACCCGCTCAAGAATTATGAAGGCGAAAAATTGGCGATTTTCAACGAAGCAGGTTTTCTAGAAATTGCGATTTTCAAAAGTAATCCAACCAAATTTGGTTCGGCCAATAGCTTGTTGGGATTGAATTATAGGGATGTTATCAATATAGTTTTTAGTTAAAGAAATTGATTTTAGATTGAAGATTAACGATTTTTGATTTCAGATGTAAAGCAACTTAAAATGAAAACAATTATAAAAATAAGTTTTAATAATTTAAAACGAGAGTATCTTGAAGTACAACAGTTTCTTGAAGAAAAATCTGGAGAAAAAAATATTTATATTAAATCAAAAATTGCAAATGATTTAAGTTTTTGGGGTGATGACAATTGTTATTTATTAGAAGATTTTATTACAAAATACACAGTGGATTTTTCCAATTTTAATTATGATGAGCATTTTGAAAGTGAAGGAGAATTATTTGACTCTGGCACAGTATTGTTAAGAATTTTAATATTGCCTTTTTTCATTATTAAATTTATTCTATTTCTATTGATTAAACCTTTTTCTAAAGAATATTCAAGTATAATCAATAACTTTAATTTCTTCGTTGAAAATAATAAATCAAATAGACTTGATCTAACAATGGGAGATTTAATTACATCGAAAATTCAAGGAAAGTTCTTATTAAGAGAAAATGTCAAATTTGTTTTTAAATAATTACCAAATATGAAATGCTTCGCCAGTTCGCTGTCGCTCGGGTCAAAATCGTTAATCTTCAATCCTAAATCAAATGTTCGTACGAATAGTAAAAATGTCCTTTAACGAAGAAAATATTCCGGCATTTCTGGAAAACTTTGAGATTATAAAAGACAAAATACGAAATGCGCCAGGAAACCGTTTATTGGAACTGTATCAGGATAAAAATAACAAATGTATTTTCTTTACGTACAGTTATTGGGAAACCGAAGAGGACTTGGAGAATTACAGACAATCGGAGCTTTTTAATGAAGTTTGGGCATTCACAAAAAAGTTATTCAACGATAAACCCGAGGCTTGGAGCGTTGACAAAGTGGTCAGTTTAGTTTAAAGTTGTTTTGTCGAAGGAACAATTTTTAACCCTTAAACCGTTAAACCCTTAAATATTAAAACTTTTTAAACAAAAAAGAAATGAACCTATTAGTACGAAAAATATATTATGCGCTGCCTGTTTCCATTCGTTATGCTGCAAGGAGAATAATTTATTTGCCCCAAGATTTGTTTGTAAATAGAGATTCTTTAGTGCCTCCAAAAGGTCTTATTTTTATTGGAAGTGGCGATTATTTGAAAATTGGAGAACATTTTTTTGGACATTTTAAAAAATATTGCGATTTCACTAAAGATAGTGCTGTACTTGACATAGGTTGTGGAATAGGTCGAATGGCTATTCCATTTACAAATTATCTTTCTCCTAAAGGTCGTTATGAAGGTTTTGATATTGTAAAAATGGGAATCGATTGGTGCACCAAAAATATTAGCAGTCGATTTCCTAATTTTACTTTTAAACTCATTCCGCTAAAGAATGATTTATACCGTTTGGACACAGATGAAAAAGCTGCCGAACTTCAATTTCCATATAAAGACAATAGTTTCGATTTAGTATTTTTAACATCTGTTTTTACACACATGCTGCCTTCGGATGTTGAAAATTATATTAGTGAAATTCAACGGGTTTTGATAAAAGACAAAAAATGCTTTGCTACTTTTTTTATTATCGAAGAAGAAATTGAAACTTTGGCAAACACGGTTGGAAGCAAAAATTTCCCACACAATTTTGGAGACTATTATTTAATGGATAAAAATGTAAAAGAGGCCAATGTAGCTTTCAAGAAAAGTTATATCGAAGCCCTTTTGAATAAAAACAATTTGGAAATTGTCCATTTTATAAAAGGAAATTGGTCAGGTATTCAAAACACTGAATTAAATGAACATCAAGACATTGTAATTTTTAAAAAATTATAAATGAAAGTTGAAAAACAACATACAACAAACAGATGAAATCAATAGCATTAAGAGAAATAAAATCTTTTTTTGGTTCGCCAATTGGTTATTTGGTGATTGCCGTTTTCCTACTTGGGAATGGATTATTCCTTTGGGTTTTCGAAGGAGAATACAATATTTTGAACAGCGGTTTTGCCGATTTAAGCCCGTTTTTTACTTTGGCACCTTGGATTCTAATTTTCCTGATTCCTGCCGTTACGATGCGAAGCTTTTCTGACGAGAAAAAGCAAGGAACATTAGAATTGTTGTTGACCAAACCTTTGAGCTTATGGCAAATCGTGAACGGAAAATTCTTGGGTTCGATGCTATTGATTGTTATGGCAATAATTCCAACATTCATTTATGTTTGGGTCATTTTTGGTTTGGGTTCGCCCGAAGGAAACATTGATATGGGCAGCACTATGGGTTCTTATTTTGGATTATTATTTCTTATTGCGGCCTATTCTGCCATTGGAATCTTTACTTCTACGCTCTCCGAAAATCAAATTGTGGCGTTTATTGTGGCCGTGTTCTTATGCTTCTTCTTTTATTTTGGATTTGAAAGTGTAGCAACCATTGTTCCTAGTATTCAAGGTTTAATTTCGAGTATTGGTATGCAAGATCATTTCAAAAGTATGAGTCGTGGCGTTATTGACAGCCGGGATATAATTTATTTTGTAAGCATTACAGTCTTGTTTCTTTCATTTACAGTTTATAACTTAAAATCTATTAAATCGTAATGACAACTTCAAATAAAAACAATATAAAATCGCTATTGATTGTCGTTGCAATTCTTTTGGTTTTGAATGTGCTTAGCGGCTATTTTTTCTACCGTTTCGATTTAACCAAAGACAAACGATACACACTCTCTACAACATCCTTGAATATCGTTAAACAAGTGCAAAATCCCTTATATGTAAAAATCTATTTACAAGGCGATTTGCCCTCTGAATTCAAGCGTTTGCAAAGCGAAACCCGAGATTTATTTGAAGAATTTCAAGCCTATAACAAGAATATTATTTTCGAATTTGTTGATCCATTGGAAAATGAAGACGAAAGTTTGGATAATATTAAAAATCTATATTTAAAAGGACTTACACCAATAAACATTACAGTTGACGACAAAGGAAAGCAATCACAGGCGATGGTTTTTCCTTGGGCAATCGCGGTTTACAACAATAAGGAAGTCAATATTCCTTTGTTGAAAAATATAATGGGCGCTTCCACTACACAAAAAGTGATTGGTTCCGTACAACATTTGGAATATTCCATTGCCGACGGTATCAACAAAATTACGAAAGGAAGACAGAAAAAAGTAGCGATAATCAAAGGAAACGGAGAGCTTCAAGATGTGCAAATTGCCAAATTCCTCATGCAAGTTCGCGAAAGTTACCATATTGGTCCCTTTACATTAGATTCGGTATCCAAAAATCCAATGGGAAGTTTGGAAGCATTGCAAAAATACGACTTGGCAGTTATTGCCAAACCAACAGAAACCTTCAGCGATGCAGAGAAACAAGTCTTAGACCAATTCATCGTTAATGGCGGGAAAACCTTGTGGCTTGTGGATCAAGTCAATATGGAAATGGACAGTTTGTACAATGATTATGGTGCTACGTTGGCCTTTCCAAGAGATTTGAATTTGAACGATATGTTCTTCAAATACGGGTTTCGAATCAATCCTGATTTAGTAAAAGACGAACAAGGAAGTCCTATTAAATTAGCAACTGGCGAACAAGGAAGCGCTACGCAATATCAAGAATTCAATTGGAAATTTGCTCCTCAAGTGTATGCTATCAGCAAGCATCCCATTGTAAAAAACTTAGGCGGAATCAAGTTCGATTTTGCAAATCCCATTGACACTTTGAAGAACGGAATTAAAAAAACAGTTTTACTGCAATCTTCCCAATATTCTAAGAAAATTGGAACTCCAACAGAAATCAATTTAAAAATTGTTGAAGAAGAAACTTCACCAAACCATTATTTGAACACTGGAAATATTCCGCTATCGGTTTTATTGGAAGGTTCGTTTCATTCGATGTTTGAGAACCGGGTTTTACCTTTTGACCAAAAATCATTTCAACCGCTTGGGAAAGTCAATAAAATGATTGTGATTTCAGATGGCGATTTGATAAGAAACCAATTGGATAAAAACTTTCAACCTGTAGAATTGGGTTACGACCAGCGCTCGGGGAATTTGTACGACAACAAGGATTACTTGATGAATTGTGTCAATTATTTACTAGATGATACTGGATTAATTAACATTCGAAGCAAAGACTTTGATTTACCATTACTGGATAAAGAAAAAGTTCACGAAAATTATAGCACGACACAAATCCTAACTATCGGACTGCCATTACTTGTTTTAGGGCTTTTTGGGGTGGTTTTTACCTTTTTGAGAAAGAAAAAATACAGCAACTAATTTTAATTAAAAAGTTTTATTCTTAAGGTAGTTTACGATATATTTGTAAACTTTATAAAATTGCAACAAAAAACAAATATATACTTCTTATGAAATTTATAGTATCGAGTTCGTACTTATTAAAACAATTACAAGTTCTAGGAAATGTGATCAATAGTAGCAATACTTTACCTATTTTAGACAACTTCCTTTTTGAATTGGATCATACTACACTAACGGTTTCAGCTTCGGATTTAGAAACTACAATGTCGGCCACTTTGGACATTGATTCTACAAGCAAAGGAAGCGTTGCTGTTCCTGCAAAATTACTTTTAGAAATTCTTAAAACCTTTCCAGAGCAACCTTTAACATTTACAGTTGAAGAAAATAGTACTATAGAAATTAGTTCAAATTCAGGGAAATATGCTTTGGCTTATGCTCCAGGAGAAGAGTTTCCAAGATCAGTAAACTTAGACGAACCATCAGTAACTTTAGTTCCCGCAGATGTTTTAGCAACCGCCATTAGCAAAACAATTTTTGCAGCTGGAAACGATGATTTGCGTCCTGTAATGTCTGGCGTTTTCTTTCAATTTTCGCCACAAGGATTGATTTTTGTAGCTACTGATGCTCATAAGTTGGTAAAATATGCTCGAACTGATGTTACCGCCTCGGAAGTTGCAGATTTCATTATGCCAAAGAAACCTTTGAACATTTTGAAAAATATTTTGGGCGCTTCCGATGCTGAAATAAAAATCGAATACAACGATTCGAATGCAACTTTTTCTTTCGATAATTACATCTTAATGTGTCGTTTAATTGATGGGAAATATCCAAACTATGAAGCGGTTATTCCAAAAGAAAACCCGAACAAATTGCTGATTGACAGAACTCAATTTTTGAATTCTGTGCGTCGTGTTGCGATTTTTTCTAACAAAACAACTCATCAAATTCGTTTGAAAATTGCGGGCGCTGAATTGAATATTTCTGCCGAAGATATTGATTACTCAAACAAAGCTGAAGAAAGATTGACTTGTGATTATCAAGGTGACGATATGCAAATTGGATACAATTCTCGTTTCCTTACTGAAATGTTGACCAACTTACAATCGGATATGATTATGCTAGAAATGTCTTTGCCTAATAGAGCAGGAATCCTAACTCCAGCGGATGGATTAGAAGAAGGAGAAACCGTAACAATGTTGGTTATGCCTGTAATGCTAAATAACTAAGCTAAAGAACAAAACCCATTTTATATTAAAAAGCCCCAATTTAGATAAATTGGGGCTTTTTTTATAGTTGATTTCAATTTGTAATTACAGTTATTTTTTCATTTCCTTTTCTACCATTTCATAAAATTGGTCAATTTTTGGTAAAACAACTATACGAGTTCTTCTATTTTTAGCTTTATTTTCTGGCGTGTCATTTGCAACTAAAGGTGTATAGGAACTTCTTCCCGCTGCAATCAATTGTGCTGGATTTACACCTAATTCTCCAGCTAATACTCTAATAATTGATGTTGATCGTTTTACACTCAAATCCCAATTGTCTAGCAAAACTCCATTTCCGTTGTACGGAACATCATCTGTATTTCCTTCGACCATACATTCAAAGTCGGGTTTGTCGTTGACTACTTTAGCTACTTTTGTCAAAACTGATTTTGCTTTATCGGTTACATCATAACTTCCACTTTTAAACAATAATTTATCTGCAATTTGAATAAAAACAACTCCTTTTTCAACATTGATTTCAATGTCTGGATCAGATAGTCCGACAACGGCTTTCAAACTGGTTACAACCGCTAGAGTAACACTGTCTTTTCTAGTTAAAGCATCTTGCATTCTACTTATTTTAAGATCTTTTTCTTTTATTGATTCCAAGGCTTTCTCAATATTTTGAGCTCCTTTTGTTGTCAAAACAGTCATATCTTTAGAAGTAGAGATTAAAAATTGATTTTGGTCTTTCAAAGCAGATGCAGTTGCAGCAAGACCTGATTTTTCTTCTAAACAAGCATTTAACTTAACAGTACAACTGTTCAATAAATCTTGAGTTTCTTTGTTTTTAGCTTCTAAAGCTGCATATTTCTTTTTAGTTACGCAAGAGGTTAAAAGCATAAAGAATGATAAAGCAATTACAATTTTTTTCATAAATATTAAATAATTAATTAAATGTGTTTTACAAAGTTAGCTTTTATTCGCTTTTGTTTGAAATATAGTGCCAAATTCTATGATTCTTTTAACAAAATAAAGGTAAACAATACTGTTTGTTTTGTAATAGTTTTTAGTTTGGAAAATTTCTCTCTTTTTTAAAGTTATTGAAAAAAGACTATAAAACGCAAAATGAGCTTTGATTACAGCCAAAAAATGTTTGAAATTTCCTTGACAAAGAAATAATGTTGCAGCAAGTCCATCTAAAATCAAACGGCAAAATAAAATCCAGTATAAATTTTCTTTTGGCAAATTTTTTACCATCATCAGTAACGAATTTCTAAAATTTAAAAAAGTCTTTTTTGGGTCTCCTTTTTTCAAAGTAGCACCACCAACATGATAAACAGATGATTGCGAGTTGTA
>CAMCTL010000135.1 GCA_945878515.1 Flavobacterium psychrophilum | reverse complement strand
GCATAAGTGTTTTCAATAAACGATTGTCCGCCAAAACCAGGATTCACACTCATAATGCAGACCATATCGATGTCATTAATTACATCTTCCAGTAAATCAACATTAGTATGTGGATTTAAGGCAACTCCGGCTTGCATTCCTTCGGCTTTGATGGCTTGCAATGTTCTATGAAGATGGGGACAAGCTTCATAATGAACAGATAAAATATTGGCCCCCAAATCAGCAAAAGTTTTAATGTACCGATCTGGATCTACAATCATCAAATGAACATCAATTGTTTTCTTGGCATGCTTAGTAATAGCATCTAAAACTGGCATTCCAAAAGAAATATTAGGAACAAAAACACCATCCATAATATCAATGTGAAACCAATCGGCTTCAGAATTATTAATCATTTCGATGTCGCGCTGTAAATTGGCAAAATCAGCGGCAAGAACTGATGGTGCGATGAGTGTATTTTTCATTTTATGTATAATTTATTTCAGCATTTTATAATACGAAAGTGGTTAGAGTTTAATGTGCAAAAATAGAATTTAATCAGAGAACCTGAAACAAATTTAGATTATAAAATAAAACTTCGGACTCGAGACTGAAAGTCGAACTGAGCGTAGCTAAACCCGAGCGAAGCGAACTGAACGGAGTTTTGCTGATAAAGCAAAAACTCCGGTAATCAGCCGGAGTTTCAATCATCAATCAAAAAACGAACAGTTAATCAGACCGTCGTTAACGTTAAATTTCCAAAATTTGAAATTCCAAATTCCAAAAATGTGAAATTGGAATTTGGAATTTGTTTTTTGTAATTTATCCCAAATAGGTTTTTAATATTTTACTTCTAGAAGTATGTTTCAATCTTCGGATGGCTTTTTCTTTAATTTGACGAACACGTTCGCGAGTTAGGTCGAAAGTCTCCCCTATCTCTTCTAAGGTCATTGGATGTTGATCGCCAAGACCAAAATACAAACGAACCACATCAGCTTCTCTTGGTGTCAATGTTTCCAATGAACGTTCAATTTCGGTACGCAATGATTCTTGAATTAAGTTTCTGTCTGGATTTGGCGATTCGCCTGAACGCAATACATCGTAAAGATTAGAATCCTCTCCTTCAACCAATGGCGCATCCATAGAAAGGTGACGACCGGAGTTTTTCATAGATTCTCTTACGTCGTTTACGGTCATATCCAATTCTTTGGCAATCTCCTCAGCTGTTGGTGGTCTTTCGTTAGATTGCTCTAACAAAGCATACATTTTGTTGATTTTATTGATCGAACCAATTTTGTTCAAAGGCAAACGAACAATACGAGATTGCTCTGCTAAAGCTTGCAAAATCGATTGACGAATCCACCATACGGCATACGAAATGAATTTGAAACCACGTGTTTCATCAAAACGCTGTGCTGCTTTTATCAACCCTAAATTTCCTTCATTGATCAAATCGGGAAGCGTTAATCCTTGATTTTGGTATTGTTTGGCTACAGAAACCACGAAACGTAAATTGGCTTTTGTCAATTTTTCTAACGCAGCTTGATCTCCAGCTTTTATCTTTTGTGCTAATTCTACTTCTTCATCGGCAGTAATCAAATCTACCTTTCCAATTTCTTGCAAATACTTGTCTAGCGATGCAGTTTCCCTGTTGGTTACCTGCTTGGTTATTTTAAGCTGTCTCATTGTAAATTTATCCTTAATTTTAAGTGTACAAATTGTTATACGTTTGCTGTTTCAAAAAAGTTACAAAAAGAATGTAATTTATTTTCTGAATAACAAAAATACCGTTTCAAACGAAAGAACCTTTAATATTACTAGAATTATAATACTCTTGTTGAGACCAATCTAGGGAGTCTTTGCAAAAGTGCTTTTCTTGACACTTTTTCTCTTCTAGTTTTAGGATCAAGTCCAAGGTGTCTTACTTGGGAAACATCTCATCATTTGCGGCGAGCAAAAAGCTTTTTCAAACTGACAAGGCAAAGAAAACCAACTGCATATTTTGAAATGAGATTCTAGCTTACCGTTCTCCAATTAATTATTAAAACTATACCTAACACCCACGTGAAGTCCAAAAATATAGGGTTTAGCAACACTTTCTGAAAAGGCTTTGAGCGGATAATTTAGCATTGGCTCCATAAAGATTTTCGCATTTGTACAGACTTCATAATCCAATTCTAAACCTGCGCTGATAGAAAATGAGGTTGTGGATAAATTTTTCATTTTTCCAATATCTTGCAAATAACCACTATTTGTTTTTACGCTCACTTTATCATCATAAAGTAATAAATAACTAAAACCAAGACTGGATTTCATTCCGATTTCTTTGTCTAAAAATTTGTATTTTATGGTTACTGGTATTTCTATATATGATATTTCATGTGTAATATCCATTCTAGCGGGTTGGTTTTTATTAGTTGCCATTGCATTTGAAGCTTTTAAAATAGTCTGGTTCGAAACAAATGGATTATAAACAATACTGTTGTAGTTTGGACCTTCTATTGGGGCGCTTAGAATTTTATAACTTAGGTTGATTTTGCTAATGCCAAATCTAAATGATAATTTTTCAGAAGAATCATAGGTTATACCTAATCCATAACTCAGTTTGATATCTGATTTTTTTGAAAGCGAATTCAAGCGATTATCAAAAACACCAGCCGTTGAAAAATAGCCATACATAGTAGGAGAAGCAAAAATATCAACATAATATTTTGTATTAACATTTAGACTGTCTTCGTTTATGCTATCTGCGGGATGCATTAAAATTGTGATTGTTTTATCTTTTTCAGCAATTGAATCTGTCGCTTTAGTTTTTAGTTCTGAACCTGAGTTGACAATATCATTAGCTTTTAATGGATTTAAATCAGCAGCTTTTTCCTCGATTTGGGTTGCATCGGCTTTGGCAACAATCGAGCTTAATTCCTCTTTTTCAGGTTTATTCCTTGATTTTTTAACCCAATCTCTTCCTATATTTTTGTTTTTAAGATCAGACAAAGAATTCATTTTGTTTTTTCCAGACGTCGATGCAAACTTGGTGCGATTACTTTTTTGACTTGAGCTGGACGAACCATTTTCGGTGGTGCTGTTTGTCAACTTTGCTTGTTTGGTTGCATTTAGTTTACCAATATTATTTTTTGTATTGCTCCTGATCTTGCTTATTGTTGCCTTTTTGATTTTCAACAAATCGTTTTTATTTGCTGTAGTTGCATTACTTCGATTTGTGCTAGTTTCGCTGTTTTTATATGCAGTAGTTTCGTTACTTTTGTTTGTTTTGATGCCGGTGCTTTTATTTGATACAGTTTCGTTGCTTTTGTTTTTAGAATTTGTAGAATCACTTAAAACATTATTAGTAATTTTTGCTTTACTGTTATTTATTGTAGTATTTTCTGTAGCATTTTTTGGTGTATTTTTGCTAAACCCAGCATTTTGATTGTACTGATTTAATACGGCTATTGCACCAATCACCAATAGAAAAAGTGTTGCACCCCAAAAGAAAAATAAACCGCTTTTTCCTTTTTTATCTTTTTCTATGGCGTCACTAATGCCAATCCAAACATGATCACCAGGCACTCTGTCTAATGAGTTCAGTTTTTCTTTAAATGCTTTCCCGATATCTTTCTTATTTTCCATGGCTAACGTACTTGGGATGGAACGAATTTTTTGTTGTAATTTTTTCTTTCAAAATTACTTTAGCTCTGTGCAGATTAGATTTTGATGCGCTTTCTGATATTGAAAGCATATTTGCAATTTCCTTATGCGAATAATCGTCCAGTTCATACAAGCAAAATACTAAACGATATTGATGAGGCAATTCTTGAACTAAGGATAAAATATAATCTAGCGAAAAATCAAGTTCATGTTCTTCTATCGTAGTTTCTTGAACATAATCGTCTTTTATGGGCAATAAATGGAATGACTTTTTGTAGCTATCAATTGCTTTGTTAATGGTAATTCTTTTCATCCAGCCTTCAAAAGAGCCAATTCCTTTATAGTTTTTGATATTTGTAAAAATTTCAATAAATGAATCATGTAGATTGTCTTCGGCTTCGGCTTCATTTTGGCAATACTTCAGGCATAACACAAAAAGAGTTTTCTTGTACAGTTCATACAACTCTTTTTGTGCTTGTCCGTTTTGCTTAATGCAGTCTTTTATGAGGTTTTCTGTTGACAATAAAATGAATATTTAGAAAAGTGTCGTCTTTGGCTTAAAAATATCGTACTGCCCTTGCTTTTATATTATTAGGCACAGGAATTTTATCTTGAGGCGTGGCAATTCCAGTTTTAAAATCGATGGTTTGCACAGTATTGGCATCTATTTGACTAGAAGTCCAAAACTTTGAATTTGAAAAACCGCCTAGGCTTTGCAAATATAAGTTTTCATAAACTAACTTCAATTCATCTTTGGATGGCAAAAACCAATCTTTGTGATTATTTAGTTCGAATAATAGTGCATTTTTAGAAACTACAGTTCCATTATTCAATGCATTACAAATTGATGGGTTCAAATAATAATCCAATAAACCATCATGATAGTTTGCTGTTTTTACAGCATTGTAAAATCCTAGACCCAATTCAGAACGATCAGAATCTGGCACTTGCGAACCCAAGCAACCCCATTCAAAAAATCCTAAATCGGTTGGGGCAACTTCCATATAGCGCCAACCGGAACTGTAGCTTCCCTTATCATAAAAAACAAATCCACCAGCTGGGCCATTTTTCCCAATTGTATATTCTTTTGTAGCTTGACAAGATTTTCTTAAGGTGATGTTTTTTGGTGAGCCTGCTATTTTAATTTCATCAGCTGTAAACTCAATGTCGCTATCAATATTCAAATCTTTGGCGACTTGCGAAGTGCCCGCTAAATTTATATTAATATGCAACTTGTTGTCCACAAACAAGAAAACCCAAGTTCCCGTATAAGAAACATTATCATAGGTAAAATTCAATGTTCCATCTCCATTTGATTCAAAAAATCCAGTCGCATATTTGTTATCGCCATCGGCTGTATAAGGAATTTTCCAAACACAAGTTCCTGGCGGAGTTCCAAATAAACCGCTGCAATAACTAATAATGTCTTCTTTGGAGCAACTATCAATGGCTAACTTTAATTCAGAATTATCGGTTACCGAAAAAACAGTTCCATCAGCCAAAGTTGTACGTATGGGATAACTAATACTAATGGATTGACTAGAATTTAAACCTCCAAGAAAATCACTAAATTGTTTGTCGCCAATTAGCATTTTATTTCCAGTGATATTGCGATTTGCATCGTAAATTAAAACCTTGAAAGGATAAATAAAATCCAAACAAACAATGTTTTCAGTAGGATTAACTCCTTCTGTAGTTACTTTTGAAATAAGTTCAAACAATTCTGAGTCTTTGGTTATAACATCTTTAGAAGCAATATCCAGAAGGGTGTCATCAATATCGACACAACTATCAAGCCCAAAAAGGATTAAAAATAACCCAAATACGATTGATACTTTAAAATTTTTCATACGGTTTCTTTTTTAAGGTTTATACTTAATAGTAAAATATATTCAAAAAGGTTGCGTCAAAATTCAAAATAAAACCAAAAAACCCAATTCAACTGATTGAATTGGGGTTTTAGCTTTGTGTGAAAGCCAACTACTTTCACTTTGTTTCTTAAGATTAAATTGTTAATCTCGTTATGGCGTAATTTTACTTTCTTCTCGCGCTTGTCTGTTTTGCTTGATACATGATTTTGTGCCATTTTCTAAATCAAAATGCGGTATTATTTAATATTAGCCACTTGTATAGAGAACGAACTAGATGTGTTTTTAACTAAGGCATATATTTTGCCATTCATGATTTCGATTTCGCAAAAATATGGAAACGCATAACCGTTATCGCTCACCGTAACTGGAATTTCGGTCATGGTGTTTGTCGTTGTATTAAAATAGCCAAAAAAGCTTCCGTTTACAAGTGACGAAGAATTGCTATCTATTTTATTTCCTGCCATAAAAATATAATTTTCAAACTTTGCTGTAAATGATATTTTTACATTTTTTGTCAGTGCTATAGTTTGAAAACTATTGGTATTTATATCAAAAATTAGCAAATCGTTCTGCACTTGGATTGTCCCATTTGTATTCCCATCTTGAATTTGTTCATACCCAAAAAAGGAATAAATTTTATTATTCACTATTTCTGAACTTCCCCCGTATCTGTTTTTTGGCATACTAGCTACCTGAACAAAAGTGTTTGTATTTAGGTTATGCTTCCAAATTTTCTTATCATAGTTGCTGTCGCTTGTGCTTTCGCCTCCAAGGAAACCGCCGATAATGTATGCGTTTTCATTTAAAATACAACTTCCAAAACGTGAAAATGATTTATAAGTAACAAATGACCCATAATAAGTACCTACTATTTCTTCATTTAAATTCAAATCATATTTATTAAATTTTTCACCACCAAAAACAAACAATTTATTATTAAAAATATGCATTCTCTTTGTTGC
Organism: Flavobacterium psychrophilum; assembly: GCA_945878515.1. Taxonomy (GTDB): domain Bacteria; phylum Bacteroidota; class Bacteroidia; order Flavobacteriales; family Flavobacteriaceae; genus Flavobacterium; species Flavobacterium psychrophilum_I. The sequence continues at coordinate 2,940 of CAMCTL010000135.1, read as the reverse complement.
AAAATCTCTGGCAATAGTGTTTTTAGTTGTTAATTTTAAATCGTTTACATTCAATTTATAGACCGTTTCAGTTGTCAGCTTAAATTTATCGCGACAGCTTAAATACAAACTATTATTTGAGGTATTCGCTAAGAAGCCTGGCATTTGATCTTCAAAATGATTTTCTGGAATATCTTTAATTTTCTGGAAAGTCAATTTATCAGCAAATACTGGTTTTGGATCCACTAGTTCAATTACTTCTTGATCTTTATTACAAGACAATAATAATAATAATCCAATGAGTGCAAGTATCACAATGTTTTTGATTGTTTTCATAGCAACTATTTTAAGGTTTATAATCAATAGTAAAATATATTTAAAAAGGTTGCTTCAAAATTCAAAATAAAACTAAAAACCCCAACTCAAGTAAATGAATTGGGGTTTTAGTATTGTGTGAAAGTCAATTGCATTCAGAGCGTATCTTCAAAATAGATATTAATCTCTTTTCGGAGTAATCTTATTTTCTTCTCTTGCTGGTCTTGCTATAAGCGCTTTTCTAGATACTTTCTCTTTACGAGTTTTAGGATCAAGTCCAAGGTATTTCACTTGGAAAACATCGCCCATATTTACCACATCGGTAACGTTTTCTGTTCGTTCCCAAGCCAATTCAGAAACGTGAAGCAATACTTCGTTTCCAGGAGCAGCAGTATATTCTACAACCGCACCAAAATCAAGCATTTTGATTACTTTTACTTCATAAGCTTCGCCCATTTGCGGTTTGAAAGTGATGGATTGGATTTTGGCTAATACTGCTTCAATTCCAGCAGGATCTGTTCCTAAGATTTCAATAACTCCTTGCTCGTCTACTTCGTTGATTACGATAGTAGTTCCAGTAGCTTTTTGTAATTCTTGAATTACTTTTCCACCAGGTCCAATCAAAGCGCCAATGAAGTTGCCAGGAATTGTTCTTGTGATAATTTTTGGAGCATAAGCTTTCACATCTGCTTTTGGAGCAGCTAAAGTTTCTGTTATCTTACCTAAAATGTGCAAACGACCATCTCTTGCTTGTGCCAGCGCCGCTTCCATTATTTCGTATTTCAACCCATCGATTTTGATATCCATCTGACAAGCTGTGATTCCATCTGCAGTTCCTGTTACTTTAAAATCCATATCTCCTAAGTGATCTTCGTCTCCTAAAATATCCGACAACACTGCAAAACGATCGCCGTCTGTAATCAATCCCATCGCAATTCCAGAAACTGGCTTTACCATTTGGACACCTGCGTCCATCAAGGCTAATGTTCCCGCACAAACTGTTGCCATAGAAGATGAACCGTTTGATTCTAATACTTCAGAAACTACGCGAATCGTGTAAGGACAATCGGCAGGAATCATATTTTTCAAAGCTCTTTGCGCCAAGTTTCCGTGACCTACTTCTCTTCTTGAAGTTCCTCTTAGTGGTTTTGCTTCTCCAGTAGAAAATGGCGGGAAATTATAATGCAAGTAAAATTTTTCTTCTCCTTGTTCAGATGGTGAATCTATCTGATTTGCCTCTCTTGAAGTTCCTAAAGTCACTGTTGCCAAAGCTTGAGTTTCTCCTCTTGTAAAAATAGATGAACCATGGACGGAAGGCAAATAATCTACCTCTGACCAAATCGGTCTTATTTCGTTAGTTTTTCTACCATCTAAACGTGTTCCTAAATCTAGTGTAACATTACGAACCGCTTCTTTGTTTGTTTTGTAAAAATATTTACCAACTAAATCTCCGTTTGCTGCCAATTCTTCAGCAGTAAACAAGCTTTTCACTTCCTCTCTTACAGCTGAAAATGCTGCTGAACGCTCTTGTTTAGCAGACCCAACTTTAGCAATATCGTAGATTTTATCGTAAGCTGCAGCTTTTACTTTAGCGTGAATTGCTTCATCTTCTCTTTCTTCTTCGTAAGTTCTAATTTCTTTTTTGCCCACTTTTGCAACCAATCTTTCTTGGGCTGTAATTTGAAGTTTGATGGCTTCGTGTGCAAATTTAATGGCTTCTACCATTTCTAATTCTGAAATTTCTTTCATCTCTCCTTCTACCATCGCGATAGAATCTGTAGAAGCACCAATCATCATATCGATGTCTGATAATTCTAATTGCGCACGACTTGGATTGATAATAAATTTTCCGTCAACACGAGCAACGCGAGCCTCTGAAATTAATGTAGAAAACGGCAAATCAGACAATGCCAACGCTGCCGAGGCTGCCAATCCTGCCAATGCGTCTGGCATTACATTCTCGTCATGAGACATTAATTGAATCATCACTTGAGTTTCGGCGTGGTAATCATCCGGAAAAAGTGGACGTAATACACGATCTACTAATCTCATTGTTAAAACTTCGCTGTCGCTTGGTCTTGCTTCTCTTTTGAAAAATCCACCAGGAAAACGTCCTGCTGCTGCAAATTTTTCGCGATAATCTACCGTAAGAGGCAAGAAATCCACTCCTGGACTTGCTTTTCGGGCAGATACTACTGTTGCAAGCAACATTGCATTTCCCATTTGTACTACTACTGAACCGTCGGCTTGTTTGGCCAATTTTCCGGTCTCGATTGAGATGCTTCTGCCATCTCCTAAATCGATAATCTCCTTTGAAACTTGTGGAATCATAATTTTTCCTTTTTAATTTTACATTGGTTTTCCTGCCTGTCAGCAGAATAGTTGTGTTGTTGTAGTTGTTGTGCTCCAATGAAAAACCAAACTTTTTTTAAATGCTCAAACCTATCAGGTTTTAAAAACCTGATAGGTTTTTTGTAAAAACAAAAAGAGGTACTTGCGCACCTCTTTTGAATATTGATTATTTTCTAATACCCAATACTTTGATAATCTCACGATACCTGTTGATTTCTTTCTTTTTCAAGTAATCTAACAAGGCTCTTCTTTTACCTACTAATAGTACCAATGAACGCTCTGTGTTATAATCGT
>CAMCTL010000134.1 GCA_945878515.1 Flavobacterium psychrophilum | reverse complement strand
GCATATAAGCGCGAAACCCACCACAAGATGAGATTTCTTTTAAGGGTCGTGGGAGATGACCACGTTGATAGGCTATAGATGTAAAGGCAGTAATGTCATAGTCGAGTAGTACTAATAACCCGTAAGCTTATGTACACCTTTTCCCGAGTCGCAAGACTCGGGAAGAAACTTTCTAGATCCTTACAGGATGACAATTTTAATTTCTTTATCTCAATATGTTAAGATATTGTGTAATGTTGATCAATAAATAATTGATTACCCATTGCAAAACGACCTTAAGGTGGTTATTGCGGCGGGGCTCACCTCTTCCCATCCCGAACAGAGTAGTTAAGCCCGCCTGCGCAGATGGTACTGCAATTATGTGGGAGAGTATGTCGTCGCCTTTCTTTAATCTGAACTTGTTTCAGATTCTTAAATCCTCATCATTAACTTGGTGAGGATTTTTTTTGTTTATTTCTTTTGATAAAATATGGTAAAATTTAGGATCAATCCTGGATCAATCCTAAAACCTGTGGAGCGACAAAAACTAAGCATAAATATTAGTTAGTCTAAAAAGGAAGAATTCTATATTTCTAACACCTCTGAAGAGTAGAGCAAAAGAAATAGTATGATGACTAATAATAACTTTAGAAGACATCGTTTAGTGCTTTTATAATGCTATTTAATATTTTGCGTTAATATCAATGCAAAAACAGCATAATTTATCATATCCTGATAATTGGCATCGGTACCTTCAGAAACCAAAGGTTTTTCTTTGTTATCTTCAATTTGTTTTACTCTAAATAATTTTTGCAAAATCAAATCGGTTAAGGAACTCACTCGCATTTCGCGCCAAGCTTCGCCATAATCGTGGTTTTTGTCTTCCATTAAATCTTTGGTTAGTTTCACTTTCGAATCATATAATTCGATTGCTTTTTCTGTATTCAAATCGGGTTTATCCACAACTCCCAGTTCCAGTTGAACCAACGCCATAATAGAATAATTGATAATTCCAATGAATTCACCGGTTTCGTCATCTTCTATTTTTTGGACTTTATTCTCTTGCAGACTTCTTATTCTTTGCGCTTTTATAAAGATTTGGTCAGTCAAAGAAGGCAATCTTAAAATCCGCCATGCACTGCCATAATCTTTCATTTTATTAATAAATAGAGAGCGGCAAATTGCAATTACGCTATCATATTGTTGAGAAGTTATGTTCATTTATTGGTTATATTTGTCAAAAATTTTTCTCAAAATTAAGGAATATTTATGGGATGTAAAAATGATAATTAACGAAATTTGATTTGAGATGACAATAAACTGCAAAGGACAACTTATCGATTTGACAACGCCCAAAGTAATGGGGATTTTGAATGTGACCCCCAATTCATTTTATGATGGTGGAATGTATAAAAGTAATAGTGAAATGCTGACTAAAGTAGGCAAAATGCTCAGTGATGGAGCGACTTTCATCGATGTTGGTGCGTATTCCAGCAAGCCCAGTGCCGAATATGTTTCGGAAGAGGAGGAATTGCAAAGAATCATTCCTATTATCAATCTGATTTTGGAATATTATCCTGAAACCCTACTTTCTGTTGATACTTTTAGAAGCGAAGTTGCCAAAGTTTGTGTCGAAAATGGAGCGGCTATAATCAATGATATTTCGGCAGGAAATCTCGATGATAGAATGTTGGAAACCATTTCAAAATATAATGTTCCTTACATAATGATGCACATGCGAGGAACTCCTGAAACAATGCAAGCAATGACAACTTATGATGATATTGTCAAAGAAATTCTTTTCTATTTTTCTGAAAAAGTGGCTATTGCACGAAGTTTTGGTATTAATGATTTGATTATTGATGCGGGATTCGGTTTTGCTAAAACTTTGGATCAAAATTATGAAGTTTTACAAAAAATGGAACTGTTCGAAATTATGGAATTACCCTTATTGGCTGGATTTTCGCGAAAATCGATGATTTATAAAACCTTGAAAACTTCTGCACAAGAAGCTTTGAATGGAACAACTGTTTTGAATACTGTTGCGTTGACCAAAGGAGCCAAAATTCTTCGGGTACACGATGTTAAAGTAGCGATGGAATGTGTTACCTTATTTAATAAAATTAACAATCAATAATGAAATATTTTACCATAATTTTTCTTTTCATTCTATTTTCCTGCGGAAACAAAGAAGACATTTTGCTGCCAAAATCGGGTGTAACAATTGTTTCGGATGTGGTCGATCATTCGCCAATTTATATTTTCTTTAGAACCAAAGGCAAAGATACTTTGGTAGAAGTCAACCGAAAAAATTCGATTACTTCGACCAATTGGATTCTTAATATTGACAAGCGATTACCTCTGCGATTGGTCATTCCCGAAGTGATGAAATTGCAGGAGAAAAAGCGAAATTCAGCTCATAAAAACGAATTAGCTGAAAATTATTATTCATATGCGGATAGTATTGGCAAGAATATGGCGTTTCTCCCTTTTACGAACGTGTTTTATAAAATGGGGAAACCTTTAAATGGTGGCTTTATATTTTATTTCAAAAAGGAATCTGATATAGTATTAGTTGATAATATTGAAATTAAAAAAAGCGAAGCTTTAAATTATCTCTATAGTTTCAATTTTGCGGTTAATCCTAAAATATTATTATTGTTTGATAAAAACATGAGTTTTGAGGAATATTTACAAACTAAGATTTTGATCAGAGAATTGGATAAATTTAATAAAGAAGTTCCAAAAGAATTTATCTATTAAAATATCATCTGATTATTTTCCGAAATGACATTGCTTCATTGCTCGCGATGACTGAATTCTAAAATCTACAATCTAAAATCTGCAATCTGAAATCACTGGTGATGATAAGGTTCATTCTTCAAAATCGTAAATCCGCGATACAATTGTTCGATGAAAAATAATCGCACCATTTGATGGGAAAAAGTCATAAGCGAAAGTGATATTTTCCCTTGTGCTTTGGCATAAACCGTTTCTGAAAAACCATAAGGCCCACCAATTACAAACACCAAAGTCTTTACACCTGAATTCATTTTCTTCTGCAATTCGGCTGAAAAGGTTGCACTTGAGAAAGTTTTCCCGTTTTCGTCTAATAAAATGAGTTGGTCGGTTGGTGTTACTTTTGCCAAAATCAATTCACCTTCTTTTTCTTTTTGCTGGCTTTCCGACAAGTTTTTTACGTTTTTGATATCGGGAATGATTTCTAAATCGAATTTGATGTAGAAGGACAAACGTTTTTGGTATTCGTCAATCAATAATTGCAAATTTTTATTGTCGGTTTTCCCGATGGCGATGAGCTTGATATTCATTGAAATCGATTTAACTATCCAAAAATGAATCGGTATTGTCTTTTTTCTTCAATAATTTTATAATCAATACAATTCCTGCAACGGCCTCAAAAGTCATTCCAACGATCAGAAAAAAAGTTGTCCATTCTTTTCTTTCGTTCGTAATTTTGAATGCTGCGCCAATCAGAATAAGAATTGCACCAATTAGGAATAAAACTAGAATTTGGGTGTTTTTCATTTTATAGAAAATTGATTTTAAATGTATTATAAAGAATATAAAGCTGTCCTTTTTGTAATTTGCCACTTTATTTTGCAATTACTATTAAAAAAAATAGAGACGAAATATTGATTAAAAATAGGTTGTTTAAAATGAATAATTGAAAAAAAGTATCGTTATCTTCGATGCATTTATTCACTAAAATTCTCCGCCGCCATCATCTTGTCTTTGTTGCGGCATACGTTCTCTCTCTCCTTTTGCTTTGTTAAAACGATAAGTGAAAGATAAATTGAATTGGCGTTTTCGGTACTGCATTTCGCTGTAAGCGGATTGTCTTGGGAAATCGATGTAAGATCTCATAATTCTCGAATTGAAAACATCACTAATATTAAACGCAATTGTAGCTTTGTCTTTTAGAACATCTTTACTTAAGGCGGTGTTCATGCTAATAATCCCCAAACTTCTTCCTTGTGCGGTTATTTGTCCACCGTTGTAAGTTCCATTCAACTGCCAATCTATTTTGTAGGGCAAAGTTAGTTTTGAGCTTACTCTTGTAAACCAGTTATTGGCTTGGTTGTTTAAATTTTGGACAATAATATCTCCGTTTGCATCCTCGTAACTGTTTTCTCCAGTGGTTTTTACATTATAAAAATTGAAATTACTATTTAATCTCCATATTTTAGATGGGTTGTAATTTAAGGTAAATTCAAAACCAAACTTTTGTTCTTTTCCTAAGTTAATTGGCGAGCTTTTTATTACGGGAATTCCATTTACAGTATCGCCTGTGAGCGAACGTACAAAACTGAAAACATCTTTTGTATCTTCAAAATAAGCCGAGGTATTAAAAGTCAATTTGCTCCAACGTTTAATGTATCCAAAATCAAATTTATTGGTCATAGACGGGTCTAAATCAGGATTTCCCTGAAATATATTCACATTGCTTGCATAATTTACTGCAGGATTCATGAACCGTCCTCTTGGTCTTGATATACGTTTACTATAACTTGTGCTAAGGTTACTTTGATTGGAAATTTCATAACTAAAGAAGGCACTTGGAAAAAAGTTGTTGTACTTTTTAGGATTGAATTCATTAGTTTCTAATAAATTGACTTCGATATTGGTGTCTTCCCATCGTAGTCCAAATAAGTAGGAGATTTTATTTTTTTTGAAACCGATTTGCGAATAAAGCCCATTGACATATTCTTTGTATTCTAAAGTATTGGATAAACTTTCGATCCTCTTATCCAATTCATCCAAAACGTAATAATGATTGTTCAAGTCGCCAAAATATCCTTTGTATCCTGCTTCAAACTGACTTCCTTTTCCAAATGGTAAGACATAATCTACTTGGAATTGTGATTGTTTTTGAACTTGGTTATTTAAGGTATTGTTGTAATTGTTGGTATCTGTAATAATGCTTTGATTGTCATCCCTATTTGTTGAGATGGAAACATCAACGGTCAGTTTATGACCTTTGTCTGTAAAATTTTTAATTAAGTTTGAAGTATATTCAATATCTTCGTCAGCGGTGGCTCCTTTGCCCAAACGATAAGTCGAAAATGTAAAATTCTTATTGCTATCAAAATTATTAAAATTAATTAAATCATTATTTTCACCATTGTCTTTTTGATAATTGATGGCATTGGTCCAAAAAGTATTTTTAGCCACTGTCCATTCGATTCCCGCTCTTCCGTTGAAACCATCTCTGGATCTGACCGTATTTCTGGTTTCATATAAATAGTTTTTGGTAGAACCGTCAGCATTAAAATATTCCGAATCCGTTTTACCTCCGCCTTCCGAAGTTCTTCGACCATATCCTGCGGTGGTGAAATAATTTATTTTTTCTGTTTTATAATTTAGATTGGCTGTAAGTCCATAAGTTTCTGGAATTCCTCCTGCGGCAATAAAAGTTCCGTTTAGACCTTGATTTTTTCCTTTTTTCAAAATAATATTGATTAGACCAGAACCACCCTCTGCATCATATCGGGCTGATGGATTGGTAATCACTTCTACTTTGTCAATGGCGTCAGCGGGAATTTGTCGTAAAGCTTCGCCAATATTTACGGCATAAGAAGGTCTTCCATCAATTAGAATTCTGATATTATCGCTGCCTCGTAAACTCACATTTCCTTCTACATCCACAGAAACTGACGGCACATTGTCCAAAACATCGCTCACAGTTCCACCTTTTACCATCATATCTTGCCCTACATTGTAGACCTTCTTATCAAGTTTGATTTCTACGGTAGATTTATCTGCACGAACCACTACTTCATTCAATTGTGTTGCATCTTCCTCAAGTGCAATTTCCCCCAAGCTACTACCTTCAGTAAATTTTCTATCTTTAATTAGGATGGTTTTAAAAGAGATAAATTCTATTTTTATATCGTAAGTACCTGGAACAATCTCAACATCAAATTCTCCTTTTGGATTGGTAACTCCGCCGGCAATTGCTTTTGGATATTTTGTGTTGGTAAAAGTAGCGGTGGCGTATTCAAGGGATTGTTTAGTTACTTTTTCGATGACTTTACCTGTAATTTTTATTTTTGTAAATTGAGGTCGTTGCTGAGAATAATTGTTTATTGTCGTTAATAAAAGAATTGAAAATAAAGTAAATTTGAGGTTTTTCATTAAATGGCGCGTTAATTTTTTGGTTTGATTAAAGAAATAGCTTTTAGTTTAAAGGCCAAATCATAAAGGTTTGTTAAAATATACTTTAATTGTACAAGTGCAATAAATTTATTTTTTATCGGTGCTACTATAATTGCTTCGTTTCCAATGGGTACTATAGATGTTTCTACTAGAATTCTATTTGAAATAATTTCTTGATTTATTTTTATACTGACGTTTTTGCTTTCTTAAATTTATTTGTCCGAATTCTGTCCTCTTGGACGACAAATTTACAGAATTTTAAATCTATCTTGTTTCTAAATTATTATATATTAGTCTGGATTATTTCGAGATACTTTTTATTCATAATTATAACAGAATGCTAAATAAAATTACACATTTAGCTGATTTTAAGATTATAACAATTAGGTAATTTAAATTACGGTAAATGTTATTATTTTTTTTAATAAAAAAATTATGTGAGTGCAAAATTAGGCTAATTTAGGAGCTTGAAGTATCATATTGGGATCTAATTTAAAGAATTTATAAATGTTTATAGAACAGGCATATAAAGGCAAAAATTCTTGGTGGCGCATTGTTATTACTACCATTTGTACTGCTGGTATTTTTGTGGGGAACATTATCGCGTACTTGATAACGTCAAAGGAGCAATTTGATGAAGTAAACGCTTCTATGACGGGAATGCCAAACAACTTGTCACTTTTCATTAATTTGTCACCGTTTATTTTCTTGCTTGGATTACTATTTTTATTTGTTCGTAATCTGCATCATAGAGATATTCTTTCTTTGACAACTTCACGAAATAAATTAGATGTAAAACGAATTCTATTTTCGTTTTTCTTAATTGTTTTGCTGACAATGTTGGTTTTTATTATATCTTATTTTAATGATAATTCAAATATTCAATGGAATTTTAATCCATCAAAATTTGGTTTATTATTTTTAATCAGTCTTTTGCTGTTTCCCTGTCAAATAGGTCTTGAAGAATATTTATTTAGGGGATATTTAATGCAGCAAATAGGCATCATTGCTAAGAACAGATGGTTTCCTTTGATTTTTACTTCAGTAATTTTTGGATTGTTTCATTCCGCAAATCCTGAAGTAACTAAAATGGGTTTTGGAGTTATGGTATTTTATATTGGAACAGGATTTTTGCTCGGAATTATTACTTTAATGGATGAAAGTTTAGAATTGGCTTTGGGTTTTCATTTGGGAAACAACATGATGGCTGCATTATTAATTACATCAAATTATTCTGCAATTCATACCGATGCTCTTTTTAAATATTCTGGTGCAGAAAATCCAATTGCTATTTTAAATGAAATGATAATTTCAATTGTAATTGTGTATCCGATAATCTTATTTATATTTGCAAAACGATACAAATGGTCGAATTGGAAAACAAAACTTACTGGAAAAATACCAACTCAAATTTAACGATATGATAAAAAATACAACACAACAAATAACTTATAAAAACATTCATAATCGATTCAAACTGAACGGTATTCATATCAATCTTGAAGAAATGTTTTATGTAGCTTACTGTTTCATAAAAGAAGGAAAACCTTTTGAACAACATATCGGTACTTTTCTATTGGACTGGTTTGATGAAAAATCATACATTGAGTTAAGTACGTCTGGTACTACGGGTACTCCAAAAATTATCAAAATTGAAAAACAAGCCATGCTGGAATCGGCTTTGGCAACTGGAGATTATTTTGGATTGGAGCCAGGAAATACGATGTTACATTGTTTACCAACTGATTATGTTGCAGGAAAAATGATGTGGGTTAGATCTTTTATTCTAGGATTGGATATGAAATTTGTTGAACCAACATCAAATCCTTTAGCGAAAATTGATGAGAATTTTGATTTTTGTGCGATGGTTCCACTGCAAGCAAAAAATTCATTGACAAAACTGAAGCAGAAAAGAATAAAAAAGTTAATAATTGGTGGTGTTACGATTCACAAAGCATTAGAAAAAGATTTGGCAAAGTTACCAATCGAAATCTATGAAACTTACGGAATGACCGAAACCATAACACATATTGCTGCAAAAAGAATTGGATCAGAAGCATTTAGAGTTTTGCCAAATGTTTTGGTGTCTGCCGACGATAGAGAATGTTTGGTTATTGATGCTAAAAATATTAGCAAGGATCAAATTGTTACAAATGATATTGTGAAGATAATATCGAACACACAATTTATTTGGCAAGGACGATATGACAATGTAATCAACAGTGGCGGAATTAAATTGATGCCCGAACAAATCGAAGATAAATTATCAACTCGAATTCCAAGACGATATTTTATTTTTGGACAACCAGATGAAGTTCTGGGCCAAAAAGTAGTGCTTTATGTTGAGGGAGAACCAATCGCAATTGAGGAATCTGTTTTTTACGTTCTAAACAAATTTGAAACACCAAAAGAGGTTTTGTTTATTCCTAAATTTAAAGAAACGGTTACAGGAAAAATTATGCGAAAAGAAAGTATATTGTAATTTTTTTAAAAAAATAATTTATAAAAAGAGAGACCGATTGTCTCTCTTTTTTATTTTTAAAACTTTTGAAAAGCTAATATCTATACCTGAATTACACCCAAATTAAATTTCTTTTCAATAGGCGCATGATTAGCAGCTTCAATACCCATAGAAATCCACGTCCTAGTTTCTAAAGGGTCTATGATTGCATCGGTCCAAAGTCGAGAAGCTGCATAATATGGAGAAGTTTGTTCATCGTAACGTGCTTTTATTTTGTCGAATAATTCCTGTTCCTTGGCTTCATCTACAATTTCTCCTTTTGCTTTTAGCGACGAAGCTTCGATTTGTGCCAATACTTTTGCCGCTTGTGTTCCGCCCATCACGGCGAGTTCTGCGCTTGGCCAAGCCACTATTAATCTCGGATCATAAGCTTTTCCGCACATTGCATAGTTTCCTGCTCCATAAGAATTTCCAATGATCACAGTAAATTTTGGAACAACTGAATTCGAAACGGCATTTACCATTTTTGCACCGTCTTTTATGATTCCGCCTTGCTCAGATTTTGAACCTACCATAAATCCGGTAACATCCTGAAGGAAAACCAAAGGGATTTTTTTCTGGTTGCAATTGGCAATAAAACGAGTGGCTTTATCCGCTGAATCGGAATAAATCACACCTCCAAACTGCATTTCGCCAGTTTTGGTTTTTGATACTTTGCGTTGATTTGCTACTATCCCAACGGCCCATCCGTCGATTCTTGCGTAACCCGTGATAATCGTTTGTCCGTAACCTTCTTT
>CAMCTL010000133.1 GCA_945878515.1 Flavobacterium psychrophilum | reverse complement strand
GGAGTTTCAATGACTGGATTTTTACCCTTAGCCTCTGTGTAAAAAGTGTTTGATGCTAATTGTCCTAATTTCAAGTCGCCATTGAGAAAATATTTTAAAACGTCGAATGCCTCATTTCCTTTTTCCAAAGCAGCATACATAGAACCAGCTCCTGTATAAGAATAGCCTGCCAGCCCTTTGCCAGCGTCTATTTTATGCCAATGAATTAACGATTTTAATATCAACGCTCTATCCTCTTCATTATCGGGGTTTAACTGAAATAATGGATACAACCCCAACAAATGAGAATAATGACGATGCGACACATCAAGAGATTGATTGCTGGCAATTTTTAATCCATTTGCATCAACTGGATAGGGAATAACATCGTTAATCATTTGTTTCCATTTGGCTACATTATCTTTATTGGCACCCGCTTTTTCATTAGACTCAATCAAACTATTGAGCAACCAACGCATAATTGCCAAGTTATAATTTGTATTCGGAAAATTATCAAATTTATGAAATTCAGGAGATCCCATTGGCTGTAAACCAATGCGACCAAGAGAGTCTCTTTCCTGCATTTTTTCGTATTTTTCCATAATTACCATTGCTTTGGGAACCCATTTTTTTTGTATGGCATTCCAATTGCCTTCATTTCGAAATTGTAACCAATAATTATGTAATGCCCAGGCAAAATCACCTAATTTAGTTATATTAGTGGTTCTATTCAATGATTCAAACTGTTCATCCATTAAAGTTATAAAATTTTCTCCCATTTCTAAATGGTTGCTTTCGTTAACAATCCAATAGGTTAGTTGAACGTTTAAATTCCACCACAAGGCGGGCCACTGTGTTAGACGAAAATAAGGTCCATTTAAATCGACAGCCGGAGCATCTGGGCGCGAACAAGTTCCCATTTTATAGAGCTGTATCCAGTAAAAAGACTCCATTTGTGCATCGGGAATAGAAATAAATGATTTTTGGAAAAAGTTATGCCACCATTCTCTATGTTCTTTTTCAATATGTAAAATAGATTTTGATGCCGCTTCAGAAATGCTTTTGATTGCTACTTTTATAGATACATCTGATTTGGGCACCTCATTGGCGGTTGATAAATATAAAGTAGAAGCATTAGGCTTGTTGCTGCTTTTTTCCATATAGGCAGTGGCATAATCACCACCAGCCCAAAGGCTTTGAACACATATTATTTTATCATTTTCAGTAATTATTTTTGGAGCAGGATTCAATATATAGTCAGCTGGTTTGCCTTTAGCTACTAATCGAGAAGAGGATGAAAATCCCGGTAAAAAATCCCATTTGTAGGGAGCATCAATATTTCCGTTTTTTTCAGTTGATTCCACTTCAATAATTTGAACCATTTCATTGTAAGGCACAAATGCACGAAAACTTATGGTGCCTAATGATGTAATTATTTTTGCCTTAATTTCAGCATTCCACAAATCAAGTCGCATCGTTCCCGAAATAATTTTTCCTGATGGACGCAACACCAATCGACCAAGGTCAAGACGTGAAAAATCATAAACAGATGCTCCTTCCACACCCAAGGAAGTTTTTTTGTCAGGTGCTTTGCGATGGTCGGTAACATCTTGTCTGCCAATATGAAAATCGATGCGATTATCATCCAAAGTCGCAAAAACCATCATTCCTAAATGACCGTTTCCAACAAACATTCCTTCATTCCATTGTAAAGGCAATACTTCACATACTAAATCGTGCTGTGATATAAAATCCTCCCAATTCACTTTGCTATTAGGAGGCCGATTGTTGTTATTTTGCTTTTGTGCAAAACCGAGAATTGGTAATAAAAAAATTACATACAGAAGATTTTTTGCGAAGGATAATTTATTTACCATATTGTTGGCTTGGGATTAATTAGGTTAATGCTTTTTTTGAGATGTTATGAAAAAATAGATTTGATATTAGTTTTTTCTAGGGGACTGCACAGTTCCTTTTCCTTCTAGCCAACTCCAATAATCAATTGCTTTCCTTTTTTCGTCCAGAGTAAAATTCCATTTTTTTAGATAGAATTCTTTTGATTTGAAATCGTCTCCAATTTTCTTTAATTCTTTATTAAGTTGTCCATCTAATTTTTTTTGAACATTTTTAAACACAGCATTATCTGCAAGGTTAGTCATCTGATGCGGGTCGTTTAGATTGTCAAAAAGAGTGCTTGCACCATCTACCGTGCGTACGTAGGTATATTGTTTGGTACGTATTGCTCTGTAAGCAGCATCATTAATATTGGCTCCAAAAGGACTAACCCCCATCACCAAGGCGGCGCGATCAAATTTTGTATTCGGACTTTTGATTAGATTTGAAAGATTCTCTCCTTCAATGTTTTTTGGGATTTTGATATTGGTTAATCCTAAAAGAGAGGGAAGGATATCTGGAGTGGTTATAGGTGCATTAATCGTAGTTCCCTTATTATTACCAATTTTAGGATATCGGATTAAAAAAGGCACTCTAATAGACTCGTCCCAAGCCAGTTGTTTCACAAAGGGTTTAATTCCGTGTGCTCCCATCATTTCGCCGTGATCTGAAGAAAATACGATAATCGTTTCCTCTAATAGATTTAGTTTTTTAATTTGGTTCAAAACCGTACCAATTGCTTCATCGGTAGCGGTGCAATGAGCATAATATCCTTGTAATTCTTTAAGCACTTTTTCTTTCATTTCATCAGGCACGTTTGGTGCTACTACCAAATCTTTTTGCGGATACATTTCTTTATACTTTTCGGGTGCACTATTGTGCGGAAAATGTGGTGTAGCCAAGGAAATTAAAAGTAAAAAAGGTTTTCCATCTTGCGCATGATCGCTTAAATACTGACTTGCGTCATTGGCTATCGAAAATGGCGAATACCCTTCCCAATATTTTATTTCAGGATCGTTATTGGCATAATAATGTTCTTTATTGTAATCGTGGTCGCACTCAGCACCTTTCCAATAATCAAATCCTTGACGCCTCTCTGGTGCAACATTATTTACTCTACCATGTCCGTCAAGATGCCATTTTCCTAAATAGCCCGTATTATATCCTTCAGACTTAAAGATTTCGGCCATGCAAAGCTCTTCCGATGGCAAATAGATATCGTTTACGAACATTCCTGTTGAAGTTGGAAATTTACCTGTCAGCAATGACGCACGGTGGGGAGTACAAACAGGCGTAACAGAAACTGCATTTGTAAAATTGACAGATTCTTTTGCAAAACTATCAAGATTGGGTGTTTTAACGTTTGGATTCCCCGCATAGCCTAATGCTGAACCCCTCCACTGATCAGTCAAGATATAAACGATGTTTGGTTTTTTTGATTTTTCTGTTTTCTGTCCGTACGATTGGATAAAGAGAAAAGGCAACAATACATAAATTAGTGTACTAACTTTATTTTTTTGCATAAGAAATGATTTTAGTTATAAGGTTATTGTTTTTAAATATTTCTAATATTTAGTCTGTTAAACTAAGAATTTTTTGAGAGATTATTGCCTATTCTAGCAGATTTTCACTACCTCAATTCCTAATATTTGACCAAGTTTTTCTATTTTATGTGCAATATGTCCAACACCAATGGCGCAGTGGTGTGCTGGTCCTTGTTTTGACCAGTCATTCATAAATTTTTTTGCTCCTATCGAAAAACGGTAGCGACTGTTTGTATTGCCAATTTCAAGTATGGGTCCCTTTACTGATTCTCCCTCGGCAACAAGCAGAAATAGGCTGTCATTTCGTTCAACAACAGACAATAATGTAACTGGCCCGTGCTTCACACTCATCTGAATGGATAATCCTTTTCCAGGTTTTCCGTGATATAGTGGGAGAGGAACGAGTTTTACCCGACCTTCGGCTATATAGGAATGTGCAGGACCGTCGTGGCCAAGCATTACAATATCATCCGTAAAATCCATGAGATAAAATTCAGAGAAAGAACCTCCGGCACCAAATTCGGCCATAATTTTCATAGCCTGAGCATTTTTCACTTCATATTCACCTGCAATGGGAATGTTTTTGCCCGTTAGCAAAGTGTTTCCTGCAATTACCGATGTTACAATATTTTCGTAATCGTTTCCTGCTTCACCTTCATAATAATAAGCCATCGAACCTAGATTGTGTTTGTTAATCAGCCTATCCAAAGCTACCGACGTACGTGCTGCGCGCTCTATTTCAAATGGTTCGCATTCAGGAGTTACATCAAAAACAGTAGCAAATTCACGGGTTTTTAACTCCACTTCGAGATTAGTTGCCTCGTCTCGGTACTTCTTTAGCTCACACATTTCGAGTAACTCAATATGGGTTCCAAAAACGGACGATTGTTTCGTCAAATCAGTATATACATCTAGCATTCCACAGTAATAATGACCCAAAAGCCCCAAACGATTATTGCGCATTGCAGCAGCTACTCGAGCAGCTTCAGTCCAAGCTTGGATTTCGCTCCACGCTACTTCTTCTTGAAGATAACCTGTAACAAAATCGTATTTAATTCCTGAGCGGTTAAATACGTTGGCAATTTCAGGCACAGAGCAAGATTGACAATTTTCTAGCCATACTCCGGTCATTTTGCCTCGATCTCCGAGTTTGTTGAATGCTTCATAATCAAGTTGCGCAACGGGTTGAAGGTTCAGAATCACTATCGGCACTTTCAATTTTTGCGCTACTGGCAAAACGGTTGACGATAGCGCATAGGTTGAAACATATAGAAAAACGATTTCAACATCATTGGATTTAAGATAATCCGCAGCTTCTCGCGCTCTCATCGGGCTATCAACCATTCCGGCATCAATAACATCAACGCCAAATTGAACAATACGATTTTTAATTTGTTCCTGATAGGTTTTCAGATTGTCGAGCAATCCGTCGAATTGTGGCCAATAGGTGTCGAGTCCAATTCCAAATAATCCTACTTTAGTCATCTTGAAGTAATTTATAGGTGATGTGAATCAATGGATAAAAAAGTTTTAAATGAGGAAAAATAATTTAATAATCTGGCAATCATAATTTTATAATTAGTTTAAGGGTTTTTGAATCCTATCTTTGGAAAAATTACATCTGCTTTTATAAACTTAATATTTTAAGCCTTGCTACACATTATTAATTATTTTTAACCCAAATGGGCTATCAAGGCAAGTAAAAAACTTCTTCTAATGGAATTGAAACTGGCGAATTATCTGGATTTACTTCCATTATATCTGCCATAAAATCCCACCATTTTTTTACAATATCATTATTGGCTAAATCTTGGGATCCACCTTCTCCCGAAACTTTTTGGAACGCAAAAAGGGTATGGGTTTCTTCGTCTAAAAAGATGGAATACTCACTGACCCCATTATCCTTTAATAGTTGTTTTAGCTCAGGCCATAAATCGTCATGGCGTTTTTTATAAGCTTCTTTTTGTCCGGCGTTCAATTTCATTTTAAAAGCAAGTCTTTGCATATCTCTGTTTTTTTTATGTTATTGTTAAAAGTTTATTTGTTGAAATTTTTTATAATACTTTCATCTTTATAGTAAGCAAAAAGACTGTTTAAAAAATTAAACAGTCTTTTTTTATACCAAAAAAATATTTTATAAGTTACAACAATTATTCAGAAAGTAGTTTGATACTTGAATTTTCTGTTTTCAAAATATAAGTACCTTTTGCAAAACCAGATAAATCAACATTTTTTCCTTTTCCTTGCAATACTTTTGCTCCTAATATAGAATAAACTTGCCAGTCATTCTCAATGTTTAAATTGAATTGACCACCTTTAGCAGGGTTAGGGTATGCTTTCAAAATATTCGATTCCAATTGTATGTCCTCTGTACTTAGAGTAGTATTTAAGGTAAATGTTATGTAATCAATTTCATAGCCAGCAGCGGATACTTCTCTAGTTCTGAGGAAATAAGTTCCAGCAGTTAAATCAAAAGGATTTGTAGGTGCTGAATCTATAAACACACCACCGGTTCCAGTAAGTGCTGGAATACTAGTGCCAGCCGTATTCGTATTAACTAAAATTTTTGTACCATTTGTAGAATTTGGAGGAAAAGTAGTAGCAGTAGATGGATATAAAAAAACTTGAAATTGCTTAGCTAAACTTGTATTTTTATAATTTACAGTGGCTGTATAACTCCCACTTTGCATCACTTCAACTGTGTACATTTGAAATTCTTGACCCTGAATAGAAGTTAAAACATAACCTACAGAGGTGTCAGGATAGATTATACTTCTTAAATCTACCGTAGATCCAGTTCTATACTCTAAGTTAGCTTCGCCTTCTAAACTAGTATTGACTTCATAATAGGTTGCGGCTTCGCCAGGTGTGGGATCAATAGGGGTAGCAGTATCACCTACATAGTTAGCTCCATCAACATTGCTTGCCACTCTATCAAAATTTTCCATTTGCAGTTTGTCTCCAACTCCAAGAGTTACTCCAATTTTTGTAGCTGTCCCACCAAAAGGAATTCCTTTATAATCTTGTGCATTTGCTCCCTGCACAATTATAATTGCTAAAGCAGACAAGAATACTAATTTGTGTAATTTTGTTTTCATAATTTTTTAATTTTTTGGATGATTAATCAAAAATAAAAAGGTTATTACGATATACTATCCTGTGGTGTACTGTAAGATTAAAAACTATGGGTAACATATAACATTTTGTATTTGTGTTTTATACAACAAATAATTCTAACTAGAATTGGCAATCGCTTAAAACAAATAATTTAAACCAATTGATTTAGACAAAAAAACCTTTAATTTGAGTCAAATCACTACTCCTTTTACTGAATATTTTTTTGCAGAAAAAAATTAAATTTTGTACTCATAAGACATCATAATCTCTATAAAAAAATGTAAATTATTGGAAATTTTACATTTGTTTTTTGAAACAGGACAGTAAAGGATACTGCTTTATAAAAATATCATTAGTATTGTAATCCGAAAATATTTGAAATACACTTTTAAACATAAGTAATTATTTTTAGACGTTTTGAATACAAATTTATAGTAATGGAGTTATAGTACTAACGCAAATAAAAAAATGAAAAGAAAGCACGTTCTTCTTAAGTTTATTATACTCCTTTGCAGTATTAATTTTACATTGGCTCAAGTTACAGAACGCCCAATGATTTGGGTTAAAGACTCTGAAAAACAAGCTATCCTAGATGAGATAAGTAATAATCCATGGAAAACCCTCTATTATAATAGTTTTAAAAATAGGGTTGATAAAGAGCGGACTACTTATTTGGCAAATCGACAAACGTATTTAAAGCTATTACCCTTTAATAATACAAACGCAGTTGTTGGAGTTATACCGCCACTTAAAACAATAACTGATAGTCAAACAACTGCTGGTGCGGATCGAGCTAGAATCAAAAAGCATTTACAAAGCGGGATTGATAGTGGCGTTATGTATTACTTAACAGGCGATGCAGAATATGCAAAATATAGTGCTTCTATATTTTATACCTTTATGAAAGGGATGAATCAAGTGCCATTGTCGAGTTCAGGAAATTTTAATGCTGGATGGATTTATCCCGCCGATCATTTGCGAGAAGCCAGAGACATAGGAGCACAAATGCCTATTATCTATGATTTTATTGCCACTTTCATAAAAAATGGCGGAACAGCTTATGATTTTGCATCCGATACCGAAGTTACCATTAATATTGTCGAAGCTGAAAAAGTTTTTACTAATTATGTTTTTTTAGCAAAAAACAGAGGAGGGATCACATCCAATTGGCCTGCATTGGAGAGTGCCAGTTTAGCCTGCAACACATTGGCATTAGACAGCAAAGCAACAAGAGATGCCGAAATCTTATTTGTGATTAACAAGACCGCAACGCGTCAAATCCCATTCAGTACCATGTCGAAAATGGTTACTGACAACGATGGTATTTGGCCTGAGCCTTTTACCTATGCTAAATATGTTGCCGAATACTCCACGTATCTAATGGCCGTAATTACAAAATATGATCCTGTATATGACTTGGCCAACAAATACAGTAACATACCATTATCTTTAGAAATTCCTAATGATTTTTCGTATCCAAATGGCAACAGAACATTGCATTTTGGCGATGGAAGTAGAGGTTTTTCTAGATACACTGATGGTTATGAAATGTCTTATTTTTTGGGTAAACTAACAAATAATACGACCTTGCTAGATAAATTTGGCAAACTAATCAACTCTAGTTTAACTTTTGGAGGCTATCAACGACAATCTTTAAGCTCAACATACCCTACTGCGGTTGAGCCTTACTTTGAGGAACCTTTAAGACTCTTATGGTTCTCCGGAAAAGTTGACGGAGTAAGCACAAGATTTGTGCAAAATGTTACCAACGAATTACAATTTGCTGGATTAACCATGCAAAGAAATTTATCGACAGCTTCGGCAACAGACAATAGTCTAATGCTATTTGTTGGTGGTGCGGGATTTATACATAGTTATGCCTCCGGAATGAATATGGAATTATATGGTCCAAGATCTGTTTATGGTGCGGCAGCAGGTAATACCCAAAACTACGGATCAACAATTCATACAAATTATTACCGTTTGTTTGCTGCACACAATACTGTTGTCGTAAATGGATCGTCAATCGGAAGTGGGGGTAATGTTGGAATTGATATTAACACAGTAAAAAAGTTATCTCTTGAACCAGAAATCAAACAAATTCCTGTATCCCCGAATAATTCTTTTAGTGCGTCGAGTTTTTTAGATGATAAAGGAACACTTGCTGAGGCAACACAAAATAGAACTATGGCTATTGTACGCACCTCGCCAACAACGGGATATTATGTTGATGTATTTAAATCGAACTCTTCATTAGCGAATGAATACCACGATTATATTTATCATAATATTGGAACTTCTTTCCAATTGCAATCCAATGGTGCCAATCTTACATTAACAACTCAAGATAATAGATATACCAAAGGAGTCTCCGCTGGAGGTTTTGCACATCCCGGTTGGCAATATTTTACAGATGCTAAAACAACAGGTGTTTTTTCGGGAGATATCACCGCTACTTTTAATGTAACCAGTATAGGAGCACCAACAACCGTTGGAATGAAGATGTTTATGCCGGGAGAAGCAAATCGTGAGTATGCAACGGCTCTTGCTCCACCAACATTGGGTATAAACAGTACTTATGAAGTTGCAAAAACACCCACGGTTATCGTTAGACAAAATGGCGAAGCGTGGAAAACTCCATTTGCAGCAGTGTACGAACCCTTTTATGGCACTAGTTCTGTAACAAAAGTTTCAAGTATAAAAAGAACTGATGGTTTCTCGGGATTAGAGGTAGAAAGCACCGTAAACGGAAAAAACATCAAACAAATTATTCTGGTTACAGATACTGATAATACAGTATTTAATGATGTTGCTTTAAATGTTGAATTAACTGGACGATTTATTGTACTATCTATGGACGAAAATGATGCCCTTACCTCAATTTATATGGGTAAAGGTTCCAAAATTAAATATAAAGGATGGGA
>CAMCTL010000132.1 GCA_945878515.1 Flavobacterium psychrophilum | reverse complement strand
AAAGGATAAAATCGAAAGAAGATATTTTTCCGCCAGAAGAAAATATTGAAAACGAAAAACTGGTGCAACAAGGAAAAGACGAAGCTGCGAAGGAAAACGTCCCAATGAAAATCCGGAAAGAAACCTTGAATTACGATAAGAAGAAAAAGAAATAGTTTTCAGTTTTCGGGTGGCAGTTTTCAGGTTGCAGATTTGAAAAATCTTAAATCAAAAATCGTTAATCTTAAATCAACAATCAATAAAATAAGCAAACAACCTTGAACAACGATTTCATAAAATACCAAGCCCAAACTACTCCCTATCCTTTAGGAATGGAAGTTTCGCATGCCAAAGGCTCTTATATTTACGATACCAACAATAAAAAATATTTGGATTTTGTGGCTGGCGTTTCGGCTTGTACCCTCGGACATCAACCGCCAAGAGTAAATCAGGCTATAAAAGACCAATTGGACAAATATTCGCACGTTATGGTCTATGGCGAATATTCTCAAAGTCCAGCGGTTGAATATTGCAAATTGATGGCTTCACTCCTACCCGAACCTTTGAACAAAACCTATTTGGTCAATTCAGGTACCGAAGCTATCGAAGGCGCGTTAAAACTAGCCCGAAGAACGACTGGAAGAAGCCAATTGATTTCTTGCCACAATGCTTATCACGGCAATACAATGGGTTCGTTGAGCGTAATGGGATTTGAAGAACGTAAACGCATTTTTCGCCCGTTGATTCCCGATGTCGATTTTATCAACTTCAACACCGAGGCCGATTTAGAAAAAATAACCACTAAAACTGCCGGAATTCTGCTCGAAACGATTCAGGGTGGTGCAGGTTTTATAGAGCCTCATAATGATTTCTTGAAAAAAGTTCGTGAACGTTGCACTGAAGTTGGCGCGATGATGATTCTCGACGAAATTCAACCGGGTTTTGGTAGAACCGGAAAACTTTTTGGTTTCCAAAACTACGACGTCGTTCCCGATATTGTCGTTATGGGAAAAGGAATGGGCGGCGGAATGCCGGTTGGCGCTTTCACAGCATCATCAGAAATGATGGATTTATTGAGCCACAATCCTAAATTGGGTCATATCACAACTTTTGGTGGTCATCCTGTAATTGCTGCAGCCTGTTTGGCGACTTTACAGGAAATTACAGAAACTAATTTAATGGCAGAAACTTTGGATAAAGAAAAGCTCTTCAAATCACTTTTGGTACATCCTTTGATAAAAGAAATTCGAGGAAAAGGCTTAATGTTGGCGGCAATGACAGAAAGTGCGGCCATAACGAATGAAGTAATTCTGAAATGCCAGGACAAAGGATTGATTTTATTTTGGCTTTTATTCGAAGCCAATGCCATAAGAATAACGCCTCCTTTGACCATTTCAGAAGTTGAAATTAGAGAAGGTTGTGCGATTATGATTGAGGTAATGGATTCCATTTTAGATTGCAGATTTTAGAAGGCAGATTTCAGTTTGCAGATTTGGATTGACATTTTCATTGATATTGATATTGCCATTGCCATTGAAAAACCTGTTAATTAAATTGTTTAAAACAATTTAAAAATATTCCCACATAAACAATAAGATTAACTAAATTTATAGCGGGTAAACAAAAAAATTAACCTATGCAATTAAGCGAAGAAGAAGAGGAATATAACTTATCCTTATCTAAATTTGAGTCCATGTTGAAAACCAACAAAGTGCTCTTTTTTGACTCCGAGGAATTTGAAAACATCATTCTTCATTATCTCGACATGGGAAAAGCCAATTTGGCCAAAAAAGCCTTAAAATTAGCGCTCGAACAACATCCAAAATCAACTGGATTGAAACTTGTTCAAGTCGAAATGTTGGTTTATGACGACAAGCTCGAACAGGCTGAAAAACTCTTGAACGAATTATTCGCTATCGAACCTACAAATGAAGAAATTTACATTCAGAAAGCCAATATTTTTTCAAAAAGAGACAACCATGAAAAAGCGGTTGAGTTACTCAATATTGCTTTAGAATATACAGATGATTATGCTGATGTTTATAATTTAATAGGCATGGAATATCTATTTATGGACAATCTCGAAATGGCAAAAGATAGTTTTATTAAATGTTTAGAAGTGGATGTCGAAGACCAATCGGCCTTGTACAATGTTGTTTATTGTTTTGAATTTTTAGATCAAAATCGGGACGCTATTAATTATTTAATCAAATACATTGACCAAAATCCGTACAGCGAAATCGCTTGGCATCAATTGGGGCGTTTACATTATGGAGAAAAAGAATACGAAAACGCCATTCGAGCTTATGATTATGCGACATTAATTGATGACGAATTTATGGGCGCCTTCATGGAAAAAGCCAAAGCTTTGGAACGCTTAAAAAAATACGAAGAAGCAATTGATAGTTACATTAAAACCATTGAACTAGATGATGTTACCTCTTATGCTTTACTGCGAATTGGTAAATGCTATGAAAAATTAGGCAATAGGGCTCAAGCTCTGAAATACTTCAACAAAACAGTTCATGAAGATCCGCTTTTAGACAAAGGTTGGATTGCCATTACTGATTTCTATGTTCGCCAAAAGAACTTTTCTAAAGCATTATTTTTTGTCAATAAAGCCCTGTCAATTGACAATCAAAATCGCCTGTACTGGAAACGATTTGCTAACATTAACAAACAATTAAACCAATTTGAAGAAGCCGAATTTGGGTATAGAAAAGCAGTAGAATTTGGCGATTATTCTTTAGAAACTTGGTTGTTTTGGGTAGATATTTTGCAATTTTTAGGCGAATTCGAAACTGCGATTCAAACTTTGTTGCAAGCCTCAGAATATTTTCCGGAAGAAAGCGAAGTCGAATACCGTTTGGCGGGATTGTATTTTATGATGCAAAACACCATCAAAGCCAAATTTCATTTAAGCAATGCCTTGCGTTTGAATTTTGACAATTACATCATTTTAGAAGATTTATTCCCCGTAGTTTGGGCTCGAAAAATGGTGCAGAACTCTATTGCCAAACATAAAAAATAAATTCTCTTATTTACCACAAATTTAGCTCATCGACATTTATCTATTTGGTATTCGCTGATTTTCAATTCACAAATTACCACTTATTAATTTGGGGTAATTTGCGAAATTTGTGGTTTTAGAAACCCTTTAAAAAGTCAATATAAAATATAATGCTGGATACAATACGCAAACGCTTTGGTTTACTTGGACGCAATATCAGTTATTCTTTTTCGAAAGGCTATTTTACCGAAAAATTCAACAGTGACAAACTTTATGATGGTTGCACTTATGAGAATTTTGACATTCCAGAAATCACCATTTTCCCTGAAATCATAAAAAATACAGCCGATTTGAAAGGAATGAATGTGACGATTCCGTACAAAGAAGTCGTGATTCCTTATTTGGATAAATTGTCAAAAATTGCCACAGAAATTGGCGCCGTAAACACCATAAAATTTACCAAAAAAGGCAAACTGAAAGGATACAACACGGACTATTATGGTTTTATGAAATCATTAGAACCACTACTTGAACCACATCACAAAAAAGCGCTGATTTTAGGAACTGGCGGCGCGTCTAAAGGCGTGGCTTATGCCTTGAAAGAATTGGGGATTTTGTACACTTTTGTGTCGAGAGAAGCCAAAGAAGGCATAATCGATTACGACCGAATCAACGCCACTACTTTTGACAATTACCAAATCATCATCAACTCCTCACCAGTGGGAACAAGCCCAAATACGGATGCTTTTCCTTTGATTCCTTACGAATATTTTACAGAGAAACACATTGCTTACGATTTGATTTACAATCCTGCGGAAACTCAATTCCTCAAAAATGCCAAAGCTAAAGGAGCACAAACCAAAAACGGACAAGATATGCTAATTTTTCAGGCGGAAAAGGCTTGGGAGATTTGGAATGAGTAATCTATAACATTGAAAGCCCCTTTATAGCAAATAATGAAACTTATATTTTCTATCTTACTAATAATTTCTATGTCTCTATTTGGATGCAACAAAAATTCAGCTGTAAAAAAAGTAGAAGTTAAAAATCCATCGATAAATATTGAATCCACGAGAATAAAAGCAAAAGAGGCATTGAAATTTTGTCAGGCAGAAAATTTCAATAAAGATTTTTGCATTTTAATTGATATGAGTTTGCACTCTGGCGTTAAAAGATTTATTATTTGGGATTTAAAAGAAAATAAAATATCTGATAGTTTTTTAGTGGGACACGGATGCGGAGATAATCCTTGGAATAATGATTTTTCAAAAGATAATCCAAAATTCAGTAATATTGATGGAAGCCATTGCTCATCCCTTGGTAAATACAAAATTGGCAAAAGAGCACATAGTGATTGGGGAGTTAATGTAAAATATATTTTACATGGGTTGGAACCTACAAATAGTAATGCGTTTAAACGTTTTATTGTTTTCCATTCTTGGGAAGTAGTTTCAGATGAAGAGGTTTATCCTAAAGGAACTCCCGAAGGCTGGGGATGTCCAACAATTTCAAATAACAGTTTCAAAATAATTGATCCTTTATTGAAATCAAGTTCAAAACCAGTTTTGATGTGGATTTATAAATAGAATCTAATCCAGAAACACAAACTCATTCATCCTAAAATCCAATGCATACGAATTGATTAAAGAGTACAATCCACATCAAAACACAAAAAAACCACTTCAGTTTGAAGTGGTTTTTTATTAAAATATTTTTTGTTTATCTTTTATCCATCGGTACAAAAGATCTCAAAGGAGAACCAGTATAAATTTGTCTTGGTCTGCCGATAGGCTCTTTGTTCAATCTCATTTCTTTCCATTGCGCAATCCAACCTGGCAATCTTCCTATAGCAAACAGCACCGTGAACATATCAGTAGGAATTCCTAAAGCCCTGTAAATAATTCCTGAATAGAAATCGACATTAGGATATAATTTTCTAGATATAAAATACTCATCAGTCAACGCGGCAGCTTCTAACTTTTTAGCAATTTCTAAAATTGGATCATCATAACCCAATGTTTGCAATACTTCGTCGGCCGCTTGTTTAATAATTTTAGCTCTTGGATCAAAGTTTTTATACACCCTATGACCAAAACCCATTAATCTAAAAGGGTCATTTTTATCCTTTGCTTTTGCTAAGTATTTATCAGCATCGCCACCATTTGCTTGAATTTCTTCTAACATTTCTAGAACTGCTTGATTTGCTCCACCGTGCAAAGGTCCCCAAAGCGCTGATATTCCTGCAGAAACTGATGCAAATAATCCAGCATGAGAAGAACCAACCATTCTTACTGTTGAAGTAGAACAATTTTGTTCGTGATCAGCATGCAGAATAAATAATTTATCCAAAGCTTGTACAACAACCGGATTGGCTTTATAAGGCTCTGTTGGTAATTTGAACATCAATTGCATAAAATTTTCTACATAACCTATGGTATTATCATAGTAATTTAGTGGAAAACCTTGACTTTTTCTGTATGTCCAAGATGCAATTACAAGAAATTTACCCATCAATTTACAAACTGCTTCATACAATTCATCTGGATGTTCTGGATTTACAGCTTTTGGGTTAAATGCGATTAATGCACTCGTCAACGCGGATAAAACGCCCATTGGGTGAGCTGTTTTTGGAAAACCATCAATGATGCTTTTCATTTCCTCGTTTACTAATGTATATCTTCTTATATGAGTTTCAAATTCTAGCAATTGTTCTGCTGTAGGTAATTGTCCAAAAATCAACAAATAGCATACTTCAAGAAAATGTGCTTTCTCGGCTAATTCTTCAATAGAATATCCTCGATAATGCAAAATGCCTTCTTCTCCGTCCAAGAAAGTAATTTCACTTTTACAAGCACCAGTATTTTTATACCCTTGATCTAACGTGACTGCTCCAGATAAATCACGCAATTTGCTAATATCAATGGACATTTCATTTTCTGATCCAGTAAATATTGGCAACTCATAGATTTTGCCGTCAATTTCTAATTTTGCTGTTTTTGACATATTATTTAAAGTAAAACTTGATAAATTATTTCTCCAAATTTAAGAAAAACAGATTGAATTAAAAAATCAAATTCACAAATGATTGTTAAAACTCAAAAAAAAAGCCACTTGCTGTACACAAGTGGCTTTATAATAAAAAAACTAACTTTATTTTATTTTAAATGCATTTTTACCGGGGAAATAAGCAGTATTCCCTAATTCCTCTTCAATTCGAAGCAACTGATTGTATTTTGCCATACGATCAGAACGTGAAGCTGAACCCGTTTTTATTTGTCCACAGTTCAAAGCAACTGCTAAATCAGCAATTGTATTGTCTTCTGTTTCTCCTGAACGGTGCGACATTACTGATGTATAACCTGCATTTTTAGCCATATTTACAGCTGCAATAGTTTCGGTCAAAGTTCCAATTTGGTTTACTTTTACTAAAATTGAATTGGCAATTCCTTTCTCAATTCCAGTAGAAAGACGCTCTACGTTAGTTACAAACAAATCATCGCCTACTAATTGAACTTTGTCTCCAATTTTTTCAGTAAGCATTTTCCATCCGTCCCAGTCGTTTTCGTCCATTCCGTCTTCAATAGAAATAATTGGATATTTTGCAGCTAATTCCGCCATATATTCCACTTGCTCTGCCGATGTTCTGATTTTTCCAGTTGGGCCTTCAAATTTAGTGTAATCGTACTTTCCATCTACATAAAATTCAGAAGCAGCACAGTCCAACGCCACCATTATTTCATCGCCAAAGCTATAACCTGCTTTTTCAACAGCTAATTTAATAGTATCCAAAGCATCTTCTGTACCACCAGCTAAGTTTGGAGCAAAACCTCCTTCGTCACCTACAGCAGTACTCAAACCTCTGTCGTGTAATACTTTTTTAAGATTATGAAAAATCTCCGTTCCCATTTGCATTGCATGACTAAAAGAAGTTGCTTTTACTGGAAAAATCATAAATTCCTGAAATGCGATAGGGGCATCAGAGTGCGAACCACCGTTAATGATATTCATCATTGGAACTGGTAATGTATTTGCAGAAACTCCACCAACGTATCTGTACAATGGCAATCCTAATTCATTTGCAGCTGCTTTTGCAACGGCAAGAGAAACACCAAGAATTGCGTTTGCTCCAAGTTTTGCTTTATTAGGCGTTCCGTCTAACTCAATCATTGTTTGATCAATCAAGTTTTGTTCGAAAACAGAAATTCCAACTAGTTCTTCAGCTATCAAAGTATTTACATTTTCTACCGCTTTAAGAACTCCTTTTCCAAAAAAGTTTTTTCCACCATCTCGCAATTCAACAGCCTCAAACTTTCCAGTTGAAGCTCCAGATGGAACTGCTGCTCTTCCTAAAACACCGTTGTCTGTAACTACATCTACTTCTACAGTAGGATTTCCTCTTGAATCGAAAATTTGTCTTGCGTGAACTTTGATAATAATGCTCATTTTTTTTGATTTAAATGTTGAAAAATAATTTATTGCCCTTCGTCTATGCTCAGGATGACAACAAATATACGATTTCCATAATTAACAGAAAATGAAAAAATTGTAATGTTATTAACGAAAACGTTATACTATAATGAAAAATTAAGAATTGTTGAATTTTAGATTACCAAACTAAACCAAGTACGAAAAAATAAATTATAAACCAGATGACATTCAACAATTGGTCTTATTGCACTATATCTTCTTACGCTAACAATTGATTTTTGAATTCGCATTTATAAATAGTACTTTTGCAAACTATTGATAAAATTATGAACTTTTTAGAAGAAATACAGCGAAGAAGAACTTTTGGGATTATTTCGCATCCCGATGCCGGAAAAACCACTTTGACAGAAAAACTACTCCTTTTTGGTGGTGCAATTCAAGAAGCTGGTGCAGTAAAAAACAACAAAATTAAGAAAGGAGCAACCAGCGACTTTATGGAAATTGAACGCCAAAGGGGAATTTCGGTTTCGACCTCGGTATTGGCATTTAATTATCAGGACAAAAAAATAAATATTCTCGATACTCCTGGACACAAAGATTTTGCCGAAGACACTTTTAGAACCCTAACTGCTGTCGATAGTGTAATCGTTGTGATTGACGTTGCGAAAGGTGTGGAGGAACAAACCGAGAAATTAGTCGCCGTTTGCCGATTGAGGAACATTCCTATCATTGTCTTTATCAACAAACTGGACCGTGAAGGAAAAGATGCCTTCGACTTGATGGACGAAGTGGAGCAAAAACTAGGTCTGACGGTCACACCATTAAGTTTTCCAATTGGTATGGGTTATGATTTTCAAGGAATCTATAATCTTTGGGAAGAAAACATCAATTTATTTAGTGGAGACAGCCGTAAGAATATCGAAGAAACTATTGCTTTTCAGGATGTAAAAAGTCCAGAACTAGAGAAAATTATTGGCGAAAAACCAGCAAATAAACTTCGGGAAGAATTAGAATTGATTGATGAAGTGTATCCCAAATTTGACCGTCAGGATTATCTAGATGGAAAACTTCAACCAGTATTTTTTGGTTCAGCTTTGAATAATTTTGGTGTTCGAGAGCTTTTGGATTGCTTTGTACAAATTGCGCCATCGCCAAGGGCTAAAGATTCGGAAACCAGATTGGTTGACCCAAAAGAGGAAAAAATGAGTGGGTTTGTATTTAAAATCCACGCAAACATGGATCCAAAACACAGAGATCGTTTGGCTTTTATCAAAATAGTTTCCGGTACTTTCGAAAGAAACAAACCCTATTATCACGTTCGCCAAAAGAAAAATTTAAAATTCTCCAGTCCCAATGCTTTTTTTGCAGAGAAAAAAGAAATCGTCGATATTTCTTATCCAGGCGACATTGTAGGCTTGCACGATACCGGAAATTTCAAAATTGGCGACACTTTAACCGAAGGCGAGTTGATGAGTTTCAAAGGGATTCCAAGTTTCTCGCCCGAACATTTCAGATACATCAATAATGCTGACCCAATGAAAGCGAAGCAGCTGGACAAAGGAGTTGATCAATTGATGGACGAAGGTGTAGCACAATTGTTTACGCTCGAGATGAACAATAGAAAAATAATTGGAACGGTTGGAGCGCTGCAGTATGAAGTAATCCAATACCGACTGGAGCATGAATATGGTGCCAAATGTACTTACGAAAATTTTCCAGTGCACAAAGCCTGTTGGGTAAGACCCAATGACCCAAAAAGCGAAGAGTTCAAAGAGTTTAGAAGAATCAAGCAGAAGTTTTTGGCACACGATAAATTCAACCAGTTGGTTTTTCTTGCCGATTCTGAGTTTACCATTCAAATGACGCAAAGCAAATATCCTAATGTGAAATTATTTTTTACTTCTGAATTTGAGTAGGTGATTTTAGATTGCAGATTCTAGTTTGCATATTGCAGGTTGCAGATCCCTAGAAACTATAAGCTGATTATACTAAACGACTAAAATTATAAAACAATCCGAGCACAACGTTTGACAGGCTGTAAAGCGTTACAACTGTTGTGCACTAAGTTTCCTAAGGACTGACCAATAGTTGTAGATTTAAGGCCGCATTAACTGCGATTTTGGGATCACACTTCAACGCAAAAAACCCTTTTCATAAGTGTTCGAAACCTTAACCTGTATTTAAAATATCATCTACTTTATTAGGATTGCCTCCACATTTTTCGACGATATCTTTAATAATTAACACTTCTAATTCTTGTGCAAATTTGAGTTTTGGTATTTTATATCCTTTCAAATCG
>CAMCTL010000131.1 GCA_945878515.1 Flavobacterium psychrophilum | reverse complement strand
TACTCACAATCAATGCTTTCTAAACCTGCGCCTACTCTAGCGATGAATTGCAAATTTGTGGCTTTGTCTAAAAATGTTTTATCAATTTTGAAACGGCTTCGGATGACAATTCCTTGATAATCCTGAATTTTTGCTTCCATTTCAGATTTTGATGAAATAAAATCTTCATGGTTTGTAAATCCAGCTTGCTGCAATTGCTCCACTAATAATGGATGATTGCTGTCGATGTGCAGGATTTTGATGTTTTTTTTCAAAGTATTGATTTTTTTAGACCTAACAGGTTTTGAAAACCTGTTAGGTCTTGTGCATTAGGGATGGAAGTGGAGCTCTTTTTTTAAATTGCCCTGCCTTTAAAGGCAGGGCAATTTAAAAAAAAGCGGGAACGTACAGCCCGACCACACTAGAACGATAGTGGAAGTGTGGGAATGCCCAAATTATTACCCTTTAATTTGTTTCAAAGAAGTCTTGATTCCCCTGATTAATGAGGAACTGAATCCGTGCATTTCCATTTCGTTCAGTCCTGCAATGGTGCAACCTTGAGGCGTTGTTACTCTGTCTATTAATTGCTCCGGATGAACGTTTTCTTCCAAAATCATTTCGGCTGCTCCTTTTACAGTTTGTGCTGAAATGGCCAAAGCAGTTTTCCAATCGAAACCAATTTCGATTCCGGCTTGCATCGATGCGCGAATGTAACGCAAAGCAAATGCTGTTCCGCTTGCTGCCAAAACTGTAGCTGCATCCATCAATTTTTCATCAATAATAGGCGCAGTTCCTAAATTTTGGAAAAGAGAAACTACGTTTTGAGCCACGTCTTTGTGTTTTTCGTTGAAGGCAATACAGGTTGCTGATGCGCCAAATTGAGATGCAATATTGGGCATAATTCGGATGGCACTATTCGATTCTCCAATTTTAGTTTGGAGCATTTCTATCGACAATCCACTTACTGCAGAAGCAATTACTTTGTTAGAAATCACTGGAAGAATTTCGGCCAAAACCATATTGACCTGATACGGTTTTATGGTAAGAATAATAACGTCTGCTTCTTGTATTTGGTGTTTGTTATCCGTTGAAACGGTAACGCCCAATTCTTCTAGATACAGAATACTTGCTGTGTTTCTTCTGGTAATCGTAATTTGGTTGTCTTTAGAAAATCTAGATAATCCTAAAGCTATGGAAACGCCGAGGTTTCCTCCTCCAATGATGTGTACTTTCATATTATGTGTATTTATCTGCCACGAAGACGCAAAGGCACAAAGTTTAAATTAATATTTTTTTTAAGCTGCAAAGCTACATAAAAGCTATTGTAATTTATTTTCCTTCGTGACTTCGTGCCTTCGTGGCATTGTTTTTAAAATCCTAAAATTAATTTTGCGATAGAAAAATAAATAAGAATTCCGCAAATATCGTTGCTTGTTGTGATAAAAGGGCCTGTTGCTAATGCAGGATCAATTCCAAATTTGTCTAGTAATAACGGTACGAATGTTCCAATTAAAGAGGCAATAATAATAACTGATATTAATGAAATAGCAACAATGATTGCAATTTTAATTTCGACATTTAAAAGAAAATGACTTCCTAAAAATAAAATAATTGAAAGAATTAATCCATTTAACAAACTTAATGAAATTTCTTTTATCAATCTGGTAAATAAAGAACCGCTAAGTGTGTCGTTTGCCAAACCTTGTACAATAATAGCCGAAGATTGCACCCCTACATTGCCAGCCATTGCCGCTATTAAAGGTGTGAAAAAGAATAAATAGCCGTATTGATGCATTGCCCCTTCAAATAAACCAAGAACTTTTACAGAAATGAAACCCCCTAATAACGCTAAAACTAACCAAGGTAATCGCGCTTTTGTGTGTTCAATTATACTATCATCGGCTTCTACATCTTGAGAGATACCAGCGGCTAATTGATAATCCTCGTTGGCTTCCTCCTTGATTACATCCACGATGTCATCGATGGTTATTCGACCGACCAATCGACCTATTTCATCCATAACTGGAATGGCTTCTAAATCGTATTTTTGCATAATACGAGCCACCTCAACATCTTCTGTATAAACATCTACCGAATTTAATTTTTTGATATAGACTTCGCTAATAGGTGTTTTTGCAGAAGTGGTTAGTAAATCTTTGAGCGACAATCGTCCTAACAATGTATCTTCATCATCTACAACATAAATAGAATGCACTCTGGAGATGTTCTCGGCTTGGATTCTCATTTGCTTGATACAATTGAAAACATTCCAATTTTCGTTGACTTTTACCAATTCTTTGTGCATCAAACCCCCTGCAGTATTTTCAGGATAACGCAACAAATCGACAATATCTTTGGCGTGTTCTTCGTCTAGAAGCTCGGAAATTACTTGATCTTTTTTTAACGAAGAAAGTTCTGCAATAATATCGGCCGCATCATTGGTTTCTAGCTCATCTAGTTCCTCAGCAATTTCTTTTGGTGAAAGTCGACTTAGTATTTTCTCCCGTAAATCTTCATCAAGTTCAAGAAGAATTTCAGCGGTTTTTTCGGAATCTAAAACTTTGAAAAGGTAAATAGCACTTTTAAAATTCAGCTTTTCGAGGATTTCTGCAATATCAGCGTGGTGCAAATCGTGGAGCAAAAGTTCGAGTTCCTTTTTGTTTTTGCTCTTGATGTGTTTTTTTAATTCTTTAGAAAATCCTTTGCTGATTTTAAAGTCCATCGGCTTCTATTTTTTGGGTCAGTTCAATAAATTGTTCTACGCTAAGCTGTTCGGGGCGAAGGTTAAAAACTTCGTCTTCTCTCAAAATGTCGGACAAATTTAGTGTTTTTAAACTATTTCTCAAGGTTTTTCTGCGTTGTTGAAAAGCGGTTTTCACGACGGTAAAAAACAACTTTTCGCCACAAGGCAAAGTATAATTTTCTTTTCTTCGCAAACGCAAAACGCCCGATTTTACCTTTGGCGGCGGAATAAAAACGTGTTCATCGACCGTGAACAAATATTCGGCATCGTAAAATGCTTGTGCCAAAACGGAGAGAATTCCGTAGGTTTTGCTTCCTTTTTTCTCGCAAATCCGTTCGGCAACTTCTTTCTGGAACATTCCTGCAAATTCAGGGATTTGGTTGCGTAATTCTAGTGTTTTAAAGACAATTTGAGTCGAAATATTGTATGGAAAATTCCCAATTATACCAAACTGTTTTCCGCCAAAAACTTCGCTGACATCGTATTTCAAGAAATCTTTAGAAATGATTTTCCCGTGTAGCTTGGGATAATTGGCATCCAAATAATCCACCGATTCAGTGTCGATTTCGATAACATAGGTATTGATTGGTTTTTCCAATAAATACTTGGTCAAAACGCCCATTCCTGGTCCAATTTCTAAAACATCTTCGTAACCTTCTAGATTCAGTGTATCTGCGATGGCTTTTGCTACGCTTTCGTCTTTAAGGAAATGCTGTCCGAGGTGTTTTTTGGCTTTTACTTTTTCCATGTTGTTTTATTTTGGCTGCGAAGGCACGAAGCCGCAAGGGTTTTATAAAGTGATTTGTCGAAAAAGAAACGTATTTAAAGCAAAAGACACACCCTGGTACGCTGTTTTATTGCTAAAAACTGTAGCGTGGTGTGTACTGTCGGTGCAAATTTACCAAAAACACTACAAATGTCAACATTTTATATTTATATAATTGGAAATCAAATATACAACGGATTTCAATCCGTTGCTAAAAATCCATTCGTTCCTACTATCCAACGGATTGAAATCCGTTGCTACAATATGATTCGTTCCTACTATCCAACGGATTGAAATCCGTTGCTACAATATGATTCGTTCCTACTATCCAACGGATTGAAATCCGTTGCTACAATATGATTCGTTCCTAACTATCCAACGGATTGAAATCCGTTGCTACAATATGATTCGTTCCTACGGAACTTTTATGCTTCTAAGAGCTAGTGGCTCGATACATTTTGTAAGGCTGGACTTTAGTCTAGTTTGCAAAACTAATGCTCACTTATCAACTGCAATTCTGTTCTAAAAGAGAGCATTTTGTCTCCAAATAATTGCAGAGCTTCATCACGCAATTTTGGTGCATCTTCCAAGTAATATTTTTGCAAAGTTTCCCTGCTGTCTGTCGTGTATTGAACCGAATAGGTTGTTCCGCCCATTTCTTCTTCGATTAAAACCCGAACCATTCTTGCCGAAGAGAATTTTCCCGTTGCCAGCATTTCCGGAATATGTTTGTGTTGCATCCAAATCATCCATTTTTCGTGTACGCTTTCGTGTATGTTTGTGGTAATGTTGTAGATAATCATTTTTAAAAGTTTTCCTCACCCCAGCCCTCTCCAAAGGAGAGGGAGTCGGAATAGAATTAATATTGTCAATTATTTAAATCCAACCAATTTGGAATTTGGAATTTGATTTTTGGAATTTTCAAAGATTCTTGTCGCCACGCAATAGCCTATATTTCTTTCTGGCTTCTACAAAATAAATACTATCTTGATGATTGAAAATTATTTTCTCGTAAAGCGGTTTTGCTTTTTCGGGTTGTTGTAGCTTATTATTATGAATTTCAGCAGAAAAATATAAAGCTTCATCTATGTAAATTCCTTCGGAATGATTGTCGATGATGTTTTGATATTGGGCTAAAGCCAAATTATACTCGCTGGCTTTTTCATAAATTTTTCCCAAACGCAACAAGGTTACTGCTTCGATTTCTTGCCCTTTGAAGCTTTTTAAAATGGCATGAAATTGCGTTGTAGCTTCTTGATTTCGGTTTTGATACAAGAGATAATCGCCTTTGGCAAATTGTTTCAAAGCGGTTTGAGTCGAATCGGCAACGTTATTGTCGCTGATTAAAAGGAAATATTCTAAAGCATCATTGGCAATCAACTGTGTACTTGCCGATTTTAATTCTTTGAATTGTTTCGATGCCCAAGCAAAATCTCCTTGAAAATAGCTGGTTTTGGCGGCTTTCAAACTCGCTTCGTGCGCCACTTCATCGTTTTTTAAATCTTCTTCAATCTGTGAATAATAAAGTAAAGCCTGATTGAATTTTTCCTCGAAAAGCAAAATATCAGCTAATTCCATTTTGGCTTTGGCTAACTCATAATCATTTAATTGCAACTCTAAAGTCTTCTTGATTATGGTTTTTCCTTCATCGTTTTTTTTCAAATTAAAAGCCACAAAATGGGCT
Source organism: Flavobacterium psychrophilum (assembly GCA_945878515.1). GTDB lineage: Bacteria > Bacteroidota > Bacteroidia > Flavobacteriales > Flavobacteriaceae > Flavobacterium > Flavobacterium psychrophilum_I. Next base: position 4,554 of record CAMCTL010000131.1, on the reverse strand, counting down.
TGAATGAGTTGTAAAGATAAAGTTTGTGGACTTATTCCATATTCGTTCAACAAGCTGGTTAGTTTCGAATGAATACTTTCGAAATCTTTTTCCTGTGCCTTTTCGATTTTCAAATCCATTAAATACGTGTTGGCTTGAATGAGCAACTGCACATCTTGAGTGTTTTCTAACACAAAACCGAGAATTTCTTTGGCTGTTTCGGCATCGTCCTCTTCGCTAGCGAGTTGCGCTAAGTTGATAATACTTGAAAACGATTCGGGATTGCGTTTGTAAATCGCTTTTTCTTGGATAAAGGCCTTGCCAAACTCTTTTTGTTGGACATAAAACCAGCTTAAAAATTGATTCCAAAAAACATCTTGGTTTTTTTGAACTCTTACAATTAATGCTTTTCGTAAGGTTTCGTTGAAGTTTTCATCGCCTGCTTCGGCCATAAAACGGGCCAATTGGTTCTGGATTTGAATTGCATTTTGAGGATTTGCGATAGCCTCATCAAGAAAGGTAGAAATCATCATTTCGGTATTGCTCAATTGTCCATAAAGCAGCGCCATTTGATAATTGAAATTGTACTGTGGCTCAATAGTTAGAGCCGTTTGATAAGATTTCAGCGCCTGTTCAATCAAAGATTTTCTTTCGAAAGAATTGGCAATGCTATATACTTCGTTTGGATTTTTCTTGATTCGGTCTATGGCTTCTTGATAATATTTTTTGGCGAAAGGCTCGTTCTTTTGTAGCTGGAAATTATACCCCAATTCTATTAGCAGATTCCCTTGTTTATAGGTGTTCAATCGTGCTAGAATGGCTTTTTCGGCAATGGCAAATTGCTGTAATTGCTGGTAACAATCGATGGTTTTTTGAAAATATTGCGGGTTCGACGGCTGGTTTTTTAATAATTCCTCAAAACTGATTTTGGCTTTCTCGAAATCGCCTTTGTCGAAATAATACTGCGCTAATTGCTCGTTTTGTGAGAAACAAAACAAGGAAAAAAAGAGAGTTATATGTAGAAGTAGGTTTTTCATTGTCTGATTTTAGTTGAAATCCAAATTTTTTAATCGAATTACTTTAAAAGAATGTATCAATTATTTTTATTTCTTCTCATTTTGCCAACTAAAATAAGTTTCATCATTTGATATAACTTCTCTTTTAGAGCTTTTTTCTAAAATTATCCAATGAACTGTATAAGTCCCAGCTCCATCCGAAAAAAATCCATAAAGTCTATAAAATACTCCTTCTTTTTTTAATAGAAACTGATTCGCAGATAGTCCGCCATCAAAACTGGGATTGAACATGTTTTTAATATCTAATTCAACAGATTTAGAATTTATTGTCAAAATAAGTTTTTTTAATTGATTCCTTGGGTTTTCCACTCTACTGTCAGAACCTAACCAAATTTCGTTATCAATTTTACAAATAAATTTACCCCCAAATCCAGTTTCACAAGTTTCAATTTTATGCTTTTCTGGATTGAATTTTTCAGTTATCCATTCTAAAGTAACTCCTTTAGATAAAGTTATTCTTCCTGCATTATTTTGTGACCTTATCAAAAAAATTAAGCTAAAAAACAATAAGAACGTTAATTTTATCTTCATTTTTCTAAAATCATTTATAGCATTATGTTTATTACCAATCAATAATATCAAACCCACAATAGCTTCAAAAGCCGTAAGCATCTAATATTTTTTTTATTTCTTTTTATCTTCCAAAAATAGTTTAGCGTTCAATCCTGTAACTACCTTTTTTCCTGTTTTTGCCTCCAATTCTTTTCTGGCATTTCCGGCAATGGTACCGCCTTGTTTGGCTACTTTTTTACTTTCCTCAAAAGTTTTTGGATCTACCGCTTGCGAAATATCTTTGGTGGAAGCTTCTGCCAACATATTTAAAATCAACTCGGTGTTGGTCATATTATCTCTGAGATTTTCTTTTTTCAATCCTTTAAGCGTTTTGTATTCCTTGGCTGTTTTGCCCGACCAGGTTTTGGTAATGATATCGGTTAAAGCTGCAAATTGTTGTCCCTCTTTCAAACCCAATCGTTTCCATTCATCGGTTAATTCTTTTCGGATTTCAATACTTTTCAAGCGTTGATTGATCCAATTTTCGCTATAACCAAGATTTAAATATTGCTGCAAAGCCCTATCGATGGTGAGTTCTGGGTCTTGTATTTCGTCTATTCGCTCATTGGCAACTTGGGCCAACCATAATTTAAAAGGCTCCGCTTTTGGCGACGGAATAGATTGTATCAGCCTGAAAATCTGTTCGGTATCTGCGACGTCAGTTTTATAATTTTTACCGTCAGATGATTTCATTTTCAGTTGTCCGATTTTTTCGGACAACTGACTACCTTCTTTTTTTAACTTATTTTTCAAATCGCTCCAGTATTTTCTCGGGCGGTCTGTACCTGTAAGTACTTCTATTACATCAGTAATAGAGATATACCATTTTTCTTGCTCATCATCCCACACGGTTCGAACACTTGTATTTTCAAATAGTTTAATTTCGTTATCCATATTTTTGTAAAATATATTTGATTTCTGCTTAGCGATACATACTAAAAACTCCGACTAAGCACTAATTTATAATGTCAAACCCACAATAGCTTCTCAAAACCTCAGGAATTACAATGCCTTCAGCAGTTTGGTAATTTTCTAAAATTCCAGCCAAAACTCTTGGCAAAGCCAATGAACTTCCGTTTAAGGTGTGTGCCAATTGGTTTTTTCCGTCTTTGTCCTTGAAACGTAATTTCAAACGATTCGCCTGAAAAGTCTCAAAATTAGAAACCGAACTGATTTCTAACCAACGTTCTTGCGCCGTAGAATACACTTCGAAATCATATGTCAAAGCTGATGTGAAACCCATATCGCCACCACAAAGACGCAATATTCGGTAAGGTAATTTCAATTCTTGCAAAATATTTTTTACGTGTTCAACCATTCCTTCCAAAGCTTTGTAGGATTTATCAGGATGCTCAACTCGCACGATTTCAACTTTGTCAAACTGGTGCAAACGATTCAGTCCACGAACGTGAGCGCCATAAGAACCTGCTTCACGGCGGAAACAAGGCGTGTAAGCCGTTGTTAAAACAGGCAATTCGCTTTCGCTTAAAATCACATCGCGAAACAAATTCGTTACTGGAACTTCTGCCGTTGGAATTAAATATAAATCATCGGTTTTGTCGTGGTACATTTGCCCTTCTTTGTCCGGCAATTGTCCCGTTCCATAAGCAGAAGCTTCGTTGACCATGTGTGGCACTTGAACTTCATTATAACCCGCAGCAGTATTTTTATCTAAAAAATAATTGATTAAGGCACGTTGTAATTTGGCGCCTTTTCCTTTGTAAACAGGAAATCCAGCACCAGTTATTTTATTTCCCAATTCAAAATCGATGATGTCGTATTTTTTGACCAAATCCCAGTGTGGCTGCGCGCCTTCGTGCAAAACAGGAATTGCGCCTTCTTCGAAAATATTCAGGTTTTCTTCGGGAGTTTTTCCTTCAGGAACAATATCAGCAGGAAGATTGGGTAAAGTGTATAGTTTTTCCAACAAATCGGCCGCTAATTGATCAGCAGTTTCTGCTAAAGCTTTGCTTTTTTCTTTCAATAAAACTGTTTTTTCTTTGAGAATTGCGGCTTTCGATTTTTCACCTTTCTTCATCAATTCGCCAATGTCTTTGGACAATTTATTAGATTCGGACAGTGTGTTGTCTAGTTCTACTTGCGAAGCGCGACGGCGTTCATCCAATTGTACCACTTCTTCAACAACAGCGGTGGCATCCATATTTCTTTTTGCCAAAGCGGTGATTACTTTCTCCTGATTCTCTCTAATAAATGCAATTTGTAACATATCTTGATTTTTTTTAACGCTAAGTTTTGTTTTAATGGAAGCAAATTTAGGGAAATGTTTTTAGAAAAGTGGGGATTCAAAAAGTTAAGAACGATTTATAGCTCATGGTTCTATTCTGTTTGCGCTTTTTCTGCTATTATAGATTGAATTACTGATAGATTACTTATTTTTACCATAAAATTTTTAGGTTATGAAAAAAATATTTCTCTTCAGTTTTCTGTTGTTTACATCTTATTTTTTTTCGCAGGATAATCATGTTTTATTTGAAAAAATGAGAACTTCTGAAGCTAACTCTGCTTCAAAACTTATGTCGGTAAAAACCAATCCAAACACTGCAAATTATGATATTACCTATCATAAATTAGAATGGAATATCGATCCAGCAATCTACTTTATATCTGGAAAAGTAACTACAACTTACACCGCCTTGTCTGATTTGAAGACATTGACTTTTGATCTTTCAAACACATTAACCGTAAGTTCTGTAAAAAAGGGAGTTGATAATTTAGCTTTTACACAAACCGCTACTGAATTGCAAATTACTTTACCCACAACGCAACCAAAAGGAATTTCGGAAACGGTTGAAATCAACTATTCCGGAACACCTCCCTCTTCTGGTTTTGGCTCGTTTGAAACCACTACGCATAATGGAACACCCGTGATGTGGACTTTATCTGAACCTTTTGGAGCAATGGAATGGTGGCCTTGTAAGCAAGATTT
>CAMCTL010000130.1 GCA_945878515.1 Flavobacterium psychrophilum | reverse complement strand
TGGAAAATATATTACTACAAAAAATCCGATTTCTCTGATGTTGAAAATAAAGATGAACCGGTGGTGAATGATATTGTTTCCAAAATTTTATCAAATTAACCGCAACTCTCTAAATAAAATTACTCTCTAAATCGCTACATGAAAATATTTTACGCCATACAAGCAACAGGAAACGGACACATCAGCAGAGCTACACAATTGTATCCCTACCTACAAAAATTTGGTACAGTTGACTTTTTGTTAAGCGGAAACTATGCAAGTTTAGATATTGAATTGCCAATAAAATTTAGAAGTGAAGGTTGTAGTTTGCATTACAGTAAATGTGGGGGACTAAATTATTGGGAAATTGCAAAAAACATCAGACCAAGTCAAATGTATAAAGACGCAAAATCACTGCCCTTAAAAGACTATGATGTTATTATAAACGATTTCGATTCGATAACTTCCTTGGCCTGTAAAATGCAAAAATCACATTCCGTTCAATTTGGCCATCAAGCAAGTTTCATTTCGGGAAACACGCCAAGACCAGAAAAAAAGAGCTTGATGGGTGAGATGATTCTAAAAAATTATGCCACTTCTCCTAAAAATATCGGATTACATTTTGAGAAATACGATTCCTTTATTCATCCGCCAATAATTAAAGATGAAATCTTAATGGCCGAGCCTAAAGATTTGAAACACATTACTGTTTATTTGCCCTCATTTGATAAAGATTGTTTAGAAAAAGCATTCAATAAACTTCCTGACTTCCGGTTTCAGTGGTTTTTAAACGATGTTGAAACTATTCACACGATAGGTAACATCACCTTTTTTCCAGTAAACCAAAAACTTTTCAACGAAAGTTTAATTCATTGTCATGGCATAATTACCGGAGGAGGATTTGAAACGCCTTCCGAAGCATTATTTCTAGAAAAAAAAATATTAAGTATTCCTATTCGCAATCATTACGAGCAAGAATGCAATGCCGCAGCCTTGCAGCAATTGGGAGTTCCTGTGGTTTATGAAGTAGGTGACAACTTTAATATAGTAATAGAAAATTGGCTCAATTCAAATGTAATTTATCCAAAAATGCAAGCCAATAACATCAACGAAACCTTACAGTTTTTGTTTGATACGTACAAACAATAAAACAAAAGATGACCAAGGTGTTGCTAATTTATTTCAACAATTTCAAACTCTCTAATCATTCAACATTTTCCACAATTTGTCTTTCAACTCTGACAAGCCTTGTTGTGCAACCGAGGAAATCAGCAAATAGGGTATGCCTTTAAAATCGACATCCAGTTGATTTTTCAATTCGGATTGAAGATCATCATCAAGCATATCACATTTTGAAATGACCAACAAACGCTCTTTATCAAGCATTTCGGGATTGTATTTTGTTAATTCGTTGACCAAAATATCATATTCAGCTTTAATATTTGGCGTATCAACAGGCACTAAAAAAAGTAATGTCGAGTTTCTTTCAATGTGTCTTAGGAAATAATGTCCGAGACCTTTTCCTTCTGCGGCTCCTTCTATAATTCCTGGAATATCGGCTATTACAAATGATTGAAAATCTCTGTACGCAACGATACCAAGATTGGGTTTTAGTGTTGTAAACGGATAATCAGCAATTTTGGGTTTTGCAGAGGTCAACACCGAAAGCAATGTTGATTTTCCCGCATTTGGAAAACCTACTAAACCGACATCAGCCAAAACTTTAAGTTCCAAAATTATATCCATTTCTAAACCAGGCAAACCTGGCTGCGAATATCGTGGTGTTTGATTGGTTGAACTTCTAAAGTGCCAGTTTCCTAAACCACCTTTTCCACCTCGGGCGAGAATTTGTTTTTCGCCATCTTCGGTAATTTCAAATAAAGTTTCTCCAGTTTCTTTGTCTTTTACAACAGTTCCTAGCGGCACTTCGATAAATTTATCTTCTCCATCGGCACCTGTACTTCTATCGCCACTTCCGTCTCCTCCATATCCAGCTTTAATATGACGAGCAAATTTCAAGTGAAATAATGTCCAAAGTCCTTTGTTTCCAACTAAGTACACGTGTCCACCACGACCTCCATCTCCCCCATCTGGACCACCATATTGGATGAATTTTTCTCTATGCAAATGCGTAGATCCCTTTCCACCTTTTCCGGATGAAACAAATATTTTTACATAATCTACAAAATTGCCTTCTGTCATTATAATTTTAGATTTTAGATTTTAGATTTTAGATTCCTGTTCAAAACTGAAATCTGCAAACTGCAATCTGTTTTTAGTTGTCAGTAATCGGTAGTCAGTTCATTTTTGCATACTAAAAGCTGAACACTGAACACTATTATTTCAGGGCTTTCACCATCACTTTATCTATCTTCACGCCATCCATATCAATGACTTCCAATTTGAAATTTTGCCAAATCAGTATTTCTCCTTCTTTAGGAATACGAGAAAGTTCGGTCATTATTAATCCACTTACTGTGGTTACTTCGTAATCATTTATCAATTCATCCAATTCGAAGTAGGTTAAAAAGTCGTGCAACGAATAATGACCATCAACCAACCAAGTTCCGTCTTCTCGCTCGATTAATTTGAAATCATCTTTGTAAAAATCAGAAGCGTCACCTACCAATGCCTCTAAAATATCGTTCAGAGTGATTATTCCTTGAAAAAAACCATACTCATCCGAGACAAATGCATAGTGAATACCAGAGTTTTTAAATTGTTCTAATGCTTTATATGCGGTAGTATATTCCATCATAAAAGGCGCTTCGGTCATGATAGCGGCCAAATTAAAGCGCTCTTCATCTATATTGGCAAAAATGTTTTTCAAATTGACAACTCCCAAAATATCATCGTAATTTTCGCCAAATATTGGATAAATCGAATGCAATTCTTTAAGCATAAATTCTTTTACTTGCCTTTTGTTGGAATGGATTGGCAACATTACAACCGATTTTCGGTGCGTCATCAACGAATTTATTTTTCTGTCTCCAATATGAAAAACGCGCTCTACAATGTCTTGTTCTATTTCCTGAACTTCGCCGCCTTCAGTTCCTTCTTTGATAATGGCTTTTATTTCTTCTTCGGTAACTTTGCCGTCGGTAGTTGGTTTTATTTGCAAAACCTTTAATAAAAACTCTGTCGATTGGGTTAGCAACCAAATAAACGGCGCCGTTATAATTGAAACAATCTTCATCGGCAATGCTACTGCTTTTGCTATCGCTTCTGGATGATTTAATCCGATTCGTTTTGGTAATAATTCGCCCAAAACCAAAGAAAAAAAGGTTAGAACCACAACAACAATTCCAATTCCTAGTGAGGTTGAAAATGGTTTTAAAATTTCGAAACCAGCTATAAATGCTTGAACTTCTTCTGTGATTTTATCACCGGAGTAAATACCGGTAAGGATTCCGATAAGTGTTATTCCTATTTGTACAGTAGATAAAAATTTATTAGGAGAATTGGCTAAATCTAGTGCGATTTGAGCATTTTTACTTCCCTTTTTTGCAGCGGTTTCTAAACGGTTTTTTCGTGCCGAAATCAATGCTATTTCAGACATTGAGAAGACTCCGTTAAGAATAATTAAAAAAAGAATTAAAAAAATTTCCATTTATTGTTAATACTTGTTGTTGCTAGTGTGTCGGTTGATGGTAAAAAAATTACAGTAGAATAAAATTTTATAAATTGTCAATTACTAAGCTTAAACGTTCTGTAATTTCAGCAATTGATCCGATTCCGTCAACTGTAAAAAATTTATTTTGTTCGTTGTAATATGAAATCAACGGAGCCGTTTTTTCGTTGTATTCTTGGTAACGATGTCTAATTTTTTCTTCATCCTGATCATCAGTTCGCCCGCTAGTTTTTCCTCTTTCTAAAATGCGATTTACTAGAATTTCATCACTAGCCTCGAGAGCAATAGTTGCAGTTATATTCCAACCTTTATGATTCAAAAAATCATCTAATTCTTTGGCTTGCGCCAAAGTTCTAGGAAAACCATCAAACAAAAATCCTGCAGCATCTAAGTTTTTATTTACAATATCTTCAAGCATTTTTATAGTTACAGCATCTGGAACCAAGTCTCCTTTATCCATATATGTTTTGGCTAACTGCCCCAATTCTGTACCGTTTTTAATATTAAACCGAAAAATATCACCGGTTGAAAGATGAACCAAATTGTATTTCTGTTTTAAAAATTCTGCTTGAGTTCCTTTTCCTGCACCTGGCTTACCAAATAAAACTATGTTAATCATTATGTAAAGTTATGTGTTATGCGTTAAGTGTTATGCGTTTTGTGTAATGTGTTTTTGTGTTATGCGCTCTGAGTTTTGTGTTGCTTGTTGCACGCTTACTCTTTACGCACAACACAAAACGAATAACTATTTTTAGTCTTTTAATTGATAAACTTCGGGTAAATTTCTTCCCAATCCATCATAGTCTAATCCGAATCCAACAATAAATTTATTCGGAATTCTGATGCCTACATAGTCAATTTTGATATCGTTAACTAAGGCTTCTGGCTTGAAAAAAAGAGTTGCAATCTTAAAATGCTTTACATTTTGTTGCTTAAACAATTCTTTCAAGGCAACTATTGTATTTCCAGTATCCACAATGTCTTCAATAATAACAACCGTTCGTCCTTGCAAATCCTTATCTAATCCTATCAATTGTTTTACTTGATTTGTAGAACTCATCCCTTGATAGGATGACATCTTGATAAAACTCAGCTCGCAAGCTGATTTATAGTGTTTCATAAAATCCGAAACAACCATAAAAGAACCATTCAAAATACCGATAAAAATGGGCACTTCGTCAGCAAAATCATCTTCAACCAAAGCGGCAATTTTCGAGATAGCAAAGTCTATCTCCTGAGCAGAAATAAATGGAACAAATTGTTTGTCGTGTAGTTGTATCACCTTTTTCTTTTTAAAATAATTTGCAAATATAGGGATTTCCAACTTGACAATAGACAATTGATTTGTACTTTTAAATCAAAATTGTAAGCGATGGACACCGAATTCCAAAAAAGACTAGATTCAGTAACAGGATACAAGGCAAGCAGACAGCAATATGCCAATGAAGTCCTTGCTAATCTCGAGCTTTTCCATGAATTGTTTCGACTTTGTTTTCAGACTTCCGCTAACACTTCAAAAGCCTGTTGGGTTTTGGAATTGGTCTGTTATAAAAAACTGACATGGCTTCAGGAGTATTTGGATTTTTTCTGTTCCAATATCAAAAACCTAACCGATGATGGCGCAATTAGGGCCATTTCTAAAGTATGTCTCTTATTGACCATTTCTCATTTCAAAAAAAAAGAAATCATACTTTCTGAAAATCAACTACAACAAATCACCGAAACTTGTTTTGATTGGTTAATTAAAGACACTAAAGTAGCATCGAAATGTTATGCTATTCGCTCATTACATTTATTGGGCAAACAATATGACTGGGTTTATCCTGAATTGAAAATTATTTTAGAAAAAGATTATAGGCACCATTCTGCTGCATACAAAGCCGTTGCAAGAGAAATTTTAAAGAAAATAAATCATCAAAAATAATTATATACGTACATTTGTAAAAAGTTTACGTACATGAACACAAAACTCACATTGTCTTTAGATAAAACCGTCATAGACAAAGCCAAGTCGTATGCAAAAAACACTGGTAGAAGTTTGTCTGAATTAGTGGAAAATTATTTTGAAAACCTTACGTCAAATTCTCAAGATGACGCAGAGATTCATCCGAAAGTAAAAAAACTAATAGGAAGAATAACACTTCCTCCCGATTTTGATGAAGAAAAAGTAAAAGAAGAATATTATAGAGAAAAATATGGATTTTAGACATATTTTTCTAGATACCAATATTTTGGTCGACATCGTAGCTAATAGATTTCCATTTTCAAAAAATGCAATTTCAATTTTCGACTATTGCCAGCGACGCAAAATCACAATGTATTCTTCGTCTCATTCAATAGCTACTATGCATTATATTGCAAAAAGGATGGTTGACGAAAAAGAATTGCGCTCGATTATTGCCGACTTATTAGACACCATTTCTATAATCGCTGTTACAGAATCTATTTTGAAAAAAAGCCTAAAATCCAGTCATAAAGATTTCGAAGACGCTATTCAAATTACGGCTGCACAATCAATAAACACTATGGATTGCATCATAACTAGAGATTTGAAAGATTTTAAATTTTCAGAAATCAAAGTTTTCACTCCAGACGAATTTTTAAACACAGTAAATTAAATGACACGAGCGAAGCGACTGCATCTGACCATTAAAAAAACAATAACTACAACAAATGAACTATTTCTCTTCCAATTTTAAATTAGGAATCCTTGGTGGCGGACAATTGGGCAAAATGCTATTGTCTGACACAAGAAAATTTGATATTCAAACTTATGTTTTAGACCCAAGCGATGAAGCGCCTTGCAAAATTGCGTGTAACAAATTCATTCAGGGCGATTTAATGGACTTTGAAGCCGTTTATAACTTTGGTAAGCAAGTAGATGTTTTGACTTTCGAAATAGAATTGGTAAATCTTGAAGCGTTAGAAAAATTAGAACTTGAAGGTCTAAAAATTTTTCCTTCTCCACAAACCTTACGGCTGATACAAAATAAAGGCATTCAAAAAGAATTTTATTATCATAACAACATCCCAACAGCGCCTTTTGAAAAGTTTTCCGGTTTAGAAAATCTGCAATCTGCAATCTGCAATCTAAAATCTTCAATCCAATTGCCTTTTGTTTGGAAATGCACCGAATTTGGTTATGACGGAAATGGTGTAAAAATCATTAGGACTTTACAGGATTTAGACAATTTGCCCAATGTAGAATGTATTGCCGAAGAAATGGTGCCTTTCAAAAACGAATTGGCCGTTATTGTTTGTCGCAGTCCTTCTGGAGAAATTAAAACCTATCCAGTCGTCGAAATGGAATTTCATCCCGAAGCCAACCAAGTGGAATATGTAATTTGCCCAGCTCGAATAGACGAAAAAGTAACCGAAAAAGCCAGAGCAATTGCACTCAATGTTTCCAAAAAATTCAATCACGTGGGTCTTTTAGCAGTAGAAATGTTTCAAACTTATGACGATGAAATTCTAGTAAACGAAGTGGCTCCTCGCCCACACAATTCAGGTCATTACAGCATCGAAGCCAGTTATACTTCGCAATTCGAAAACCATTTGCGTGCCATTTTGGATTTACCTTTAGGAAATACCGACAGCAAAGTAGCTGGAATTATGGTCAATCTTACTGGAGCAGAAGGATTTTCAGGCGAAGTAGTTTATGAAAACATCGAAACTATTTTAGGTTGGAACGGTGTTACTCCTCATATTTACGGAAAAAAACAAACGCGACCTTTCAGAAAAATGGGTCACGTTACGATTGTTAATCAAGATATTAGTGTAGCAAGAAAAATTGCAGAAGATGTTAAGAATACAATTAAAGTCATCAGCATAAAATAACTATTAGTGTTTTGTCGCAGTTTCAAATGAACTAAATATGCTATTCCTATCAAATCGTTATTAACATTGCGTTTGTTGCAAACAATTGCACAATTGATGAAAATACTATTTTGCGCGATAAACACCAATAAATAAAAGGCGATAACATAGATGACTACTAAAAAATCAAATTTTTCATGCATAAAAATTGCACCACCAATTGATTTTTACCATGCGCAGAAAACTGCGATAAAATTATATAAGCAATGACCAACCGGCCTACCTTTAAAAGGAAATTACGGTAAAATATTAGGAGTGTCGCAAAACAAACCATTTACAATGACAGAAAAAACTATAATCAAAAATATTAGCATCGTAAACGAAGGACAAATAACCGTTGCTGACCTATTGATAGACAATGGTATAATACATTCCATAGGACAACCAATCGACCAAAAGAATGTAAAAGTAATTGATGGAACAGGCAAGTATTTGTTTCCTGGCATCATTGATGGGCAAGTTCATTTTCGCGAACCTGGACTAACACATAAAGGCGATCTTTATACTGAAAGCAAAGCCGCTATTGCTGGCGGCGTGACTTCTTTTATTGATATGCCAAATACATTTCCGAATGTATTGACTATGGAAATATTAGATGAAAAATACCGCATTGCCGCTGAAAAATCTTTGGCTAATTTTGGTTTCTTTTTAGGTGTAAATGGCGACAATCTCGACTACGTAATTCATCTCGACACCTCCAAACTTTTAGGCGTTTCGGATGATGGACTTTACTTTACAAAAAAAGGAAACCTGCTTGCCGATAATCCAGCAACAATGGAAAAACTTTTTGCGAACTGCAAATCAATCATTGCAATACATTCTGAGAAAGAACAAATAGTTGAGGAAAATGAAAACAATTATCGTGAAAAATATGGCGATGATGTACCCATTGAATTTCACCCCATTATCAGAAGCGAAAAAGCTTGTTATGAAGCAACCCACAGAGCCATTGCCATAGCCAACAAATACAACGCACGACTTCACATTCTCCACTTGACCACCGAAGCAGAAACACATTTGTTTAGAAATGATATTCCGCTACAAGAGAAAAACATAACAACCGAAGTTTCGGTGCATCATTTGTGGTTTTCGGACAAAGATTATGAGCGTTTGGGCACTTTAATAAAATGGAACCCAGCCATAAAAACTGAAAAAGATAAAAAAGGGCTTTTAAAAGCTTTGCTGGACGATCGAATAGACATCGTGACTACAGACCACGCACCACACACCTTAGACGAAAAACAAAAACCTTATTTTCAGTCCATGTCGGGCGCACCAATTATTCAGCATTCGTTGAATATTATGCTGGAGTTTTATAAACAAGGATTAATATCATTGGAAAAAATCACAGAAAAAATGTGTCATAATCCAGCGATACTTTACAGCATTGAGAAAAGAGGATTCATACGCGAAGGCTACTTTGCCGACCTTACCATTGTTGATTTACATTCAAGTTGGACAGTAGATAAGAACAATCTTTTATCCAAATGTGGTTGGTCACCATTAGAAGGAACAACTTTTCAAACCAAAGTGACGCATACTTTTGTAAATGGAAATTTGGTTTACAACAACGGACAGTTTGACGAAACAAAAAGAGGACAAGCATTAACCAAGTCAAAATAACCGTTAAATTGTATAGCAATGTTTGAAAACAGAAAATTGCTGATTGCAACAAAGCATCAAAAAGAAAGCGTGATTGCGCCAATTTTTGAAAAAGAGTTTGGCGTTAGTTGTTTTGTAAATGAAACTTTTGATACAGATATTTTAGGAACTTTTACAGGAGAAGTAGAAAGAGCACTTGACCCTATTTCGACCGCAAGAGAAAAGTGTTTGCGCGCAATGAAATTAAGCAATGCCGATTTGGGTATTGCCAGTGAAGGCTCATTTGGATCACACCCATCCATCTTTTTTGCAAGTGCCGATGATGAATTCTTGATTTTTATTGACACAATCAACAACATTGAAGTTATTGCCAGAGAATTAAGCACTTCAACTAATTTTAATGAAAAGCAAGTCCAAAGCCAAAAGGAACTTTTAGAATTTGCATACCAAATAGGTTTTCCCAGTCACGGCTTAATACTTCGGAAATCAAAAGACGAAAACACAGACATTCATAAAGGAATAACTGATATTGAAAATTTAAAGAAATCCTTTGAGCAGTTGCACTCAAAATATCATTCTGTTTATGCAGAAACCGATATGAGAGCGATGTACAACCCGACACGAATGGCTGTGATTGAAAAGGCAACGCAAAAATTAGTGCAAAAAATTAAATCCACTTGTCCTCAATGTCAAATGCCCGGTTTTGGAGTAACCGATGCAAAGAAAGGACTTGAATGCAGTTTATG
>CAMCTL010000129.1 GCA_945878515.1 Flavobacterium psychrophilum | reverse complement strand
AAAGAAAAAGATTTGTATTTGAGTCATATTTCACCTTTGGGAGTTCCTTTTAACACTGTTAGAGGCACTTCTAATGAAATGTTCAAACAAAAACGAATAGATGATGAAAAAGCTGGTAGCTCTTGTCCGAAAAAGTTTTTGGCTTTGAGTAAGGAGTTTGGTGCAGAAGGAATTTGTACTTCTTCTAAGAAATACCAAGATGTAAAATTGGACGAATTGAATGAACTAAAAGAAACTTTATCTCAGGGAGATTATGATAGAATGAAATTTGATATTACCGAAAAAGCCTGTCTTTGTGTAGGCCTTGCTAATGCTTCTTACCTTGAAAATGATATTAAGATTACCGGACAATCTCAAGGCGTCATTGTTTGTCCTGGGCCTAATTTGGCATATTTTGACAAGCAAGTTTCGCTTTCCGAAATGGTGCAACATATTTATGGAAATGCCAATGTGATGACTGATCCAAACAGACCGAATTTGTTTATCAAAGAGTTGAAAATGTATATTGATTATTTGAAAAATGACATCAAAAACATTTCGAGGGATATTAATGCTTCGCAATTGAAGAAATTAAAAGCATTTAAAAGTAATTTGTTAGAAGGTATTGCCTTTTATCAAAACTTTTTTGCAAATACCAATTATTTCGAAAAAAGCACCAAACAAATTCAAAACCAATTGGAGTATTATACAACTGATTTAATAGGAGTAGAAGTGCCTGAATTAGTTGTGGCTTAAACAAATTTTTATATAAAATGAGTTCGATTGAATTTTTTGGCAGGCTTTTTTTATTTATTCAGTAGTCTGCTGTCGAATTGTAATCTTTTTGTAGAAACCACTTTAATTTTAGCTGAATCAGGATGATTTGGATTGATTAAATAATTGAATTCAGGGGGTACAATACTGCTGGGGACTCTTAGAACAGCGGCGGTTTTTTGGGAAACAAAATCATCTCCAATATATTGTGTTTCGAGAATAGGTGGTTTTGACGCCCAATTTTCAGGCAGCAATTCAATTGATAACCCTACTATTTCAATATCGTCAGGAATATCAATTTCTACACAGAATCGATCTGTTGGCAAATCTTCTCCTAAATCAATGTGTACTGAAACTTCGAGTGTTGCAAGTGCACGTGATTCGGAAGTATAAACCAAAGAAGTATTTAAACTATTCCAACGATAACCTTCGGTTAAAGCTGCTCCAATTCCGTTTAATGTGGTGGCTAAGTACTTTTCTCTTTCAATTCTAAATACTCTCATTATGCCAAGTTTCCGAATTCAATCCTGTTGAGGCAGTTTTTTACTTCCTGTATTCCGGTATTAGAATCTAACAGACTTTCTGGCGAATTGCCGCCAAGTGAAATATTATCTTTTTTCATCCAACGTTGAAATTTATCTTCTTCATTATTAAAGACTTCAATACCAAAATCTAATAATTCAGTAAGAAGTAGTACGGTTTCACTGTCCCTACCACTAAGTAATGATTTTTCCCTTCTTTTTTTATTGTATGTTGTTTGTGGTAATCCAAAAATATGTAAAACATCTTTTACCGGTACATTAATTCTCTTGCTAATAACATCAATTGAGGCATAAGGAACGCCACCTCTAATGATGTTAACCCTTTCCATTTTTGAAGTCCAAGTATATTGATTACCTTCTGATTCCAATTTCCAAACTGGGAGTAAAGTTAGTGCAGCTTTAGCACGGCTGATGCTTTCCTTTGGGTTAAAAGTTTTCGTTTTGACAGCTTCTTTTTTCATCAGGTAAAGTATATGTGCTGTAAATATACAACAATATTGTTGGGTACGGAAATTTCCTAAAATAAATTTTAATGTTAAGTTGGAATACTTTTTTTATTAAATATCTCCTCTTTGTCTTAAAATAATTTGGACATTATTTGTCGATACTTTTCCACAGTCAATTTTAGTTGACCAAGAACAAAGCATTACTAAACAATAAAATTCCATTTTCCCAGAAACCTCTAAAAAGTGGATTGTCCACCATATAAATTACGGTGCCTTCTCCTTTTTTGTCAACGGCAAAACTTACAGTTTCAGTTAGTTTTTTCTTCATGTCATTTCCAACAAAGCCATAACTTTGATAAACTCTTGGGATGTAGGCTACATTGATGGCTTTTTTCAATAATGGATAACATTTTTCATTGTTTTTTAGACTGTAATAGGAATTGCCTAAGCCAAAGGCCATTGGGTAGGTTTTGTCAATTTTGTTTTCTATGATTGCGCCTGGAATAGAACCTGAAATGGCTCTCCGCTCCGAACCCTCAAAATCGAGAAAGCGTTTTTTTAATTCCAATTCCTTTTCCTCTTTTTCTGATTTTTCTTTGTCCTCGGTTGTGGCAAATGGGCTAATTGCATAACCTTCTCTATCTTCAAACATTGAAATGGCTGAATTCATCGCGATTACTTTTCCTCCGTTCTTAACCCATGCATCAATTTGTTTTTTTTGTTCATCTGAAAATGTATAATCACCATCCGCCATAATCAAGGTGTTGTAGTTGTATAGTTTTACCCGACTAAAATTAGCCGTTTCTACAATACTCACAGGATAACTTATAGTTTCATCTAGGTAAAACCAAGTGGCACCAAACTCCGTCGAACTTACTCCTTTCCCCGATAATAATAGCACTTTCGGTGCTTGTAGTAAACTGAAATTTTCTCCTCCCAAATCTCTTGAATTGGTCGAAAATCCAGTTGTAATAAAATTAAAATCCGATTTAATTTTTACAATTTCACTCACGGTTTTTTCAAAATCGACTACTTTTGGATTGTCTGCTTTGCTCACAATTAATCCTCCTGGTTCAATAATAATGTCGCCAAAAACAGCTTTTTTCATTGCCGATCTCACTTTGATTCCTGCCTGATGTAATGACGAAATTACTTGAGCGGAAGTCCTATTATTCCAAGGAATATGAAAAGCATAAACAGCATCTGGAACTTTTTTTGCTACAACTTCAATTGTGGATTTTGTTTTGATGTCTATGCTATTTTTTACAGCATAACTTTCGACGCCATAAGCTAGCGGAAGTGCCCAAGCCGTAATGTCGTAGGATAAACTATCATTCAATTTTTGATTGGGTTCAAATAGTATTTGTGTGAGAACGGCTCTTGGCTGATCTACTTTTATAATAATGTCGTTTGGTTCTATTTTGAAACTTTCAGTCTTTTTGGTCTGATAGTGAAAACCTGATTCGTTGGCAGAAGCATCGGCATAAGCATATTCAATCTTGTTTTTCTTCAATAAAACGGTCATCTGTTCTAATTTCGGATTGCTCTTCATTACGTAGGTTTTGTAAGTTCCTTTAACTTTTTTTCGAGCATTGTTGTTAAAATCTCGAAAGCCTTTTATTAAAGCCTCTTTTTGTTGCGAAGCACTTTCTACAATAGTTAATACTGCTGTTGCGTGATGTGTCAAACGGTCTTTTATAGTTAGATTGGCTCCGTTTTCCAAAGTAATTTCTCTTCCAGCTCCAATTCCTCCTTGTTCCAATGTCATTCCAACGGCTCCATTATAGGTTGGATAGGTATCGCCATAGCTTGGATAAAACAAATCAAATCGTTCCCGAGTATTGTACATCCAGTTTTGTTTATCAAATTTGGCTGCAATGTTTTTACCTATGGTGTTATGAAAGTCTTTTTGGTATTGCTCGATAAATTCGTGTAAAGGTTCTGCTGATGGAGGAAAGAAATAAGGCGAATTATAACCCATTTCGTGAACATCTGTGTGTACTTGCGGCATCCATTGATAGTACATTGCAATACGCTGTTGTGTTTCAATTTGTGTTTGCCAAGCCCAATCTCTGTTCAAATCGAAAATGTAATGGTTGTATCTTCCGCCTGGCCATACTTCCATGTGTTCTCTATCGTACAATCCAGGATGTGTTTTTTTGCCTGAAATCTCACGCAACCAATTCCCATATCTGGAATATCCATCAGGATTGATACAAGGGTCTAGAATTACAATCGTGTTTTTTAACCAAGCTTTGCTAGATTCATTAGTTGGATTTAACAATTCATAAGCTACAGTCATTGCACTTTCGGTACCCGCAAATTCATTGCCGTGAACATTGAAACTCAGCCAAACAATTACTTTGTCTTCTACCGTTGCTGTTTTTGAGTTTGACATTCCAATAGCGGCGAGATTGTTGTTTCTAATTTGTTCTAAATTAGCCAAATTCTCAGGTGTCGAAATGAAAAATAAATTCAGATTTCTTTGCTCAGACGTTACTCCATATTTTTGCTTGCTTATTAGTTTAGATTCAGCTAGTAAATAATTGAAATAATCTTCAACTTGATGGTAATACGTGATTTGTTTGCCATAATTAGGTATAAAATCCGAAGGACTTTTTAGTTGTGCAAAGACAGAATTAAATACAAAAATTAAAAATAATGCTGAGTAAAAATGCTTTTTCATAATGGGTTTAGTTAGGATCTTGCCAAAAATAATTATTAACTTTTTAATGACCTAAAAAATGCAATAATTAGTAAAATTATAATGGTATTTCTATTTTGTTGGTGATAATATTTTAGTGGGGCAAAAAAATTCTCGTCAATCAAATGTAATGCTTTTAGTGCATAAAAAAACACCCAAAAAATGAGTGTTTTTAAAATGGCTGACTATACGTCGGCTAAAACCTTTGTAAAACCCTATAAACAGGCTATATTCGTGACCACGGCGGGATTTGAACCCGCACGCCCTTGCGAGCACCAGCCCCTCAAGCTGGCAAGTCTACCGTTTCTCCACGTGGCCTAAAAATGTTAGAGACGTTGCATTGCAACGCCTCTATTTCTTTTTGGTTTGAATTGGGTTTTAAAAAGTAAATCTTTACCCATCAAATTTGACTAAAAATGTGACCCGACTGGGGCTCGAACCCAGGACCCCATCATTAAAAGTGATGTGCTCTACCGACTGAGCTATCGAGTCATAGCTTCAAGAAATATATATGAAAATCACAAAATTTGTTACCAAACTGGGGCTTCCCTCAAGCTACGCTATTCGGGATAAACTTCTTGCCCAAGACTTTTCTCTTATAAAAAATGTGACCCGACTGGGGCTCGAACCCAGGACCCCATCATTAAAAGTGATGTGCTCTACCGACTGAGCTATCGAGTCATTTATTTTTCTTGAATGCGGGTGCAAATATAAGGCCTTATTTTCTATTTTTCAAAGGTATTTTATTATAAATTTGCCTTTTTAAAACATTAGTACTTAATCGCTTATTATATAGGGTTTTATTCAAATGAGAAAAATAATTTTATTGGGCTATATGGGTAGTGGTAAGTCCACAATTGCTATTAGATTATCCAAAATTACTGACATTCCGTGTATAGATTTGGACAAAAAAATCGAAGAACGAACTGATTTGTCGATAGATAAAATTTTTAAAATACACGGCGAAATTTATTTTAGGAAGCTCGAACGAGATGTTTTTATCGAATTATTGAATGCTCCAGGTAATGCAATTATCAGTTTGGGAGGAGGCACTCCTTGTTATGCAAATAATCATGAATTATTAAAAGGCGATAATATTGTATCGATTTACTTGAAGGCTTCCGTTGAAACACTATTTGAAAGATTGGTTTCCAATAAAAACAAAAGACCAATTATTGCAAATAAAACCAATGACGAACTCAAAGAATTTATTGCTAAACATCTTTTTGATAGAAGTTTTTATTACAATCAAGCGCAGTACAAAGTAAGTATTGATGGAAGAACAAAAGATGAAACTACTCAGGATATTTTGGCTATTTTAACTTAAAATAGCATAACTATTCCCGTTTTCATCAAATACCACTTGAACATGTTCTAATGAAGATGTGGAAAGCGAGATGCCTTTAAAATCAGCTTTTACGGGATATTTTTTGTGATTTCTATCTACGAGTACCGCTGTTTTGAATTTCTTTAAGGGAACATCTAGAAAATGTCTAACCGCATAAATTAGTGTCGTTCCAGAGTTTAGTACATCGTCCACTAAAATCAGGCCTTTGTTGGCATATTCTTCTTTTGTTAAAGAGGTTTTAACTGCTAATTCAGGCTGATGTTTATTGATTTGAACCTCGCAGACTGATACTTTTAAAGTTGAAATACTTTTCAAGGAATCAGCAATTTTTTTGGCAAAAATAAAACCATTGGAAGCAATTCCAGCAATAACAATTTCTTCCTCGTCTATAAAAGTTTCATAAATTTGGTAAGCTATTCTTTTAATTTTATGCTCGATTTCCTGATTCGACAATATGATATTCTTGCTCATTTTAAATTTAGATTTTAGATTTTAGATTTCAGATTTTTGATTGCTATTGCCATTGCCATTGCCATTGCCATTGAAATTGCCATTGAAATTGTAATTGCCATTAATTTTTTCTATTCGTTTGTTTCATTTCCAAATTCATCAATATCTCGACGGTCTTTTTTTGTGGGTCTTCCTGTGCCGTTTTTTCGATAATGTTCCTTCGATAATTTTAATAATTCAAGGTGTTCATAGACTTCAGCAGGAGTTTCATTTTTTCGATACACATCTACTAATTTGGCTCCAATGCGATTTTCGGGAATATCTAAAACAGTAATAATTTGGGTAATTTGGTCTTTCCTAAATGTAATTTTATCAGTAGGAAAAACTTCTTTAGATGGTTTAGCGACCATCCCATTTACGGTAACGTGATTTTTTTTACAGGCTTCGGTTACCATATTTCTAGTTTTATAATAGCGAACGCACCATAAATATTTGTCTATTCTCATAAATTTTGCAAAATCAAAGTTAAATCCAATGCAAAAATAAATCAAAATTGTATCTTGCACGCTCAAAAATTCAGTTATAATGAACAAATTTAAGTTTTATTTTTTAGTATTATTTGCAACCTTGTCTTTATTTTCTTGCAGGAAGGATGACATTGGAATTACAGTTGAGCCACCAAGAGCTTATGATGTGCAGAGAGACGCTGATATGGTTATTATTGAAGAATATTTGAAAAACAATTACATTACAGTAGTTGACAATCCAGGTATAGTCGATGATCAAGACGTAACCATTACAAAACTTGAAGTTGGCGATACAGAACATAAATCGATTTGGGATCAAACAAAGTATCAATTATTGTCCAAGGAAGTACTCCTTCACGATATAAAATACAAGCTGTATTATTTGGTGTTGAGGTCAGGTGTTGGCGCGTCTCCATGCAATGTAGATGCTGTTTTGGCGGCCTATAAGGGAACTTATTTAAGGAAAAGCACTGCAACTGCTACAGTACCTTCAGTGCTATCGGCAACTTTCTTTGAAGAATCTAAGTATCCTCAATCTATGTTTAGTTTATATACTGCGATAATTGGCTGGAGTGAAATTTTTCCAAAATTTAAATCGGGTACCTACGAGATAAGAGGTGACGGAACAGTTTCTCATAAAGATTTTGGAGCTGGAGTCCTTTTCATACCTTCTGGACTTGGTTATTACAACAGAGGAGCCGGTTCGATTCCTTCCTATTCGCCGTTGGTTTTTAGCTTTAAATTATATGATATTGAAAGAATTGATTCTGATAGCGATGGAATATTTAATTATCAAGAAGGATTGAAAAATGATGGATATATATATGATTACAGAAATACCATTTTTTATCCAAAAGCTCCTATAGATGTAGATGTTTATGAAGATGATACTGATAAAGATGGAATTCCTGATTTTTTAGATGTTGATGATGATGGTGATGGGACGACCACAAAATTGGAAACAAAAAGACCAGACTTAATTGTTAATAGCGTTAGTGTAAGTAATGGTTATTATCCTTTTAACGGTGCCAAAGATGAAAATGGAAATCCTTTTAATGATCCTGCAACTCCAAATATTGACGAGTCTCAAGGAATTCCATCTTATGAAAAAGACAATGTTGGTGATAAATTCGATTATACATCGCCAAATAGATTAAGAGTTCATCTTAATAAAGACTATCCATTAAAACCTTAGTGTTTTGTTTATCCAATAAAAAAACCTCGAAAGTACTATTTTCGAGGTTTTTTTTATGATTTAATATTGTGCAGATGTTGTATCTAGAAATTATCCGATTTTATTTTTCAAACTGCTCCATCCACCACCATTATGTACTTGCGTAAAACCGTTTGCAACAAGAATACTTTTTGCCGAAGCACTTCGCATTCCAGATGCACAACAAGTAATTATCGGTTTGTTTTTGTCTTTTAGTTTCCCGAGATTGTTTCGTAGTGTGTCAACAGAAATGTTCACTGAGCCTTGAATGTGTCCGCCGGCATATTCAGTTTTGGAACGAACGTCCAAAATTGTAGCGCCATTTTTTACCAATTCTGCATAATTCACGCTAGGTCCGATGCCAAATATTTTTTTTAAAGTGTTGATCATTTTTTAGTTATTTTTAGATTTGTAATAATTTACATCCAGCCACGAACCGCCGTTATAGCATTCGATATTGTTCTGAGACAAGTAATTTTGAGCTTGCTCGCTTCGCATTCCTGAAGCACAACATAAAATAATTGGTGTTTTTAAGGATTTTAATTCTTCCAATCTCGCTGGAATTTCATTCAAGGGAATGTTAATAGAGTCCACCACATTGCCACCACTAAATTCTGGGTAGGTTCTAACATCTACAATAGTAGGCAGATTACCTGTAATTATTTTTTCGATATCCATATTATTTACTTTCATTTAAATTTTAACATACATTACTACTACTACTACTACTACTACTTATTTTTTTTTGGTAAAATTAGGGCTGTAATTTTATGCAGAAAGTAACTTTAGTTACAAAAGTCAAAATTATTGGTTTTTAACTATTTTTACAAAATGAAACTTACTGATGAATACATATTTCGACAGCCAGAAAAGTATCAATCGATACTTCTGCATTTGATTGCTGTTTTCGAAAGTGAAATCCCTGAATTGGAGCTGTTGTTCAAATGGGGAATTCCTTGTTTTTATTATAAAAAGAAGGTGTTTTGCTATTTTAATTCTAGTCCGAAAAAAGGTTTTGTTGACGCCGGTTTTTTTAAAGGTTTTCAACTGAAACGCAACCAAGAGTTTTTGGTTAGTGATAAAAGGAATACCATAAAATCGCTCCGTTATTATAGTTTAGAAAGCATTAACAATGAGATCTTAGTTGATGTAATTCAAGAAGCTGTAAAGTTGTACAAATAAAAAAATCTCCATTTAAGAGATTTTTTATTTATTGCTAATTTGAAATTAAATTCTAAAAATTCCTCCAAAAGAAATGTTGCTTTGTAAAGAAAAATTCCTGAAAGCACTATTTTAAAACTGATTTATGGTTTTTCTGATGGCAACTAGCTTGTTCATTAAGGCTTCAAAATAATCCAAGTGCAACATATTGGCACCATCGCTTTTGGCATTGGCTGGATCAAAATGGGTTTCTATGAAGATTCCGTCCACACCAACAGCGATTCCAGCTTTCGCAATGGTTTCAATCATATCAGGTCTTCCTCCAGTAACGCCAGCGGTCTGGTTGGGTTGTTGCAAGGAATGTGTCACGTCAAGTACCGTAGTTGCATAGTGTTGCATGGTTGGAATTCCTCGAAAATCTACAATCATATCATGGTAGCCAAACATCGTTCCGCGGTCAGTTACCATCACGTTTTGATTGTTGCAATCCAAAACTTTTTGAACGGCATGTTTCATACTTTCGGGACTCATAAATTGTCCTTTTTTGAGGTTGACTACTTTTCCGGTATTGGCAGCAGCCACAACTAAATCGGTTTGACGGACTAAGAAAGCGGGAATTTGCAGCACATCAACATATTCGGCAGCCATAACTGCGTCTTCATTGGTGTGAATATCCGTTACAGTGGGAACGCCGAAAGTTTCTGAAACTTTTCGAAGAATTTGCAAGGCTTTTTCATCTCCAATTCCAGAAAAACTGTCTATTCGAGAGCGATTGGCTTTTTTGAAAGA
>CAMCTL010000128.1 GCA_945878515.1 Flavobacterium psychrophilum | reverse complement strand
TTCACGCAATATATTAACGAGTTTAGATGTTACTAAAAATACATCATTAAAACTTTTAAATTGTTGGGGAAACAACTTAACAAGTTTAGATCTTTCAAAAAACACAAGTCTGACTTACTTGTCTTGCTTTCAAAATCAATTAACAAGTTCAGATATTAGCAAAAACTCCCTTATGAGTCAACTATATTGTAGTTGGAATAAACTAACAAGTCTAAATTTAAAGAACGGAAACAATAAAGATTTATTTGCTTTAAATGCATTCAATAATCCAAATCTAACCTGTATTCAAGTAGATAATGAATTAATTTCAAATTCTTGGGATCCTTCCAAAAAAGACGCCATCGCCAGCTATTTAGAAGACTGTAGTAAAATAGCTGCGCCAATCGCACCTCCATCAATCACCGCAACTGGAAATCAAATTTATTGTCCAGGAACACCCTTAAAAATTGTCGAAACCATATCCATAACAAGTGACCCAGCAGAACCTGACACGGATGCTTTATACATTCAGATTTCATCAGGATACATATTTAGTGAGGATGTTTTAACTCTTTCTAATGCGACGGCACATCCAAAAATAAGTACAAGTTGGGATGCAGTTGCAGGAAAACTTAAGTTGTCAAGTCCGACAGGCGCAAAAATTCCCTACACCGACTTTGAAGCAGCCATAAAAGACATTCTATACAGCAATTCATCTCTCAATCCTTCTGGAACTCGGAACTTTTCCATTACCATAGGACAGGCTAATTTTCTTCCGTCCACAGGTCACTATTATGAATTTGTTCCCAATGTAGGCATTACATGGACAGCAGCAAAAACAGCAGCAGAAGCACTCAATTATTACGGCTTAAAAGGATACTTGGCAACCATTTTATCATTAGAAGAAGCAAAAATAGCTGGCGAACAAGCTTCAGGAGCAGGATGGATTGGTGGTAGCGATGCAGAAACAGAAGGTGTTTGGAAATGGGTCACAGGTCCAGAAACAGGAAACGTTTTTTGGAATGGACTAGGAGACGGAAGTACTCCAAACTTTGCCTATTGGAACACGAACAACAGTGAACCTAATAATTTAGGAGACGAGGATTTCGCACATATCACTGCAATTGGAGTTGGTATTCCTGGTTCTTGGAATGATTTGTCAAATACAGGAAATACTAGTGGGAATTATCAACCCAAAGGTTTCATCGTGGAATACGGTGGAATGCCAGGCGATCCACCATTGAAAATTTCGGCAAGTACAAGTTTGACCGTTGGAAAAATTGAAATTGTGTCTGCGCCAAGTCCAATTTGTAATTCTGGAATAGCTACTTTTAAAGCCTCTGCTAATGGATTACTCATAAAATGGTACGATTCTTTGATTGGTGGGAATCTTGTGGGAACGGGAACAGATTTTACAACGCCAGTTTTAACTTCAGATAAAAGTTATTTTGCTGATGCAGGATGTACATTGACACCAAGAACAGAATTTAAAGTAATCGTAAATGCTATTCCGCAAATTACAGCAACAAAAACATCGGTTTCAAGATGCGGACCAGGATCAGTTGTACTTGATGCAGTAGCTTCCGTCGGAATAATAAATTGGTACAATGTTCCAAGCGGTGGGACTTTATTAGAAACTGGGAATTCGTTTACGACGCCAAATATTACAGCAACAACAACTTTCTATGCAGAAGGTGGCAATAATGGCTGTTTGAGTGATTTTCGAATTCCAATCAAAGTAGAAGTTTATCCACTTCCTGCAGTTTCTGACGAAGAAGTTAAAAAATGCAAGCTAATTGATATAGAACTTGATGCTGAACTAACTGGAATGTCCTATTTATGGTCTAATGGCGCAAAAACACAAAAAATTACAGTCTCATCCTCCGGGATTTATTTTGTAGATATTACAAGTCCATCACCTGAAAAATGCACCAGTAGAAAACAAATTACCGTTTTAGAAAACAACATTCCTGAAATAGATCGTGTTGAAGTTGATGATAAATCCGTTACCATTTATGTAAAAAAAGAAGATATCTATTTTGAATATTCTATAGATGGAATTAATTATCAAGCTTCAAATGTTTTTTTAAATGTTCCAATTGGATTGCAAACTGCTTATGTTAGAGAGATAGAATCGTGCCATACAGACAAACAAGATTTTACAATATTTACAATAAAAAAATATTTCACGCCAAATAATGATGGAATTAATGACCTTTGGGAAATTAATGATATGAAAAACTTCCCTAATTCAAATGCCTCGATTTATGATCGTTACGGCAAATTAATCGTCACTTTGAATGCCTCGAAATATAGCTGGGATGGTAATTTCAATAACAATCCTTTGCCAGCAGATGATTATTGGTTTCGTTTAAAATTGGATGACTCCAAACCAGAAATAAAAGGACATTTTTCTTTGAAAAGGTAATTCCTCACCCCTCTCGATAGCTATCTGGACTCTCCAAAAGAGAGGGAGCTAGAAAAAAGTTAAGGATATATTTTTCGTTGAATTTCGTCCAAAATATAAATGTAGTCTTTCTGACTTTCTACAAAATCTCGATCTGAAACATCGATGATCAAAACATTCAAATTCGTTTGAGATTTGATGTAATCTAAGTAGCCAATATTGATTTTATCTAAATAATCCGCTGGAATATTTTGCTCGTAAATTCTTCCTCGTTTTTTAATGTTTTTCAGTAATTGCTCGGTGTTTTGGTATAAATAAACATACAAATCTGGTTTGGGCATTTCCCTGTAAACAATATCAAAGAGTGTGCGATACAAACGATATTCATCTTCGGCAAGAGTGATTTTGGCAAAAATCAAGGATTTAAAAACATGATAATCAGCCACAATAAAATCCTTGAACAAATCAAATTGAGCCAAATCATCCGACAATTGTTTGTACCTATCAGCAAGAAATGACATTTCTAAAGGAAAAGCATAACGATTTTGATCTTCGTAAAATTTAGGCAAAAACGGATTATCAGCAAAGCGTTCCAAGACAGTTTTGGCATTAAAATCTTCGGCTATTTTTGTGGTTAAAGTGGTTTTTCCTGCTCCAATATTTCCTTCAAAAGCAATATAATTGAATTGGTCTAATGGAATTGTATCTAAAGGATTTTTTAATTTCTGAACTATTAAACAAACACTGTCGTCAGGAGAAATTGCGAGTAAATCCGCTATTTTTCTATGAAAAACAGGATGAATCCAATCTAGGTTCAAATCTAGCATTGGCAACATCACAAACTTTCTATTTTGCATTAGAGGATGTGGAACTTGGAGATTGTCAGTATTAATAATTTCTTCATTAAATGCAATCAAATCAATATCTATAAGTCTCGATTGATATGTTGAGCTAGCTTCTCGAACACGACCTAAACTTTTTTCGATATTCAAAATTTGCTCTAAAATTTTGTGCGCATCAGTAAAAGTATGAATAACTATGGCACAATTATAAAATGAATCGCCATCAAAACCCCAAGAAGGAGTTTCGTATATTTTTGAAGTTTTGATAATCGTTCCAACCTCATGATGAATCAGTTCGATGCAATTTTCAATGATCAAAAGACGATTGCCTTGATTTGTCCCTAGTGATAAAACGACTTGATTTTGTGTTTTCATATTAATCACAAATTAACTAAAACAATTTTAGAATAATACTATATTTGCCCCTCTGTTGATAACTATTTCAGACCTTTTACACCTAAAACTGTAACACATTGCTGCTTTGTACTACTTATTAAAAAAAATATTGTTATGAAATTCTTAGGAAACGTTGTGGCAACCATCGTTGGGTTGTTCGTTTTTTTGATGCTGTTCTTTTTTGGAATAGTTTTTATTGCCGCAATTTTTGGTGGCGATTCAGACGAAATATCTGTAGAAAGCAATTCGGTTATCGAGTTAAAATTGGGAAATATCAAAAATGATTATGCTGGAAAATACAAAGATCCTTGGGTAACCATTTTGTCTGAAGGCGAAAATGTTGGGCTTTCTGATATTATCAGCGCTGTTGAAGCGGCAAAAAACGATGACGACATTAAAGGAATTTCCATCTTAAATGATGAATCTGAATTGGGAATGGCGCAAAGAAAAGCCCTTCGTGATGCTTTGGAGGATTTTAAAAAATCAGGGAAATTTGTTTTGGCTTATGCCAATGTCTATTCGCAAAAAGAATATTATTTGAATTCAGTCGCCAATACCATCTATATCAATCCTATTGGTGAATTTGATTTCAAAGGATTGTCTGCCGAATTGATGTTTTTTAAAGATTTACAAGAAAAATCAGGAATTAAAGTGGAAGTTATTCGCCACGGAAAATTCAAAAGTGCTGTAGAACCATTCTTAGACAATAAAATGAGCGATGCCAATAGGGAACAAACCATGTCTTTATTGAATTCTGTTTGGAGTTCAATTATTGCTGATATTTCTAAAAGTAGAAAAATTTCGGAAGCCAAATTAAATGAAATTGCCAATGGTCTTTTGGCTAGAACTCCTGAAATGGCTAAAGCGCAAAAGTTGATTGATGTTATTGCTTACGAAGATGTGTATCACGATGCAATCCGAAAAAAACTGAAAGTCGATTCTGATGAAGATTACAATAAAATAAGCATTTCTGATTATGCTCAAAAGGTAGCAACTACTAGTGAAAGCAACGATTCGCAAGATAAAATTGCGGTGATTTATGCTCAAGGAGAAATTATGGGAGGCGAAGGCGATGTGAACACCATTGGCGAAGGTTCTATGAATCGCTCATTGAAAGAAGCTAGAAAAGATGAAAATGTAAAAGCTATTGTACTGAGGATTGATAGCCCAGGTGGAAGTGCTTTGACATCGGATTTGATTTGGAGGGAAATCGAATTGACCAAAAAAGTGAAACCAGTTGTAGTTTCTATGGGGAATTATGCAGCATCAGGTGGTTATTATATTGCTTGTAATGCCAACAAAATTTTTGCTGAGAAAAGCACCATCACTGGCTCGATAGGCGTTTTTGGGATATTGCCGAATTTCACACAATTGGCAACAAAAATGGGCATTCACACCCAGCAGTTAAAAACAAATGAAAACGCTGCAGAATACAGTCCGTTTGTACCAATGGACGAAAAATTCAAAGCGGTGACTCTTGAAAGTGTCGAAAACGTTTACAAAACATTTATATCTCACGTTGCCGCAGGACGAAAAATGACTTTGGCACAAGTAGATTCTATTGGACAAGGCAGAGTCTGGTCTGGCGAGCAAGCTTTGAAAATAAAATTGGTTGACAAAATAGGTGGTTTGAACGATGCGATAAAAGAAGCGGCAATTCTCGCAAAAACAAAAAAATACAGCACTCAATATTTTCCAGAATACGAAGAAGACATGAATGATTTTTTTAATAATTTACCATTCGCAAAATCCAAAGAATCATTTGTTAAACAGGAATTAGGAGAAGAAACCTATCGTTTAATGGAACAATTGAAAAAAGTTCAAGCTCGAAAAGGAATTCAAACAATGATGCCTTTTGAGATTAAGATTCATTAACAAAGCAATAGATTAGAGATTGAAAATCCGTTTAATCAAATGATTAGACGGATTTTTCGGGTTTAAAAAACCACAGGAAAGGATTGGTGTGTTATAGGCGTTATCACAAAATAATACTTGCAGATGCGCTTAACTTTTGCCCTATTTCTTTCAGTGCAATAGATAGTGTTTGCAATTCATTGCTAGTAAAATGAGCTTCTTTGCCGTTTACTTTGTTTCCGTTTAATCGTTGATAAAACCATTGTGGTGTCTTTTTAAAGTAGTTTTTAGACAAATACGAAACCGAAATTGCAGGCAAAACGGCTTCTAATTTTTGCCTTAACAATATTTCATCTGCCTTTTGATTGCTATCTTTCATACACAGCACCATAGAATCAGTAAATGCCTCCGGGTTGTCATTAAACAATGATTTCATTTCTTTTCGGATACTTGAAATTTCAGTATCGTTTTCGGTATTTTGGTATTGTACTTTTAATTTTTTGATTTCTTCTAACATAATTATGTACTTTATTTTCCGATTTCTTTTAACTTTTCCACCAATTTTTCAATTTCCAAATCCACAATCTTTTTCATTTGATCACTTCTGCTGGCTAACTCTTTGTAAAACTCAAGGTAAAATTGCAAATCCTTTTGGAGTGCTTTTTTTTCATTTTTCAAATGGTCTTTCATCTCTAAATTCTAAAAAATCAAAATTAATAACATTTTTGTTATTGCGCAACTAAATTAGTGTAAAAAGAAAATACGACCGATCAGATTTGCAGAATAGACGTTTTGCGGATAGCAATAAGTGCTTAGGATATACTCAAACAACTCCAGCATTGAACAATATTTATATTTAAGGGAAGACCTCGTTGAGCGGGTTTTTAGTTAAATTATTCTTTAATTGTCTAGTTCAAAAAAAATACTAAGATTGAAATAAACTACTTTTGTCAAAAAACTTAAAGCATTATTTTACTCCATATTTAGCATTAAAAAAATAAAATTATGACTAAGAAAATTTTAATAACCATAGGAATTGTATTTGTTCTTTTAATTGGAACTTTATTTGCAGCTCCACTCTTGTTTAAAGATCAGATAAATGCGAAAATCTCTCAAGCCATCAACGATAAAGTAGATGCTAAAGTCTCTTTTGCAGAAGCTGATTTGAGTTTGTTTAAAAATTTCCCCAATGCAAATGTGACCATCCAAAAATTAGTCATTATCAACAAAGCGCCTTTTGAAGGCGATACTTTGGTTTCATTGGGTGAATTGAATTTGAAAATGTCCATCAAAGAACTTTTTAAAGAGAAAGAAGAAACAATAACTATTGATGGAATTTCTTCTAAAAATGGGTTAATCAACATTATTTTAAACAAAGATGGCATCGGTAACTATGACATTGCTTTAAAAGATGAAAAACCTGCTAAAGCTGGCGAAAGCAAACCTTTGTTGTTAAAAATACAAGATTATAAAATTGATAATTTCCAGTTTCGGTATTTTGATGAAGGTTCAAAAATCAAAATGACAATTGACAGTTTAAACCACGAAGGAACTGGAGATTTTGCGTCACAAAAGCTGGATTTGGACACCAAATCGACTGCCAAAATTGCGCTTTCGATGGACAAAATCAATTATATGAAAAATGTTTACATTAGCTTGGATGCCATTTTGGGAATTGATTTAGCAAACAGCAAATACACATTCAAGAAAAACAAAGCTTTAATCAATCAGTTACCCATAGAATTAGATGGATTTATTCAAATGGTCGATGGCGGACAGGAATATGACTTGACATTCAAAACGCCAACTTCTTCTTTTAAAAACTTCCTGGGACTTATTCCCGCAGCTTATGCTGCGAGTTTAGATAATGTAAAAACTACAGGAGATTGCACCGTTGCTGGTTTTGCCAAAGGCTTGTATTCGGATACAACTGTTCCAAAATTCAACATAAAAATTGCTTCGAACAATGCTTCTTTCCAATATCCAAATCTTCCAAAATCGGTTCGCAATATTGTAATTGACACTAAAATCATCAACGAAACGGGAATTTTAAACGACACTTATGTTAATATGGACAAATTGTCTTTCGCTATCGACCAAGACGTTTTTAATGCCAAAGCCAATATTCGAAATATTACCCTAAACCCTTTGGTTAATGCCGCTTTAAAAGGAACTATCAATTTAGCCAATGTTTCCAAAGCCTATCCTATAAAATTAGAAAAACCATTATCTGGAATTCTAAAAGCCGATGTAACTACCAAATTTGATATGCAATCTGTTGAAAAAAGTCAATATCAAAACATCAAAAACGCAGGAACAATGAGTTTATCTGGTTTCAATTATGTCGATGAAAACGGAAAAAAGATGACCATTAGCAATGCATTGGTACAATTCAATCCAAGCCAAGTCAATTTGAAACAATTCAATGCAACGACTGGAAAAAGTGATATTAGTGTAACCGGAGTTTTGGAAAATTTTTATGGATTTATATTCAAAAACCAAGAATTAAAAGGAGATTTCAATTTGAATTCCAAACAATTGGCTGTGGATGATTTTATGACTACTGCCGAAAAAACCACTATTAAACAAAGCAATAGCGAACAGGAGAAGGAAGTTAAAAATGCTGAACCAATGAAGATTCCTACTTTCTTGAACTGTACGCTTACCGCAAAAGCCAACACCGTTTTATATGACAATCTAACTTTGAAAGATGTCTCGGGAAAACTGATTGTAAAGGACGAAAAAGTTACTTTGCAAAACATAAAAACTTCTATTTTTGGTGGAACAGTTGGCATGAATGGAATTGTCTCAACCAAAGGAAAAGAGCCAGTTTTCAATATGGATTTGAATTTGAATCAGGTGGATATTGCGCAATCTTTTACCCAACTAGAAATGTTGAAAAAAATCGCGCCAATAGCAGGAATCATTAACGGAAAATTGAATTCGACCATCAAATTGAATGGTAATCTTGATGCTACTGAATTTACTCCCGACCTGAAAACGCTAACTGGGGATTTATTAGGGCAACTTCTTTCTACAACGGTCAATGCCAAAAATTCTACTTTATTAACTGCTTTGAGTTCGAATATAAAGTTTTTGGATATGAGTAAATTAAATCTAAACGATGTTAAAGCTGCTTTAACTTTCAAAGACGGAAAAGTCAATGTAAAACCTTTTGATATTAAATACCAAGACATAAAGGCAACAATTGGGGGAGCTCATAGTTTTGATCAAAGTATGAATTATAATGTAAAATTTGATGTGCCCGCCAAATATCTTGGAACTGAAGCCAATGCCTTAATAGCAAAATTATCCCCTGCTGACGCCACAAAATTAGATAATATTCCGATAAATGCCCTGTTGACGGGAAGTTTTAGTAGTCCAAAAATTTCGACTGACACGAAAACTGCAGTTACAAATTTAACTAATCAATTGGTAAAACAGCAAAAAGAAAAATTGGTAAAACAAGGAACGTCAGCATTAACGGACTTTCTTAACAAAAACAATAAATCAAGCGATACAACAAAAACTGCAACCCCAAAAGAAGATATAAAAACAAAAGCTAGTAATTTATTGAATGGTTTGCTCAACAAAAAGAAAAAAACAGCAGAGCCAAAGACGCCTTAGCGTAAAACAACATTTTATTATGAAGTTATTGACACAGATTTCACAAATTCACACAAATTAATCTGTGTAAATTTGTGAAATCTGTGTCAATCTTATTTATATTTCAATCCTTACCACATAACCCTCTGAACTGCGGACATTAAAAACAGTGCCGTCCTCAAAAATGAGATATTGTCCTTTTATTCCAGTCAGTTTTCCTTGGAAATTTGGGGTTTTATCTAAACTTAAACTGTTTATTTTTTTTGGATATTCCAAAACCGGAAAGTGCATTTCGTACAAATCATTTTTCCCTGAATGGAAATATTCCTGAACTTCTGCTGGAATGAGGTTTTCGACTTTCAATCTTTCGGCGATTAAATCTATTGGTTCTACATCGTTTTGGAGCATTTTTCGCCAATTGGTTTTATCCGCATAATGATTTTTCAACGCGACTTCCGTAATTCCTGCCAGATATCTATTCGGTACTTCTACAATAGAAATCGCTTGGGATGCGCCTTGGTCAATCCATCTTGTGGGCATTTGGGTTTTGCGTGTTACACCTACTTTTACCTCGCTAGACAAAGCCAAATAAACAATATGCGGCTGCAATTGCACTTTTTCTTCATAAACTAAATCCCGATCCTGAATTCCAAGATGTGCGGTACTCAATTCGGGTTTCATAATCCAATCGCCCACAGCAGGACTGGAATAAAAACAATCATAACAAAAGCCTTGACGAAAAATCTTCTTCTTTTTGCCACAATTCAAACATTGGTAACCCTGAAAAGAAATTTCTAGATTTTTGTTCAATAATTGATTGACATTCAGGAAACTATTCTCAAATACCAAATAGTATTGTATTGGATTTGCAAATTCAGTTTGCATTTTAATAAGCGTGCCTTCGTAGGTCATTTGATTTTAGATTTCAGATTTTAGATTTCAGATTTGAAGTGCGAAATGTTGATTTCATTATATTGGAAATCATATCTATATCATAATCTTTCTATAAATAGAATTAGATTTATAAAAAAAACATTATTTTTGATATTATTACAAAGTTAGTATTTGTCAATCGATAATCAAATCTAAAATCTA
>CAMCTL010000127.1 GCA_945878515.1 Flavobacterium psychrophilum | reverse complement strand
AAAATTGCCGCTACATTCGAATTATTGATTACCATCTTGGCAGTTGCCGAATTGTTGCTATTTTTTGGTGTTACGATTCCGCATTTCTCTATAGAAAAATTTACCCTTAATGCAAACAATAATGGATGGCAAGGCGTTTTTGCTTCTATTCCGTTTGCGATTTGGTTTTTCCTAGGAATTGAAGGCGTGGCAAATGTTGCCGAAGAAACCATAAATCCACAAAAAGATATTTCAAAAGGTTTTGGAAGCGCGATACTAACGCTGGTCGTATTATGCGTTTTGGTTTTTACGGCAACCATTGGCGTCGGCGGTTGGGAAAAAGTAGTCTATCAAGTGGATGGTAGTTTGTCTGATTCTCCCTTGCCAATGGCTATGGGAATGACAGTTTCTAAAGATAGTGTTTTATATCATTTATTGATTGGAGTTGGACTATTTGGTCTAATAGCTTCTTTCCACGGACTCATTCTTGCAGGAGGAAGAGCTACAATGGAGTGTGGAAAAATAGATTATGCTCCAAAATTCCTGGGCAAAGTACATCCTAGATTTTTGACTCCTGCCAATGCTCTAATTGCAAATACAGCAGTAGGAATCGCTGTTTTATTTACCAATAAAACAGGCGAAATAATAACCATCGCTGTTTTTGGAGCCCTTACGTTATACATTCTTTCGATGATGGCTTTGCTTCAACTAAGAAAATCAGAACCTAATTTAGAACGCCCATTTATTGTACCTTTATATCCACTTCTGCCAATCACAGCCTTATTAATTGGATTATTTTCATTGATAGCAATGAGTTATTTCAATCCAATTTTGGCGCTATGGTATTTTGGAGCAATTCTTTTAGGTTATATTTTATTTAAAATTTTCTATAAAGGCAAAAAATAATTTGGTCTTAATTCCAAAGGCAATTAGCACAAGCATGAATAAAAATGTATAAACACACTGTCAATAATACTGTTTTTGTTTTCGATACTTTAGCCGATTTAATGGCAAAAGCAACTCCTTTGCGTTCTGGTGATCAACTAGCAGGAATTGCAGCTCAATCCTACCAAGAACGAGTGGCCGCACAAATGGCATTAGCTCAATTGCCCGTAATTGAATTCTTGAACAATACCCTAATTCCTTATGAAATTGATGAAGTTACACGCTTGATAATTGACACGCACGATCAAGAAAATTTCAAAAAAATAGCCCATCTTACGGTAGGTGATTTTCGAAATTATTTGCTAGACAATTCTATCCAAAAACAAGAATTAACGGCTTTACAAAAAGCCATAACTCCTGAAATTGCTGCTGCCGTTTCAAAAATTATGAGTCTTCAAGATTTAATTCTGGTAAGTTCAAAATGTGAGGTGATTACAAAATTCAGAAATACTGTGGGGCTCAAAGGACATTTATCTACTCGCCTTCAACCCAATCACCCAACTGATGATATCAAAGGAATTTTGGCCTCGGTAATTGATGGTTTATTTTATGGAAATGGTGATGCGCTGATAGGAATCAACCCAGCTTTTGACAATATAACTACTCAGATTAATTTATTGAAAATGCTGGACGATGTTCGAATACAATATCAAATTCCGACGCAAATGTGTATTCTCAGTCATATTACCAATACCATTATGGCAATTGAACAAGGTGCTCCTGTAGATTTGGTTTTTCAATCTATTGGTGGAACCGAAAAAACAAATGCCAGTTTCGGAATCAATTTAGCGCTATTAAAAGAAGGGTATGAAGCAGCACAATCTTTATCTAGAGGGACCATTGGAAAAAATGTAATGTATTTTGAAACCGGACAGGGCAGTTCGCTTTCCTCGAATTCTAATTTCGGAATAGACCAACAAACGCTCGAAGCGCGTTCTTATGCTGTGGCTCGTGCTTTTGATCCTTTTTTGGTAAATTCTGTGGTGGGTTTTATTGGCCCTGAATATTTATATGATGGTAAACAAATTATTAGAGCCGGACTAGAAGATCATTTTTGTGCCAAACTAATGGGATTGCCAATGGGTTGTGATATTTGTTATACGAATCATGCCGAAGCTGACCAAGATGACATGGATGTTTTACTAACGCTCTTGGGAACTGCTGGTTGTAATTTTATCATGGGAATTCCTGGATCTGATGACATAATGCTCAACTATCAAAGTACTTCGTTTCACGATGCCTTATATATTCGTAAATTACTGGACTTGAAACCAGCACCTGAATTTGAAGAATGGCTCATCAAAATGGGAATTATGAATACCAAAAATGAATTGTTACATTCCCAAAATCAAAATAAATTATTGGAACTAATCAAAAGATAATCCTGTTTTATAATATGGAATTAGACAACTGGCAGCAATTAAAAGAATTTACCAATGCAAGAATCGCACTCGGTAGAGCCGGAAATGCTTTGCCTACTCACGAAGTTTTAGAATTAAGAATGGCACATGC
This sequence comes from Flavobacterium psychrophilum, assembly GCA_945878515.1. Classification (GTDB taxonomy): domain Bacteria; phylum Bacteroidota; class Bacteroidia; order Flavobacteriales; family Flavobacteriaceae; genus Flavobacterium; species Flavobacterium psychrophilum_I. The sequence continues at coordinate 7,820 of CAMCTL010000127.1, read as the reverse complement.
GCTTGCAAAAGATGCCATAAGCACCGAAATTGATTTCTTAAATATAAATGAAAACGCAAAAAAAATTGGTATCACTACGATTTTCGTGCAAAGCCAAATTAGCAATCCTAGTGAATACCTTCGAAATCCAAATAAAGGAAGATTACTTCATGAGCTAAGTAGTGCACAACTGAAAGATCACCCTGAAAATAATGCTGATTTATGCATTATCATAGCTGATGGTCTATCGGCTGAAGCCGTTAATCTTCACGCGATGAAGTTAATTGAATTGTTGCTTCCGAAATTAAAAATTAAAAAAATCGCTCCAGTAATTATTGTAAAACATGGTAGAGTAGCTATTTCGGATGAAATTGGTGAACTACTAGAATCTAAAATTGCTTTAATATTGATTGGAGAGAGGCCTGGTTTAAGTTCGCGTACAAGCATGGGTGCCTATATTACTTTGAATCCCAGAAAAGGAAATACTGATGAAAAAAGAAATTGTGTTTCTAATATTCAACCCGATGGATTATCCTATGAATTTGCAGCACAAAAGATAGCCTATTTGATTGACCAAATGAATAATAGACAAATATCGGGAGTTGCTTTAAAAGATGATTTTAATGATTATTACCTTGCGGAATAGCACATTGTGAGCAAATAATTCAGCTAAATTACTCCTCTTGTTTCTTAATCACTTTTCTCGCCACTTCAATTTTAAACTTCTTCCCTTTCATTTTTTCGTCCTTGATGTTGTGAAGCAAATCTTTTACTTTATTGAATTTTACGGCGGCGAATGAAATAAAATCCTTTACTTCGATTAATCCCAAATCGCCTTTTTCTAATTTCCCTTTTTGCGAAAAGAAACCCACGACATCAATTTTGTTCAATTTATTTTTCTTTCCACCGCTGATGTAGATGGTTTGAAATTCAGGTGGTTTGGGTAAAGTGGTTGAGTTTTCCACCAGTAAGACTTCCATTCCGTAATCGATATAATCCAGTTTTTTTTCGCTTTCGTGAGCGATAATATAAGCTGTACCGGAAGCTAACATTCTAGCCGTTCTTCCATTTCTATGCGTGAATTCATCTTCTTTTAAAGGCAAATGATAATGAATAACATGCTTCATTTCGGGAATATCCAGTCCACGAGCTGCCAAATCCGTAGTGATTAAATAACTCATACTTCCGTTTCTGAACTGGATTAAAGCGCGTTCTCTTTCGTCTTGATCCATTCCACCGTGATAATAAGTAGCGTAAATTCCTTTTTCGTTCAAAGTATCGCTTATTCTTTCAGCAGCATCTCTGTGATTGCAAAACACGATAGCCGATTGCGATTTCAAAGAACAAATCAAGTTAAACAAACTTCCCATTTTGTCTTTTTCTTTCGAAATGACCATTTTCGTTGCCAGATTACTAGTTGCAGCTTCATTTGGAATAAAATCCAAAATCGTTGGATTGACCACTCGGGTATATTTTGGAATTTCAATATCGGAAGTGGCCGAAACCAAAACGCGTTTGTTTAGTTTGGGTAATTTTCCAATGATGAAAGACATTTGCTCGTGAAAACCCAACTGCAAAGATTTATCAAATTCGTCCAGAATCAAGGTTTCTATTTTGTCCAAACGAAAAGTACCACGGTCGATATGATCGGCAATTCGTCCCGGTGTTCCAATTAAAACAGCAGGCGGATTGCTCAAATTCTTGATTTCAGTATCGATGGAATGTCCGCCATAGCAAACATTTACTTTGTAATCGGTTCCCATTTTTTTCCACACTTGCTCAATTTGAAGTCCTAATTCACGAGATGGAACCAGAATCAAACATTGCACAGAGAGAATTTCAGGCTTCAACATTTCAAAAATAGGCAACAAGAATGCCAATGTTTTCCCTGAACCTGTTGGCGAAAGCAGTAAAACATTATTTTCGCTCAGAATGCTTTCTTGTGCCGCAACCTGCATTTCGTTCAGGTTTTCAATGCCTAAATTATGTAGTATATTGTTGGAATGGTGTTTTGTATTCATTTTGCAAAGGTAATAGAAAAGTGTAAAACATTTATTGTTTTAGAAATACTGCCTAGAATCGAGTACCATCTAAACAATTGACAATTAAATTACCTTTATTTTCAACCTGCAATTATAATCACGCAAAGAAATTGTTTATTTCTTAATTTTATTATTTAATTTAGCATTTTAAAATTAATTTAGAAAATACATAATGATGAAATACGATATTATAGTTTTAGGAAGCGGTCCAGGCGGCTATGTAACAGCCATTAGAGCATCACAATTAGGGTTTAAAGTTGCTGTAATTGAAAAAGAAAATTTGGGTGGAGTTTGTTTGAATTGGGGTTGTATTCCAACAAAAGCATTACTAAAATCAGCACAAGTTTTTGATTATCTAAAACACGCCTCTGATTACGGATTGACTGTTTCTTCCTTTGACAAAGATTTTCCAGCAGTTGTGCAGAGAAGCCGTTCAGTGGCCGACGGCATGAGCAAAGGCGTTCAGTTTTTGATGAAAAAGAATAAAATTGATGTTATTGATGGTTTTGGAAAACTAAAAGCAGGTAAGAAATTAGACGTAACTGCCGCCGATGGAAAAGTTACTGAATATTCCGCTGATCATATTATTATTGCTACTGGAGCTCGATCACGAGAATTGCCAAATTTACCACAAGATGGTGTAAAAGTAATTGGTTACAGACAAGCAATGACCTTACCAACCCAACCAAAATCGATGATTATTGTTGGTTCTGGTGCGATTGGTGTTGAATTTGCCCATTTCTATAATTCAATGGGAACAGAAGTTACCATTGTTGAATTTATGCCAAACATAGTTCCTGTAGAAGACGAAGATATTTCGAAACAAATGGAACGTTCTATGAAAAAAGCTGGAGTTAAAATTATGACTAACTCTTCAGTGGAAAAAATTGATACTAGTGGTGCAGGCGTAAAAGCTTTCGTCAAAACTGCGAAAGGTGAAGAAGTTTTAGAAGCTGATATTCTTTTGTCCGCTGTTGGAATTAAAACAAACATCGAAAATATAGGATTAGAAGAAGTTGGAATTGCCATTGACAGAGACAAAATCTTGGTAAACGCTTACAACCAAACAAATATTCCAGGATATTATGCCATTGGCGATGTTACTCCAGGTCAAGCTTTGGCTCACGTCGCTTCTGCTGAAGGAATTAATTGCGTTGAAAAAATTGCCGGTCTTCACGTTGAGCCAATAGATTACGGAAATGTTCCTGGTTGTACTTATGCTACACCTGAAATTGCTTCTGTAGGTTTGACCGAAAAACAAGCTAAAGAAAAAGGATACGAATTGAAAATTGGAAAATTCCCGTTTTCTGCATCAGGAAAAGCAAAAGCCGCTGGAACTGCAGATGGTTTCGTAAAAGTAATTTTTGATGCCAAATACGGCGAATGGTTAGGATGCCACATGATTGGTGCTGGCGTTACGGATATGATTGCCGAAGCAGTTGTAGCTCGAAAATTAGAAACAACAGGTCACGAAATCCTGAAATCAATTCACCCTCATCCAACAATGAGCGAAGCCGTTATGGAAGCTGTTGCAGATGCTTACGGAGAAGTGATTCACTTGTAGGGACGAGGTCAGAAGTTAGAGGTTAGAAGTATAAAAAATCCGTTTTGTGCAAGCAAAGCGGATTTTTTTTACATAGTTATGACAACGAATTTACCTTGAAATTCCGTTTCCTTTGACCAATTATTTCTTAGAATGGTATTTATTAGATGGTAAACAACTTTTAAACAACTGTTTTCAAATAGAAAATATGACCAAATATTTACAATTTATTTTGTGTAAACGGTATTTTCTTGTTCTGCAACTCTAATAAATGTGGTTCTTTTGGTCAATTCCTTCAATCGGGAAGCACCAACATAAGTACATGCGCTGCGCAAACCACCAAGAATATCTTTCAATGTCACTGCGACATTTCCTCTAAACGGAACTTGAACTGTTTTTCCTTCACTTGCTCTATATTCAGCAACGCCACCTGCATGTTTTTCCATCGCCGTGGTCGAACTCATTCCGTAAAATTGTTTGAATTTTTCGCCGTTAATTTCCACAATATCGCCTCCACTTTGGGTATGGCCTGCGAGCATTCCGCCAAGCATTACAAAATCAGCTCCAGCTCCAAACGCTTTTGCCACATCGCCGGGAGTTTTACAACCACCATCGCTAATAATTTGTCCACCAAGTCCGTGAGCGGCATCGGCACATTCAATAATAGCTGAAAGTTGAGGATAACCAACGCCTGTTTTTACTCTTGTGGTACAAACAGAACCAGGTCCAATGCCTACCTTAATAATATCGGCTCCAGCTAATAATAATTCTTCGACCATTTCGCCTGTAACCACATTTCCCGCAATAATCACTTTATCAGGATATTGTTTTCGGGTTTGTTGCACAAAATTTACAAAATGTTCCGAATACCCATTGGCAACATCAATACAAATAAATTTCAGTTGCGGATTGGCTTCAAAAATCTTAGCAATTTTTTTGGAATCGTCTTTCCCTGTTCCGGTACTTATGGCGATGTAATCAAACATTTCTGAAGACAAATCACGCAAAAAATCATTCCATTCTTGCACAGAATAATGTTTATGGATTGCAGTAAAAAGTTTTTCTTCGGCCAATGCCTTTGCCATTTCGAAGGTTCCGACAGTATCCATATTGGCAGCCATAATTGGAACTCCAGTCCAAACTGCAGTACTATGCAAAAATTTGAATTCTCTTTCTAAACTAACATGAGAACGACTCTTTAATGTAGATCTTTTAGGTCTAATCATTACATCCTTAAACCCCAATTTAATTTCTGTTTCAATTCTCATTTGTTAATTTTTAAATATAAAGACACCTTCCAAAATTACAAAATAAAGCGGAACAACACTATATTTTGATGGGCTATAAAAAACGAAATCACTAATTAGCACAAATAGAATTTGTGAAAATTAGTGACCCGAGCTAAGAGCACACTCGAAGTAAATCGTTATTTAAAATCTTTCTTATTTTTTAGAAAACGAAGATGGCTCTTTCGCTCATCATATCGTTTACTTCATTGGCAACTTCTTCGATAATTTCTTCGTTTGTATGATCCGATATTACTTTATCAATCAAAGCAACAATAGTTTCCATATCTTCTTCTACCAATCCACGAGTAGTAATTGCAGCAGTTCCAACACGAATTCCAGAAGTTACAAATGGAGACTTATCATCAAAAGGTACCATATTTTTGTTTACGGTGATTTCTGCTCTAACCAAGGCATTTTCAGCATCTTTACCAGAAATTCCTTTGTTTCTCAAATCAATCAACATCATGTGATTGTCTGTTCCGCCAGAAATAATATCGTAACCTCTTTTGACAAAGGCATCAGCCATTGCATTGGCATTTTTTTGCAATTGCAAAGCATATCTAAAAAATTCATCGGTCAAGGCTTCACCAAAAGCTATCGCTTTAGCTGCAATAATATGCATCAAAGGACCACCTTGATTTCCTGGGAAAACGGCTAAATCTAATAAAGAAGACATCATTCTGATTTCGCCTTTTGGCGTTGTTAAACCCATTTTGTTTGGAAAATCTTTTCCCATCAAAATCAAACCACCTCTAGGACCACGCAAAGTTTTGTGTGTTGTTGTTGTAACAATATGACAGTGAGGCAAAGGGTCATTCATCAAACCTTTGGCTATAAGACCCGCTGGATGTGAAATATCGGCTAATAAAATAGCACCAACACTATCCGCAATTACTCTAAAACGCTCAAAATCCATATCACGAGAATAAGCCGAAGCACCTGCAATAATTAATTTTGGTTGCTCTTTGGTAGCAATTTCTTGAATTTTATCATAATCCAAACGTCCTGTTTCTTTGTCAACACCATAAAATGAAGGTGTGTATAAACGTCCAGAGAAATTGACTGGAGAACCGTGAGTTAAATGTCCACCGTGTGCCAAATCAAAACCTAAAATTTTATCTCCAGGTTGAATACAAGCATGATAAACCGCAGTATTGGCTTGAGAACCAGAGTGTGGTTGCACATTGGCATATTCAGCACCAAATAATTCTTTGGCTCTATCAATGGCAATTTGTTCGATTACATCAACTACTTCGCAACCGCCATAATATCTTTTGCCTGGATATCCTTCGGCATATTTATTGGTTAAAACAGAACCTGCTGCTTCCATTACTTCGTCACTTACAAAATTCTCAGAAGCAATAAGTTCTAATCCGTGAATTTGTCTGTCTTGTTCCTCTAGTATAAGGTCAAAAATTTGTTTGTCGCGTTGCATTTTTTTGGTTTAAATTAATTTGTCGCAAAAATACAAAAAAACGTTTGGTAAATAATAAGATTATAATATATTTGATGACTAATTCTTAACAATATAATTAACAATTGTATGCCAATAGCCGCAAATAATACGAATCGAAAATCTTGGATAGAAGTCCCAACCGACAGCGATTTTCCTATTCAAAATATTCCTTTTGGCGTTTTTATTACTAAAGATGATGTGATTACCATTGGAACTCGAATAGGAGATTGCGCTATTGACATGGGCGCTTTACAGCAATTAAATTATTTTGAAGGAATCGAACTGACCGATGATATGTTCATGCAAGATACCCTGAATGATTTTATTTCAGATGGTAAGAAAACATGGAGATTAGTCCGAAATCGCATAGCAGAGTTGTTTGACGAAACCAATCCAAAACTTAGAGATAATTCAGAGCATAGAGAAATTATTATTTTCAATGTGAAGGATATTGAAATGCAATTGCCAGTTTTAATTGGCGATTATACAGATTTCTTTTCGAATAAAGATCACGCACTTAATGTTGGAAAAATATATCGTGACCCAGAACAATTATTATCACCCAATTGGCTTCACATTCCTTTGGCGTATCACGGTCGAAGTTCTTCTATAATTCCTTCAGGAATTCCGGTGCACAGACCCATGGGGCAAACCTTGCCTAATGGCGAAAAAACACCTGTTTTCGGTCCTTCAAGACTAGTAGATTTTGAATTAGAAACAGCTTTCGTTACTACTGACGTCAATGTTATGGGAGAAAATATTCCAATAAACGAAGCTGAAGATTATATCTTTGGTATGGTTTTATTGAATGATTGGAGTGCGCGTGACATTCAAAAATGGGAATACGAACCATTAGGACCTTTTTTATCCAAAAACTTTGCGACGTCAATTTCCCCGTGGATCATCACGTTGGATGCTTTGGAACCATTTAGAACCAAAGGGCCAAAACAAGATCCTGCGCCTCTTCCCTATTTGCAACAAAAAGGTAAAAACAATTTTGATATCAATTTAGAAGTAGCGATTCAGCCGGAAAATAAAGAAGCAACAATTGTTTCGAGATCGAATGTGAAAAATATGTATTGGTCAATGAATCAGCAATTAACGCACCACACTTCGAACGGTTGTCGTGTGAATTCGGGCGACATGATGGGTTCGGGGACTATTTCTGGTTCATCGCCCGACAGTTTAGGTTCGATGTTAGAATTAACTTTAGGCGGGAAAAATCCAATAAAACTAAATGATGGTTCAGAACGCCGATTTATAAATGATGGAGACACCGTAATTTTTAAAGGGTATAGTAAAAACAACGGAGTTAGAATTGGTTTTGGTGAACTTTCAACAAAATTGCTTCCACCCTTTGTGCGGAAATAAACAATATTTATATTAAATAATCCGACGTTTTTTTAATAGTCGGATTTTTTTTGGCATAATAATTGGCAAGAAAAAATCATGAAAAAGTCTTAGAAAATGACTTTCATAATTCAAAATTAAAGTAAATTAGCAAAAAAAAT
>CAMCTL010000126.1 GCA_945878515.1 Flavobacterium psychrophilum | reverse complement strand
ACCAAATCAAAACTATTGAGCAAAGGTTTCGATTTTGAATTTTTCACTAATATTTTAGAAACCAAAACTGGAAATACTTACTATTTTATTTATGACCAAGGCTATCGGTTATTAGATGACGACTATTATTTGCTTGTGAAAAAAGAATTTTAAAACTTAATTCTCTCCCCGATGAAAAAAAGTTATTCCTCCATTTTGTCCTTATTATTCCTACTCGGAATACTTGGATTTATTTTCTTGACCATGATGCCGCAACAGACATCCGATGATGATGCTCCACTTGCAGAGTTTTCGACCAAAAGAGCATTGGAACAAGTCAAAAATATTTCGGAAAAACCGCATTTTGTAGGTTCCGAAAATCACGATCTGGTCGCCAATTACTTGGTAAAAGAACTCCAGAATATGGGTTTAGAAACTTCCTTACAAGAAGGTTTTGCTTTTTCGGATTGGGGAACTTTGACCAAATGCAAAAATATCTTGGCTCGAATAAAAGGTTCTAATAGCAACAAAGCTTTGCTCTTGCTTTCGCATTATGACAGCGCGCCACATTCTTATTCTAAAGGCGCAAGCGATGCAGGATCTGGTGTGGCGACAATCTTGGAAAGTGTTCGTGCATTTACTTACAACAAAAAAGAGCATAAAAACGACATTATCATTCTGTTTTCGGATGCCGAAGAATTGGGATTGAATGGTGCGGCACTTTTTGTAAGCCAACACCAGTGGGCAAAAGAAGTTGGTTTGGTTTTAAATTTTGAAGCCCGAGGAAGTTCAGGACCAAGTTATATGTTGATGGAAACCAATGGAGGAAATGCTGGACTAGTCAACCAATTTTCGGCAGCTAATGTAAAATATCCCGTTTCAAATTCCCTGATGTACAGCATTTACAAAATGTTGCCCAACGACACTGATTTAACGGTTTTCAGGGAACAAGGCAATATTCAAGGCTACAATTTTGCTTTCATCGACGGGCATTACAACTACCACACAGCGCAAGACGACCTCAATCATTTAAACAAAAAAACCTTGGCACATCAAGGAAAATATTTGATGCCTTTGTTGGATTATTTTTCGAATGCTGATTTAAATACAACTCAAGCTACCGAAGATGATGTCTATTTTTCGATTCCATTTGGCTTCATCATTTATCCTTTTAGTTGGGTTTTGCCAATGGTTATTATTGCTTTTGTGCTTTTATTGTTTTTTATATTTATAGGTCTTGGGAAACGCCTGTTATTTTTTCCAGAAATAGCGCGAGGATTTATCCCGTTTTTGGGTTCGGTAATTGTTTCGGGTTTAATTACCTTTCTGGGTTGGAAATTATTGTTGGTCATTTATCCACAATATAATGATTTACTCAACGGATTTACCTATAACGGTCACGATTATATAGCGGCTTTCACATTGTTAAGTTTATCAATTTGCTTTGCTTTTTACCAAATTTTCTCTTCCAAAAAAATGAGGATGAACCATTTTGTGGCGCCGCTTTTCTTTTGGATTCTGATAAATGGATTGCTGGCTTTTTTCCTTAAAGGTGCAGGATTTTTAATTATTCCCGTTTTTTCAGGGTTACTTATGTTCGCTTGTTTTGTAACTACCCAAAAATCAAAATGGATTTTAAATCTTTTTCTGAGCATTCCAGCTTTGGTCATTATTGCTCCATTTATCCAAATGTTTCCGATAGGTTTAGGACTAAAAATTTTGTTTGGAAGCGCTATTTTAACCGCATTGTCTTTTAGTTTGCTATTACCTGTTTTTGGTTCTTTTAAGCGAAAAGGAACGGCTTCGCTGATTTTGTTCGTATTGGCCATTGGGGTTTTTGCGAGAGCGCATTACTATTCTGGGTATGAATTGGGCAAAGCCAAATCCAATAGTTTGGTTTATATTTTGGATGCTGACAAAAACAAAGCAACTTGGGCAACTTATGACACCAATCTGGACGAGTGGACTAAAACGTATTTAGGTCAAAACCCTAAAGACGCCGCAGCAGTAAGCGCTATTTCATTACCTAGCAAATACAAAACAGGATTTACTTTTGCTAGTGAGGCTCCTTTCAAAGATATTTCAAAACCCACAATTGAATTTCTAAAAGACACCGTTGCTGCTGGCATTCATTATTTGAAAATTCGAATAACGCCTAACAGAAAAGTCAATCGTTACGACATTTTTGCCAATGAAGATGTTGTTATCAACAATTTCAAAGCCAATGGTTTGACTTTAATGGGACAAAAGCATTCCAAATACGAACGAAAAGGCAAGAAATTGTTAAGCTATTATGTGGTGGATCAATTGCCTTTGGAAATACGATTCAATTTTGCTAGTTCGAGTGTTTTGAATTTGGAGTTGATGGAAAGTTCTTTCGATTTAATGAGCAATCCACTATTTCCTATGACAAAAAGAGCCGATTGGATGATGCCAACGCCTTTTGTTTTGAACGATGCCGTGATTGTTAAAGAGAAAATAAAACCATCGCCAAAAGTGATCAAACCCATTGTATTAAAGGTTGGAAATACAGTTCAAAAAGATGGTTTAGTTGTTGAAAAGGATAGTTTGGGGAAGTTGTAAAACCCAATTCAATCCAGAAATTAATGATTATATCAGCTGAACAAAAGTTGTTTCTTAACAAATTGAGTTGAATTAGAGTCTATTTACCGCTAGTACAAATGTGTCCCAGATGTTGTGAAAAACTTAACGTGAAAAAAATTATGAAAAAAATATTTTTACTTATAATAATTTCTGTCTTTTTAGTAAACTGTAAATCTAAAAATGAAGAAAATGAATTGTATGTTTCAAAAGTTAATGATATAAGTGAAATTGTCAACGCAATTATAGTGCAAGACAGTCTAAATATTTCAAAAAATGGAAAAGAATCGAAAATGTTTTGTGTCGATTTGGTAAAGCTTAATATTAATGTTCCTGAAAAAAGAAAAGACGGAATAATCACTATTCCAATTCCATTTAATAATGTTTTATTAGAAAACTTACTTTATAGAAAAATTAAAGGCGAAGTTTTTTTTTCAAAAAAAGATTCTTTAACGTTAATTGAGCAAAATTCAAACCCAAATATAATCACAGTTGACTCTGAAATAATTAGTAAAATAAATTCAACAACACGTGAAAAAGAATTAGTAAAGAGAAAAAAAGGAGAGCTTTATAGATTTTACGAAATGAATATTCCAATATTTTCGTTAGATAAAAATAAAGCATATGTTGAAATAGGTTATTATTGCGGAAGTCTTTGCGGAAGTGGAAAAGCTATATATTTAAAGAAAATAAATGGAAAATGGAAAATTATTGATACTTGGCAAACTTGGATTAGTTAAACCATTTTGTCTCAAGACACTTATAGAAAAGACGATTTTGGTTAAATTTCGAAAATTTGTTTTGCGCTTGATTTATTATGATTAAACGAAAGACTAGGCTTTTTTTTTAAGTTTTCTATGAATGGTGACGCTTTACTCTTACAAACAACCATCTCGATTTCCCCTCCATTACCTGTAAATCCTACAACAATTTCCCAAAATTATATAACACTTTACACCCATAATTCCATCATTTTTACATAAATGAAATACTTTATGAAAAAATCGATTGTACTCCTTGGAATTACACTGGCACTTATTCTGTTTTCCTGCAAAAATGTGGAAACTAAAAAAGCGACACCAACAAATAAAATTATCAAAAAAGCACCTGTTCGAAAAGCACCCAAAGCGGTTTCTTATACTTTAGAAAACACTAAAGAATGGTTAAAAACAAATAAAAGTGCGGAAGAATTAGAGATTGCTCTTGCCGTAAACAGAACTGACAAACAATTTTTTACCAAAATGGATTCTGTGATTATTCCAACAGATGTGAGTGGCGATATTTCGTTTTATTTGCCTTTTCCAGTTGAAGTTCCTTTTTTAACGGAGGTTCACAAAATACTTTTCTTCTCCTATCCTACCCAAACTTTTGCCGCTTATGAAAACGGCATTTTAATTTACACTGGCCCGACCAATATGGGTAAAAAGAAATATCAAACGCCCACAGGTTTGTTTTTCTGCAATTGGAAAGCAGAAGAAACCATCAGCACCGTTGACGATGAGTGGAAATTACTTTGGAATTTTAATATCGCCAACAAAGGCGGGATTGGGTTTCATCAATACGATTTGCCAGGGTATCCAGCCTCGCATTCGTGCTTGAGGTTGCAAGAAAAAGATGCAAAATACTTATACGAATGGGCAGACCAGTGGGTTTTGGCCGACAATGAAAACGTGAAATTCAAAGGAACACCGGTAATTGTTTTTGGAAGCTATCCTTTTGGACGACCAAAACCTTGGTCGCAACTCGTTAAAAATCCAAAATCACTAGACATTTCTGAAAGTGAAATGGAGAAAGTTACCAGACCTTTTTTAAGCACAATTTTGAAAGAACAGGAAAAAAAGAAGAAATCTTAAACCTTGCACCTGCTTATTATTAAAAAAGTTTAAACCACATAGAAAAAATTATTTTCACGTAAAAATAAGGCGCTTTGCTTATCATAGATATAAATCGTTTTCTTGATTTTTTGGTTTCGATACATAGCTATGATTAAATAAAATACCTATGAAACCCTTTAAATTGGATAGTTTATATTAAACTATGTGGTTAAAAAATATTAATCTGAGGTTAATTCAAATCCATTTTCAAATGGTTCGCATTTAAACTACTTTTGAGCAATCAATTTTTTTATGATGACTCAAATTAGTATTCTCGGTTGCGGTTGGTTGGGCTTGCCTTTGGCGAAAACTTTGTTGGAAAACGGTTTTTTGGTAAAAGGTTCAACTACTTCTGTTGACAAACTTTCGATATTGACAAACTTGGAAATTCAGCCATATTTGATAAACCTCACCCCGACCCTCTCCAATGGTGAGGGAGACGAAACTATTGAAGCTTTTTTAGAAGCTAGCAAAACCTTGATAATTGACATTCCGCCAAAACTTCGCGGTTCTGAGAAAGAAAACTTTGTTTCCAAAATAAGAAGCCTGATTCCTTTTATAGAAAATTCCGCTGTTGAAAATGTGATTTTCATTAGCTCCACTTCAGTTTACGGCGAAGATAATTTGGTTGTCACTGAAGAAACAGAACTCAATCCTGACACAGAAAGCGGCAAACAATTAGTACAAACAGAGCAACTTTTGCAAAGGAATTCTACTTTTAAAACTACGGTTTTGCGCTTTGGCGGACTCATTGGCGAAGACCGACATCCGATAAGATTCCTTGCGGGAAGAAAAAACATTGAGAACCCGAACGCTCCCATAAATTTAATTCATCAAGAAGATTGCATTGGTATTATAATACAAATTATTCAACGAGCTCAGAATGACAAATTAGAATGGAACGAAACCTTCAATGCTGTGGCACCTTTTCATCCGAGCAGAAGGGAATATTACACCCAAAAAGCACTCGATTTGGGTTTGGATTTGCCCGAATTTAATGATGATAATTCCAGTTTTGGAAAGACTATTTCGAGTTCTAAAATTGAAAATTTTTTGGAATATACATTTAAAAAACCAAACTTATAAATTGAGAACTAAAATAAAAAATGCTTTTGCGTCCAAGATTAATGCCATTGGATTGCCCATTTTAGCTTTATGTTGGGTTAGCTTTTTTTGGGGAACGACTTGGCTGGCTTCAAAAGAAGGCGTGAAAAACATGCCGGCTTTGCAACTTGCTGGAATCAGACAATTAATTGGTGGAATGCTGTATGTTGGTTTCTTTTTATACAAAAAAGCGCCTTGGCCAAAAGGCAAACAATGGAAAACCATTTTTATTCTGAGCATTCTTAATTTTGTGTTGAGTAACGGACTAAGCACTTGGGGCGTGAAATATATCAGTAGCGGCTTGGGAGCAATTATTGGTGCGCTTGTGCCTTTATGGGTTGTAATTATTTCCTTTTTTCGAGGTGAAAAATTAGCGCGATTAGCCTTTTTGGGACTAATAATAAGTTTTGGTGGCGTTTGCGTGATTTTCTACAATCATTTGAGTGATTTTTTGATTCCTGATTTTAGATTTGGAATAATAATATCAATAATCGCAACAATAACCTGGGCTTTTGGAACTTTATACACTAAGAAAAAGGCGGCTAGTTTTAATCCCTATTTCAGTTTAGGGTTGCAAATGCTGATTTCAAGCTGCGTAACCTTGGCAGTTGTTGGCGCAACAGGAACCGGAGTAAACATTAGTTCCATTCCAGCAAATTCTTGGTGGTCTATTGGGTATTTGGTCATCGTTGGCTCCGTGCTGACCTTTATAGCCTTTATTTATATGTTACAAAGATTACCACCCGAAATAAATAGTATTTATGCCTACATCAATCCCATTATTGCAGTCTTATTAGGTGCTGTAATTTTTGACGAACCGTTAACGAGTGTAATTGCAATTGGAGGCGCAGTAACTTTGTCTGGATTGTATTTGGTTAATTACTCGACAAGGCAAACCAAAATGTGAAAAATTATACCATTTAGATTGAAGAAATTAGATTTTACTGGCAAAACAAAAAGACCGCTATAGTTTGCACTTTAGCGGTCTTTTTGTTGGTAATTTTGATAAAAATACTAGAATGACGTTATAATAAACTCACTTCGTCGGTTCATTTGGTGTTGCGCCTTTGTGCAATTTGATACGTTTGTAGGTTCACAGCCACAATCGTTTACAAGCTGAGTCTCGCCGTAACCTTTACCAGTCAAACGGTTTGAAGCTACACCATTTTTAACCAACCACGCAATTGTAGATTTTGCTCTCTTATTAGATAAGATTTGATTGTATTTCTTAGTTTGTCTGCAATCTGTATGCGAACGCACATCTAGTTTTACTGTTGGATATTGTTTCATGAAATCTAATATTTTTTCTAATTCCACAACAGCTTTTGCGGTAATGTTATACTTATCTAAGCCAAAATAAATCATCCTAATTCCGAAATATTTCGCAACATCATCACCGACAGTCACTTCAATCAGTTCCTTTTCTAAAGCTATATTCAAATTGGTTCTGCCATTTTTATTTGCAATTGTAATTTTTTGTTCTTTAATAGTATAATCTGTTTTTTCGGCTCTTACACTGTAATTTTTGCCGCATTCTACCGAAAATGTATAATTTCCTGCTTCATCGGCTGTAGTTGTGCTAATCAATTTATAATTACTATCAAACAAACTCATTTTTGCATTTGGTATTACATTCAATGTATTCATGTCTGTTATTGTTCCATATAATTCTTGAACACATACCAACTTCTTTTTTTCTAAAAACTTATAAATATCATCGTACCCTTGACCGCCGTCTCTATTAGAGGTAACAAAACCTCTTCGGGATTTGGTATCTATTAAAAAAGCAAAATCATCTTTTGGAGAATTTATTCCATCTCCAACATTTTGAATTTCTCCCAGGGTTCCAGCAGCACTTATTTTGGTAACAAAAACATCCAAACCACCCAATCCTAGATGTCCATCTGAAGCAAAATAAAGCTCGTTCTCGTCAGTCATTAAAGGGAAGGTTTCTCTTCCTTCGGTATTGATTCCATTTCCAAGATTTTGTGGAGCACCATAACTACCATCATCGTTTATTTTGACTGCAAATAAATCAGATTGACCATAAGTTCCTGGCATGTCTGATGCAAAATACAATGTTTTTTCATCTGGACTTAAGGTTGGATGCGCTGAACTATATTGATTGCTATTAAAAGGCAATTCTGTAATATTCGACCATGCATTGTCAACAAGACTGGCTTTATAAATCTTTACTAAGGTAACATTTTTTATGTCTTTTCCTTTTTTACCATCAAGATAGCTATTTCTAGTAAAATACATTGTTTTTCCATCTCTTGTAAAAACTGGACTAGATTCGTTGAATTTAGAGTTGATTATTTTAGAGAACTTTTCCACTTTTGTCGGTGTTTGCTTCTCGTCTAAGTCGGAAACATATAGGTTGGTGAAATATTGGTTAGTCCAGGTATGCTTTCTTTTAACTAAACTACCAGTGTCGCGAGCAGAGCTGAAAACAAGTTTGTTACCATAAAAAGCACTGCCATAATCTGAATATTTTGAGTTAATTCCCGCATCTTCGATAGAAAACCTACCCGAATTTGCTTTGATTTTAGCTAGATAATCTTTGTTGTTTATAAAAAGTTTTCCTCTAATATCGTTAACTGATTGTAAATGAAAAATTTCCAACATTTCATTTGCTTTTTCATTCTGTCCAATGGCTTTTAAAGATTGAGCATATCGATAACAATATTCAGATTCTTGTTTCGGATTCATAGTAAATAATTCCCCATACCATTTGGCAGCTTTGTCTAATTCGCCATTGAAATAATAAGAATTGCCTAATTTCTGAAAAACATCTTCTGATTTGTATCCCTTTTTGACCAATCTTTCATATGTACTAACAGTTTTAAAATAAGCGAGTTTATCGTATTTTTTATCGGCAGCGGCTATATTGGATTTCTGGGCACAGCTACTAAATGAAACAACACTTAAAATAGCTGTGTAAAGAAGTATAAATTTTTTCATCTATGTAAAATTTGTTTGTTAATAATTTTATGTAATAGTTTTTATACTTGTTGGTGCGCTTGCAAAAACAATAATATAATCAGCAATTCTATAATCTTTGTTTTTAGAAGAATCTAGGTGTAGACATGCTGCTGGTATTCTTGAACAGTTCATATCGCAAGAATATTTCGTGCGAACCTGAATTAAAGTTACCCAAATTGGTACTTTCTCGATCATATCCATATCCAATATACATCCCATCCGAGATCTGAAAACCAACCATTGCACTTATAGCTGCACTCCATCTGTATGTTGCTCCCAGCATAAACTTATCATTAAATAAAAAATTTCCTGAAACATCTAGCTGAAGTGGAGCTCCGTCAGACATTTTTCCTAAAAATGCAGGTTTAAACTTAACTGTATCGCTCAGCTCGAAAACAAGACCTCCCATAAAATAGTAGTTTATTTTGTCTGTGAAAATAGCTACTTGTTCATCATTGTAACGAGTGGTTTCAATAAAATTGGGAATCGAAAAACCTAAATAAGCATTGCTAGAATGCAAATAGAAGCCCGCACCAAAATTTGGAGATATTTTACTATAATTTTGCAAATTATTGTCCACATCCCTCGTGCTCAATTTAGAAACATCCAAATCAAAAAGATTTGCGGTAGCTTTGATACCAAATGATAATTTCCAATCTTCGGCTGTTTGCATAGTATAAGACAAATCTGCTGAGATGTTATTTTCTGTAGTAGGTCCTAATTTATCATTAATTATAGACACTCCTAAACCCAAATTAGATTCATTAAGCGGAGTGTTCACGGATACTGTACTAGTAACAGGTGCGCCTTCAAGACCAATCCATTGCGCACGATACAATGCAAACACACTCAAAGCTCCTCGCGATCCTGCATAGGCAGGATTTACATTTATAGTATTGTACATATACTGCGTATATTGTGCATCTTGTTGAGAATAACTTAGCACACTTGTAAAAAGCAAAGCGAATAGTACTATTCTTGTCTTCATATTGTTATTTTTAAAAGCAACACCATTACAGCAGTTGACTATGTATTTTAATATTATTTACTTAAATATAAATAACCTGCTTTTTGTAAAACCTTACCACTAAAATCTACATATTTAAGCACATAATAGTAAGTCCCATCTGGCAAACCATCTGACTGTTTCATTATTGATCTTCCATTTGAATTACCAATGAAACCTTTATCTACATTGTTGTTGTATTTACTGGCTTCAAAAACCAATACTCCCCAGCGATTATATATTTCAACTGTATTATTAGAATAACAATCTAATCCACTGATGTGAAAATAATCATTGTCACCATCTCCATTTGGCGTTACTGCATTTGACACTTCTATAGGCAAGTCAGTTATTTCCCAATCACAAGTTGTTGAATTAAAATTGGCTATTTGGCTACATGCCAATCCAGTTGGTTTAGGTTTTTGTGTTCCAGTTGTTACCCAAGAACAGGTTGCAGCATTGAAGGCTCTACTTTCCCAACATTCTAATGTAGTTGTTGGTTCTAGTGGTTTAGTTCCTGTAACTTTCCACTGACAAGATGTTGTATCAAAACTTCTAGTTTCCCAACATTCTAATACAGTTGTTGGTTCTATTGGTTGAGTTCCTGTTTTATCCCAAGCACAAGTTGTAGTATTGAAAGTAGCAGTTTCGTAACAAGCTAAAGTTGGTTTTATAGCTTGTGTTCCTGTATTTTCCCAAGCACAAGAAGTAGTGTTGAATACAAAATTGTCCCAACAGTTCACGTTGGCTGGTTTCGCAGCTTGTGTTCCTATATTTTCCCAAGCACAAGAAGTAGTGTTGAATACAAAATTGTCCCAACAGTTCACGTTGGCTGGTTTCACAGCTTGCGTTCCAATATTTTCCCAAGCACAAGAAGTAGTGTTGAAAACGAA
>CAMCTL010000125.1 GCA_945878515.1 Flavobacterium psychrophilum | reverse complement strand
TCAAATGGGATAAACGTGTTCAAACCGTCATTTCCGCCATTTAATTGAACAAAAACTACACATTGTTCCCCCAAAACCAAATTGTTTTGAGAACCAAAAGAATACAAAAAGTTAGGCAATAAAAGGGAACCACCTGTAAAAGTTCCTGTGAGTGCTAAAAAATTTCTTCTGTTCATAATGCTTGACTTAAATGAGTTGAAATTCAGGAGTTTTTACCATAAAATTGAACAATCGCATCACGGCATTTTCGGAGCCTTCGGTTTTGCTGTCGAAATCGTATTTTAGGATTTGTTCAAAATCTTGTTGGTTGTTTTTATCTGTTTGAAATAATAAACGGTTCGAGAGTTCGGCAATGATTTGTTTGTTGTTTCCTGATGCGTCCCAATTCAATTTCACATTCAGTTGTTGATTTGGGTTTTGTTTTGTCATCATATTTTCATAATCTTTATTTGCTCGGCTTATGTTTTTACCGTTGCAAAGCAAATCTGCGGCATTGTTTCTTTGTAGAAAAACCTGCGAAGTCAACCAAGAATTTCCTCCATCCCAACCTTTTACATTGGGCTGATTGAACAAATCCATCCCTTGTTCTTTGATAAAAAAAGCAATTAACTTTGTATTTGGAGCGGCAACATTCAGTTCGTCCATTAATTGCAAGCTGAATTCTAATGGGTTTTTAATTTTAGAACCCGCATTGTTCTTAGCAAACTCTTCAGTAAAAATTCTGGTCAAAAGCGGTTGGATTTCAAAGTTCATTTTTTTTAAATAATCGCCATAATACCTTACTAATTCTTCTTTTGGATTATCGTAAATGAACCATTTCAATATTTTTCTAGTAATTAAATACGGAATATTGGGTTGTTCGAAAATGATGTCAATCATTTGGTCTATTTTAAAATTCCCTTTTTTGCCTAAATATACAAAGGGTTCGTTTTCTTCTAAAAATTTTCTGTAAACGGCGTTTTCTTCGCCAATGCCTAATCCGGCTAATCCTTTTGCTCCGTTTTTTATATCTTCTTCGCTGTAATTTCCGATGCCAAGTGTGAACAATTCAAGCAATTCCCGACTTAAGTTTTCGTTGAGTTTGTCTTTTCTATTGTCAACATTGTCGAGATATCGCACCATAGCATTGCTTTGAACAATTTCTTTGGTCAAGGTTTTAAAGTTGCCAAAAGCATTTTCCCTCAGCATTTGATTGTGTTGAAATACCCAATAATTGACTTTTACTTTTTGAAAAGTGGAAACATAATGATTGTGCCAGAAACAAGTCATTTTTTCGCGAAGTGGAAATTCGTCTTCCCTCATTTTATCAATCCACCACGATTTCATTTCGACTGAAATCTGTATTTCCTTTTTGAGCATTTCCTTTTTGACTTCTGGATTTGCAGTGTTTAAAGTTTTTCGAATTTCTTTTAATTCTTGGAATGACTTTGGACTATCTTCCAAAAAATCTGGAATTTTTGAATCCAATTTTGTAGCAAAGGACTGTTCTAAGAACTTTTTCAAGCCTATTTTTTCGATGGTTTTGGCTTGTTTCGCCGAATATCCGAGTCGCAAGGACCAAAGGGTGTGATTATCCATACTGTAAAATGTTATTAGACTTGGACTTGGATTTAAGAAAAGGGTTTAATTGGATACGATTTTTTTACTTGTGATTATTCGTTTTTATCTTTTTTATCCGTCAAATCACTCAAATGCAATCGTAAGGCATCAACTGAAATGTTGATTTCCCAAAACGACAAACCCAATGAAATAAGTAAACTAAGCAAGCTCAATCCAAAAAGATAAACGCCAAAAACTTGTTGGTCTAAAAATAGTAATAACATAGTGAATACCGACAAAAATAAACTTAAAACTCCCGCCATTTGCATATATCGAATGAGCGTTAACCTCAAGTTCAGATTTTTGATTTCCAACAAAATCATACTGTTTTCTTTTTCTTTATAGACTTTTTTCAATCCTCGAATGATGGTTGCAATCGTTAAAAATCGATTGGTGTAGGCCAACAAAATTAGTGAAGTGGCTGAGAAAAGTAAGGCGGGAGTTTCAATTTGAACGACCATTTTGTTTGATGTTAAATAATTTATAGTCAAAGTTCGTCATTCTTTATTCAACTAGATGGTTTTTCTATAAAAAAATTGCAAATCAATTTGATAATGAAGTCGAAAGTTTAATTTAACTTTAGTCATTCAATTCACTAAATTATTATTAACAGTAAATGCAGAACTTGCTTTTTTTGTAATTTTTAAAATCCATTAACTATTTGTTGAAAAATATTGATTTAAAATAATCTATTTGTTACAATTCTTGTAGCATTTATGCTAAATTGCGCTTTTTAACTAAATTATAATGCGAATGAAATTTAAATTTGTTTTAAACTTAATCTGTTTTCTTTCTTTGGGTCTTTTACTTAGCCAAAAAGTTAAGGCACAATGTCCTCAGATCGAAAGTATTTTAGTGGACGCCTGCGACACAGGTGCAGATGAAGGATTAAATGAAATGGTTAGATTTAAAGTAGGAGCAACAGCTTTAAATTTGAATGCGTTTTCTGTTAATTGGCCAAGTAATAATTGGGAAGGCCTTGTCAAAAATGCTTTAACCGCTTCTAAAGTAGCCACTTTAAATGCGCAAATTAATACTGCGGGCGGTTGTGGTAAACTTATCGAGCCAACTGGCAATCTGATTCCTGCCAATGCCAAAGTCATTTTGGTTACTAGTTATAATTTCAACATAGCTTTAAATTATTTTGGCGCGATATCTGAGGATATTTATATTATTTTTCAAGATAATGCAGCTGTCACAATAGGTCATTTTGGTAACTATGCTTCTACTTCTGGTTTAAGAACCCTCGCAATAACTTTTGGAAGTGGTTGCAATGACAGTGTAACGTATCAACGGACATTATTAAAGAATATCAATGGGGGATATGGGCCAGCATTTCCTGATCCAACTGCCAATGCGTTGAATGATGGAGCAACTGTCAATTTTACACCAGCGGGAATAGCATCTTATGTCAACAATGGATGTGTTGCCCCTGTAGATGTTTTGTCGGTAGATGCTGGTAATTCGACTATAACTGCTTGTCCAGGAGCTACTATTTCTTTGCTTGGAATTGCATTAGGGCAACAATCTGTAGGTTGGTCGGCAGCAAGTGGAACTTTTTCCTCTTCAACAACATTAGGGACGAATTATACTATAGATCCTTTAGCCACTGGAGCTATCACCTTAACTTTAAAAGCGACCAATTCTTGTGGAAAAGATAAAACAGATACTATAGTTGTCAACATAAATTCGGGTTCTTCACCAATAATCAATTGCGGTACTGCTACAAGTTCTTCGGTTCAGTTTACTTGGCCAGCAGTTATCGGTGCCAGTGGATATTCGGTTTCTTATCAAATTGGTTCAGGAACGCCCACAGCTTCAGTAAACATTGGAAATGTATTAAATTATACTGTAAGTGGTCTATCGGCCAGCGCAAGTGTTACTATAACTGTTTTGCCTATTGGTGGTGCTGGAACTTGCTTTTTGTCTTCTTCAAAAACTTGCACTACTACTGGTTGTATTACTCCAGTTTTAAGCATAACCAATCCTTCATCGGTTTGTTCGCCAGCGACGGTAAATATTACTTTAGCATCTGTAATTGCTGGAACTTTAGGCTCGGGAACATTAAGTTATTGGACAAATGCTGCTGCAACAATTGCCTTGACAAATCCGGCGGCAATAACTACCAGTGGAACGTATTATATTAAGAGTACCTCTGGAGCTTGTTTTGACATTAAACCTGTAACGGTTACTATAAATTCTGTTCCAGTTTTGAACATATCTAATCCAGTTTCTGTCTGTTCACCTGCTGCGGTGGACCTTACTTTAGCATCTGTAACAGCTGGAAGTACGGGTTCAGGAATTTTAAGTTATTGGACAAATCCTGCTGCAACGTTAGCTTTGACAAATCCTTCAGTAGTTACTACAAGTGGAACGTATTATATTAAGAGCACTTCTGGAACTTGTTTTGACATTAAGCCAGTAACGGTAACCATAAATTCAACACCAGTTTTAAGCATCAGTAATCCTGTGTCAGTTTGTTCTCCTGCAACTGTCGATATTACTGCGGCACCAATAACATCTGGAAGCACGGGTTCAGTAGCTTTAAGTTATTGGACAAATTCGGCTGCTACAATAGCCTTGGCAAATCCATCGGCTATTGCCACCAGTGGAACGTATTATGTTAAGAGTACTTCTGGAACTTGTTTAGACATTAAACCTGTAACTGTAACCATAAGTTCAACTCCAGTTTTAAGCATCACTAATCCTGCGTCAGTTTGTTCGCCTGCGACGGTGAATATTACTGCGGCAGCCATAACAGCAGGGAGTACTGGCCCAGGAACTTTAAGTTATTGGACAAATGCTGCTGCAACGATTGCTTTGACAAATCCATCAGCAATTGCAGCCAGTGGAACGTATTTTATCAAAAGTACTAACGGGATTTGTTTTGATATTAAACCTGTTGTAGTTTCTGTTATTAGTAGTTTTGATTTTGATATTTCAGGTAGTTGCGTCAAAGGGTCTTTCACATTGGAATCAAAACCCATTTCAAATTCGTATGATAGTGCAACAGCAACATTTCAATGGAAGGATCAACTGGGAAATAGTATTGGTTCGAACGAATCAACTTTGGACGTTTCAAAAGCGTTGGCAAACACTTCAGTTGTTGAGGAATTTCCACTCACTTATTCCTTAGAAATTACTCCAGTAGGAGGTTGCCCTGCAAGCAAAAGCTATATAATTTCGGGAGTTATTTGCAGTATACCAAAAGGAATTTCGCCTGATGGAAATTCTAAAAATGACGAATTTGATTTAACCGGATTAGGAGTCAAAGAGTTACACATCTTCAATAGATATGGAAAAGAAGTGTACAATTATACCAATTATACCAAGCAATGGCACGGGCAAACGAATGGCGGCGAAGAACTTCCGGATGGTACCTACTTTTATTCCATTCATAAAGGAGATGGCACAAGTACAACAGGTTGGGTTTATATTAATAGAAAACAATAAAAATGAAGAAAATATATGTCACCGTCCTATTAGTTTTGATGGCTATTTTGGATGTTAGCGCGCAGCAAGACCCTCATTATACACAGTATATGTATAATATGAATGTGATAAATCCAGCCTATGCGGGTTCAAAAGAAAGTATGTCATTTGGTTTGTTATACCGCAATCAATGGATGAATATTGATGGAGCTCCAAGCACATTTACGTTATCTGGTTCAAGTCCTATTGGGAATAACTTAGGTCTCGGATTGTCTATAATATCCGATGAAATTGGACCAGTAAGCGAGCAAAATGTCTATACAGATTTATCTTACACTTTAAATTTAGGTGGCGAACATCGCGTGGCTTTTGGAATTAAAGCTGGAGGTACTTTTCAAAGTATTGGATTGAGTAGCGATATTGCAAATTCTCTTCCTTTTCCGGATGAAGATGCTTTTGGACAAGACACTAATGCTTTTTCATTCAATGCTGGAGCGGGTATTTTTTATTATACGAATTCCTATTATATTGCTTTTTCAATACCAAATATGATTAAATCGACACATTTGGATTATAACGGAGTACGATATGGTACTGAAGTTCAACACTACTTTTTGACTGGTGGTTATGTTTTTGATTTAAGTCCAAGTTTAAAATTCAAGCCTTTTATGATGGTGAAATCGGCATTTAATGCACCAGTTTCATTAGATGTTTCCTCGAACTTCTTGATAAACGAAAAATTTGAAATTGGAGCAACTTACCGAGTAGATGACAGTTTTGGTGCGATGGTAAACTTTGCAATAAGTCCACAGCTACGAATAGGATATGCTTATGATCATATTGTATCGGATTTAAATATCGCAACACCGTCTTCGCACGAGATTATCCTACTTTTTGACCTGAATATTTCTAAAAAAGTGTCCCGTTCACCAAGGTATTTCTAATCATAAACAAAACTTAATAATGAAGAATTTATATATTTTATGGAGTTTTGTGTTTGTTAGCACATTAACTTTGGAAGCGCAAAATAAAGAAACAGCAAAAGCCGATAAGTTGTACGTACAATTTGAATATGTGAAGGCTACCGAAGCTTATCTAAAACTAATTGATAAAGGCGAAAAAGACAGCTATATCTGCAAACAATTAGCAGAAAGTTACTACAATATGTTCAATCCTGTTGAAGCTATCAAATGGTATGCAAAAACAATAGCTACACCACAAGATGCTGAAATTTATTTCCATTATGCTCAAGTGCTGAAAGCAAATTCACAATATGAAGCCGCAAGCAGTCAAATGGTCACCTTTGCAAGTAAAGCTCCCAATGATCCAAGAGCAAAAGAATTTAAGGGAAATCCGAATTACATACCTCAGTTGGTAGAAAAAAGAAAACTTTTTGACATTGAATTGCTGAAAATCAATAGTGAGAAGTCGGAATTTGGTCCTATTTTAACCAATGACGGTGACTTATACTTTACTAGCGCCAGTCAAAAATCTAAAAAAAGAGATGGAATTAAAGAGGAACCTTTTTTAGATATTTTTAAAGCTGTTTACAATCAAGATGGAACGATTGAAGCGCCAACTGGATTAGCACAACTTAATACCAAATGGCACGATGGTCCGGTAAGTATCACTGCTGATGGTAGCACAATCTATTTTGCAAGAGAAAGTTTTGCTATAAAAAGTTTTGAAAAAGATAAGAAAAACCATCTCAAAATGGGTCAAGTCAACCTTTTTAAAGCCACAAAAACTGACGGAACTTGGACAAACATTCTCCCATTGCCTTTCAATGGTAAAAATTATTCAACAAGTAGTCCGTCTATAAGCAAAGATGGTAAAACTCTGTATTTCAGTTCCAATATGCCAGGCGGAAAAGGAGATAATGATATTTGGAAAGTAAAAGTAAATTCAGATGGCAGTTATGGTATGCCAGAAAATATGGGTGAATCGGTAAATACAATGGCTAGTGAACAATTTCCATTTGTAACCGAGGACAATATTCTTTATTTTGCATCCAGCGGAAAACCAGGTTTAGG
This sequence comes from Flavobacterium psychrophilum, assembly GCA_945878515.1. Taxonomy (GTDB): domain Bacteria; phylum Bacteroidota; class Bacteroidia; order Flavobacteriales; family Flavobacteriaceae; genus Flavobacterium; species Flavobacterium psychrophilum_I. The sequence continues at coordinate 3,507 of CAMCTL010000125.1, read as the reverse complement.
TGGTTTAGATGTGTTTTCGATAGATTTAAATTCTAAATTAGCTGGAAAAGCCATAAACCTTGGCAAACCTGTAAATAGTGAGAAAGATGATTTTTCGTTCAGTTTCAACAACAAATTTTCGGTAGGTTTCTTTGCAAGTAACCGATCTGGAAATGACGATATTTACGTAGCAAATCCAGTTTGCACGGTCGAAAATACAACAATTGTTACCAATTCAAACACAGGAAAAGTATTAGAAAATGCAATTGTTACGATTCACGACAATAACAAAAACGCCATTGAAACTAAAAACACTACCGCAAATGGTACCGTTATTTCTACATTAGATTGCAACAAATCATATACGATAAAAGTTGTAAAAGACGGTTTTGAAAGTGGTATTTTTGAAATGCAACCGAACAAAGGTGGTAAAGCTAACTTAAATGCAGTACTTAGACCAATTGTTGAAATAGTTTCACCAACCGAAATTGTTTTAAATGACATTAATTTTGACTTCGATAAAAGTAATATTACAGAAGAAGCTGCTTTTGAATTGGATAAATTGGTTCAAGTGATGAAAAACAACGAAAAACTAATTGTATTCGTAAAATCGCACACCGATAATTTGGGTGATGATGCCTACAATATGATTTTATCTGAAAAAAGAGCAAAATCTACTGTTCAATATGTGATTTCAAAAGGCATAAATGCGGAAAGAATATCTGGTAAAGGCTATGGTGAATCAGAGCCAAAAGTAAACTGTCAAGAAAAATGCACCGATGAGCAAAATGCACAAAACCGAAGAAGTGAGTTTCTGATTGCGAAGTAGTTGGCTTGAATGTACTTTTAAACTAAAATTCAATAGAAGTTAGTAAGATTGTTCTTAAGATGAAATTGAATTAAAATGTATTTTTGTAAATAATGTAAAAAAAGATGAACAATAAGAATACCTCTTTTAAAATTAAAGTTTTAGTCTTAACTATTTTGTTCTTTACAAAAAGTTGGGGTCAAGTTACCATAGCATCTGATGGGTTCAATAATTCGAGCACACTGTTTAATACAACTGGAGGAGAATATTTTAATGGAAATTCTGCTTCAGGCGATTTACCTAAAAGCGCTCCATTTGCTTCGGAAGGTGCCGCTTCGTATGGCGTCAATAGTGGAGCTGCAACTTTAACATCCAAGTCAGATATCAATACTTCTGGATATTCATCCGTAAGTATGTCAATTCGTTTGGCAGCTTTTTCAATAGGATCAACTGGAAATGGCGTCGAGTCCGACGATATTGTAACTGTTGAGGTAAGTCCAGATGGAGGAACTATCTGGTATAATACAGTGCGCGTTTCGGGAGAATCTAATGCTTGTTGGTCGTTTAGTGGAGGGAAAAATGCGTCAACTGCTTACGATGGGAATGCAAGTCCTGCTCCTTTTAAACCAAATTCTGGCGGAGAACTCACAAGCAATGGTTACTCCACAATTACAATAAGTAATTTGCCTTCTGTTCTCAATTTACGATTCAGAATTACTTTGTCAAATGATAGTAATAAAGAACAATGGCAAATAGATGACTTTAAAGTTACAGGAATTGTTTCTTGTACTCCACCTGTTCTATCAACAATTTTTCCTAGTTCAGGTCCAGCGGGTACTGAAGTGGTTATTACTGCCAGTTCAGGTGATTTAACTGGCGCCACTGCAAATTTTGGTGGTGTTTCTGCTACAGTTATTTCATCTTCTACAACTCAAATGACCGTTCTAGTTCCTGCAGCAGCTACCGGAAATTTAACAATTAAAAATAGCGTTGGATGTCAAGTTTCTGGTGCATTCACTATACTCAAAGAAGATAAAACGTCCTGCGGTAGCGGAACCGGAAGTTTTAGTGATTTGATAATTTCAGAAGTCTACGATTCGAATAGTAATAATGTCTGGCACATGGAGTTGTTTAATCCTACTGCTTTGCCCATTGATTTATCGGCTTCAAATTATAAATTTGAAATTTATCAAACTAAAGGAGATCCAAGTAGTCTTTCAAGAACGGTAATTCTGTCTGGAATTGTTCTGCCAGGGAAAGTTTTCTTAGCAAATTTGGGAGATTCGGGTGCTCCATGTTCAAAAACATTTGATTTCACAGAAAGTTCTCAAGGGATAAATGAGGATGATCAAATACGTCTGACTAAAAACGGGGTTTTGGTTGATGTAGTCAATTGCCCTGCCACAAAAGGATATACTATTGAAAGAAAACCTACGGCAATAGGACCAAAAACAGTTTATGCAGCTAGCGATTGGACAACATTGGCTACCGAAAGTTGCAGTGATTTAGGGGTTTTTCCATACACACCAAGTGCAGCACCCACAATTGTAACCCAGCCTTTATTTACACCGAGTTGTTCCAATATTGTTTTTTCTGTTACTGCAAATGAAGGAGTTGTTGGGGGAAATTCATTAGCCTATCAATGGTATTTCACAGCGCCAAATAGTCCAACTTGGCAACCTGTAACCGATGGAGGCGTTTATAATGGCGCAACCAATTCGGTGTTAGCAATAAGTTCTTATTCGGGATTATTGAGTTATCAATTTTATTGTCAAGTTAGAGAAAACACAGCAACTTGCTCTACAGCGTCGAATGCTGTAAAAATAAGTGGTTCTTCAGTAGCTGCTCCAACATTGACAAAAACCGATTCTAGCTGTACATCTTCAACAGGAAGTATCGAAGTGACCGCTCCATTGGGAATTGGATTTACTTATAGTATCGATGGAACAACCTATCAACCCTCTCCAATTTTTAGTAGCCTAAGTCCGAAAAGTTATAATGTAACTGTAAAAAATGGTTCAGGATGTGTGTCTTTCCCTGCAACCGAAACAATTGCGACCACGTCAACACCACTTGCTCCAACCTTGACAAAAACAGATTCTAGCTGTACATCGTCAACAGGAAGTATCGAAGTGACCGCTCCATTGGGAACTGGATTTACTTATAGTATCGATGGAACAACCTATCAACCCTCTCCAATTTTTAGCAGCTTAAGTCCGAAAAGTTACAATGTAACTGTAAAAAATAGTTCGGGTTGTGTGTCTTTGCCTGCAACCGAAACAATTGCGACCACGTCAACACCACTTGCTCCAACATCGAAAAAAACCGATTCTAGCTGTACATCCTCAACAGGAAGTATCGAAGTGACGGTTCCAGTAGCAACTGGATTTACTTATAGTATAGATGGAACAACCTATCAAACCTCTCCAATTTTTAGTAGCCTAAGTCCGAAAAGTTACAATATAACTGTAAAAAATAGTTCGGGTTGTATTTCTTTGCCTGCAACCGAAACAATTGCGACCACGTCAACGCCACTTGCGCCAACATTGAAAAAAACGGATTCAAGCTGTACATCTTTAACAGGAAGTATCGAAGTGACCGCGCCATTGGGAACTGGATTTACTTATAGTATCGATGGAACAACCTATCAACCCTCTCCAAATTTTAGTAGCCTAAGTCCGAAAAGTTACAATGTAACTGTAAAAAATAGTTCGGGTTGT
>CAMCTL010000124.1 GCA_945878515.1 Flavobacterium psychrophilum | reverse complement strand
AGATTTTTAAGTGACTGGGAAAAGGGTTTTATAAAAATTAGCCTTAATCGTCAAAAAGACAGTTTGAATAAATATAGCATTCAATACCTACCAGAGGGCGTTATAAAGAAAATTGAAAATGGTATTTTGAAAGTCAATGGTAAAGACACGAATTCCCCAACCCTGACTTTTGGCGGAAATCAAACTGTAGGAAGTGATATTCCAACTATTTGGTTAGAGAAAGAATTTTATTCTGTTAAAGGAACAACATTATTAAATGATATTTTTTCAAAAAAGATTTTCAATTATCCGAAACCTTTACCTTTAATTAATGAAATTTTAAGAGCATTAAGCTCACAAGATGACATAATTCTTGACTCATTTGCAGGTTCTGCATCAACTGCGCATGCTACGTTAGACCTTAATTTTGAAGATGGTGGCAATCGGAAATTTATTTTAATTGAAATGGAAGATTATGCACAGAGTGTGACAGCAGAAAGAGTTAAGAGGGTAATTAATGGTTATTTAGACCAAGAAGGTACAGGAGGCAGTTTTGATTTTTATACTCTTGGACAACCAATATTTTTAGAAAATGGTGATCTAAATGAAATTGTAGGGATTGAGAAAATTCGCCAGTACGTTTTCTACACAGAAACAAAAACACCATTAACAGGAACAAAATATAAAGACAATAAACATTTCTTGGGTAAGCATAATGACACAGCGTATTACTTCAATTACGAACAAGACGAAGTAACCACTTTAGACCATGCTTTTTTAGCCACCATGAAAACCATAGCCGAGCAGTATGTTATTTATGCCGACAACTGTTTGCTTACTAAAGATTTCATCACAAAGCATCACATTATTTTTAAGAAAATACCAAGAGATATCACCAAATTTTAAGCGATGGGAATATTAATAGACAAAGTTCGTATTGCTAATTTTAGGGCAATAAAAAATCTAGAAGTTAATTTATCAAAATTAACCATGTTGGTTGGTGCTAACAATGCGGGAAAAACATCTTTTTTAAGGGCTTTGCATTTGGCATTAGGAATAGACCGTAGAATTGTGAATCGAGAAGACGTGCATGATGATGATACTGTTGATGTTTATCAAAAAGAAATTATCATTGATATTAGAATAATTGCTGTTGATGACAACGGAAAAAGAACACAAGATTTTCATGAAGATTGGCGTGAATCTGACGGATTTAGTGGAAACATTAAACCCGATACAGCCGACTATCAATTTTTAGGAATCAGAACAAAGTATAAATTTGATAATTTGAACCAAACCTTTAAACAAGAATCATACACTTTAAAGGAGTGGTTGCCATTTGATAATTGGACAGTAGATACGAACGAAGATAAAAGATTTCAAAAATTAGATGCTATACCATTAATTTTTGTAGATGCACAAAGAGATATTCAGGCAGATTTAAAAGACAGAAGTTCATTTTTAGGAAAAATGACCAATAAGCCTGATATAAAACCTGAGGATATTGCACCAATAGAAAATCAAATTAATGCACTCAATGAATTTATCATTTTAAAAAGTGACAATCTTAAAATATTAAGAGACAAACTAAAAGAATTAAATAAAACGGTTTTATCGGGAGTTGCAGATGGGGTAGAAATTACGGCAGTTAGTAAAAAAATAAGAGATATTGGCAGAAACCTAAATATCAATTTTAATGATTCTGGCACACAAAGTTTTCCATTGGAATATCATGGAATGGGAACAAGAAGCTGGGCATCATTGCTAACTTTAAATGCTTTTATCTATTGGCAAGAAGAAATCAACAAAAAAGCTTATTTTCCAATTTTAGCATTAGAAGAACCCGAAGCACATTTGCACCCAAATGCGCAACGCCAATTGTATCATCAATTAGCAAAAATACCAGGTCAAAAAATCATCAGTACACATTCGCCATTTGTTGCAGCACAATGCGATTTGATGGATTTAAGACATTTTTATAAAGATAGTGATGGGTTAAAAGTTGGGCAGTTAATTGAAAATAGACCTACAGAGGATTTTGGCAAAGAAGTGATCAATGATTTAAATTATTTCGTTATACAAAATAGAGGAGAAATTTTGTTTTCTAAAGCAATCGTTTTAATCGAGGGTGCAACAGAAGAACAAGCATTACCATTGCTATATTTCCAAAAAACTGGAAAATATCCTTATGAACACGGTATAAATTTCGTGAGCGTTAATGGGAAAAACTATTTTCCATTTCTTGTTCTTTCTAAATTTTTAAATATCAAGTGGTTTATCTTAAGTGACGGAGACAATGGTGCTGAAAATGAGGTTAAATCTCAAATTGATAAAATTGATAATCAACAAATCTATGATAAGCTTTTTGTCTTTGACAATATTGATTTTGAAGAATATTTGGTTAATAATGGATATAGCACATTTATTCAAAAGGCAATAAATAATTTTAAAGGTAGAGCATATTTTCCAAATGAATTTATTGAGGAATTTGACCAGCAAAAAATGAAAGGTGGTAGTATTAGAAATTATAAAGGCGATAATGATGGTGGCGTAAAAAGAGCGTTATTAGATTGCATGAGGAAAAATAAATTTGATTTTGCAAAAAGTATTGCCAATGAAATTTGTAATCATAAAAATATAGATGGCAAAACTATCTTTCCACCTAAAATAGATGAGTTATTCATCAAAATTGCAGCTGATTTAAAAATAGAATTACCATGACAATACAAGAAGAAATAATAAATCACAAAGAAGGCGCATTGCTGGTAATGGCAAGTGCTGGTAGCGGAAAAACTCGAGTACTTACAGAAAGAATCAAAGAATTGCTGAAAAATGATACCGAAAAATTTCATGTTTTGGCACTTACTTTTACAAATAAGGCAGCCGAGGAATTAAAAGAAAGATTATCTGTTGTAAGAAATATTGAAAAAAGGGCATTTGTAGGCACTTTTCATAGTTTTTGTTTAGAGGTTATTCAAAGTCATGGGTACGCCATTAATAAAAGTGTGCAACCGCATATATTTGAAAAAAATGAAGATAGAGCAAATCTATTAATACAAGTTTTCGAAAAACCTGAAAATTGGGACTTAAGAAAACATTATGAAAATAAAGATGCAAGAGAGAAGCAACTTTTTATTAGCAATGCACTTACCTATATCAGTAAAAAGAAAAAACAACTAAAAGGAATTGAGAAATTTGATTTTTTGGATGGTGATATTGAAAAAGAATTAATTCAAAAAATGTATAGAGAATACAATGACCTTTTAAAACTTCAAAATGCTATGGATTTTGATGATGTTTTAATTTACGCTTATCAAATTTTTTCAAATAGACCAGCCATCGCAAAACTGTATAGAAGCCAGTTTAAATATATATTTATTGATGAAGCACAAGATTTAAATTTTGCGCAATATGAATTATTAAAGATAATTTGTAATGGAGAACACAGCAATGTAATGATGGTTGGTGATGTGAAACAATCTCTTTATGATTTCAATGGTTCTGATTATGTATATATGAAAAATAATTTTATTGAAGATTTTAATGCTGAAACAAAAAAATTAAACACAAACTATAGATCATCGAAAAAAATAATTGAAGTTGCTAACTCTGTTTATGCTGATGCAATGCAAATATCTGATTCAATTGTAACAGGGAAGTTTAAAATATTTGACAATTGCGAAGATGAAAAAGCTGAGGCAAATGCTATTGTAGAAGAAATAAAAAAATATTTAGTACAAGGTAAATATCAAGAGGATGGTTTTATTGGAGATGATATTACATACAAGAATATTGCAATTTTAGCAAGAAGTAGGTATTTATTAAAAAATGTTAAAGAAATTTTAACCCAAGAGGGTTTGCCTTCTTATCTTAAAAAAGGTAGTGATAGTTTATTTTTTGATAGTCAGTTAGTAAAAACTTTCGATTTAGGGCTTCGGGTTTTAATTAATCCTGCTGATGTTTTGCATTTTTCTGAAATACTAGAAATATATTCAATTACAAGCAACATTTCAAACCTCAATAATCTCAATGGTCTAGATAAATTAAAATCTATTCACAATTTTATTACCGAAGAGGACAAAGAATTCTACACATTGCTATTAGAGAGTTGGACTATTTTAAAAAATCAGAATAAATTTAATTTAAGAGAAGCTTTAGTTCCAATAAAGAGTTTATTTAAAGATGAAAACATTTCCATAGTAAATGAACCCAATGAATTATATGAAATTAAACACATAGATGAAAATACAGCAATTCGATTTGACATTGAAGAACTTGAAAAGTATTACGGCATTTATGCTAGAAACACTCCTAGTGAGTTAAAATCGTTAACTCATTTTAAAACACAATTGTCATTAGGTTTAATTATACCAGAAAAAGACGAGGATGGTATCGTTTTAAGTACTATCCATTTAGCCAAAGGATTAGAGTTCGAAATTGTATTTGTATTAGGTTTAGATGATGGTTCATTACCTTTCTATAAAAGTAAACATAGTGGCGGTAAAGCGCTAGCAGAGGAAAAAAACATCTTTTATGTAGCTGTAACAAGAGCTAAAAGAGCTTTGTATTTGTCTTATCCAAAAAGTAGAATAATGCCTTGGAATCCTAATTATCCAAAGCCAGTTAAAGCGTCAGAGTTTATATCTGGATTAGAAACTTTACAAAATTAACCCATGGAACTAAAACCCTATCAACAGCAAGTAATAAATGATCTTTCCTTGTTTTTGGAGCAAGTGCAAGAGACCAAAGATGTGAAAGAAGCTTTTTATAATTTTTGGGCAAAGCACCCAAAAACACCATTGTTTCCGTTTGTTGGCACCGCCATTGAACCCTACAAAAATAATGTAGCACGAGTGCCACATATTTGTGTGAAAGTGCCAACGGCAGGAGGCAAAACCTTTATAGCATGCAACGCAATCAAAACTATTTTTGATGCCTTTGCTTACGACAAACCCAAAGCGGTTGTTTGGTTGGTTCCATCTATTACTATTTTAGACCAAACCATTAAAAACCTCAAAGACAACAATCATCCTTACCGACAAAAAATAAATTCTCATTTCGGCAACAAAGTTGAAGTATTTGATAAAGCTTCATTATTGCAAGGATGCGGCTTTAACGCAACTTCGGTAAAAGAGTTATTAAATATTTTTGTTTTGAGTTTTGACAGCATCAGAACTGCCAATAAAGAAGGTCGAAAAGTATTTGAGCAAAACGGTTCGCTACAATCTTTTGAAACGCTTTTAGGCAAAGACGAGGAAATATCGTTGATGAAAGTAATGCAATACTTAAACCCAATGGTAGTGGTGGACGAAAGCCACAACGCAGAAACTAATTTAAGTGTGGATATGCTCACCGCATTTAATCCTTGTTTTATTCTTGACCTTACAGCCACTCCGCGAAGAAACAGCAACATTGTCAGTTTCATTGATGCTTTAGAATTGAAGAAGGAAAACATGGTGAAACTTCCTGTAATTGTTTACAACCATCAAGACAAAACAGAAGTAATCAATTCCAGCTTGCAACTTCAAAAGCGTTTGGAGCTTCAAGCCATCGAAGAAGAAAGGAAAGGCGGTAAATACATTCGTCCAATTGTGTTGTTTCAAGCACAACCCAAAAACGGCAAAAACTTTTTGAACGAAGAAGAAGAAAAATCAAATGTTCAGAAACTGAAAGAAAAACTCATTGAGTTAAAAATTCCTGCCGAACAAATCAAAATAAAAACCGCAAACGTCAATGAAATAAAAGGCATTGACTTAATGAGCAAAGAATGTGAAGTCCGTTATATCATTACCATCAACGCATTAAAAGAAGGTTGGGACTGTCCGTTTGCTTACATATTAGCATCATTGGCAGACAAAAGTTCAGCAGTTGATGTTGAACAAATTTTGGGCAGAGTTTTACGCCAACCTTATGTAATGAAACACAACTTTCCATTACTCAATTTGAGTTATGTTTTAACTGCATCATCAAAATTCCTTGACACATTAGACAACATTGTGAAAGGCTTGAACAAAGCAGGTTTCAGCGACAAAGATTATAAGTTGGCTGACCCAGCAATGTTAGAAGAAGCCAAGAAACAAGACCCATTACAACAATTAACTGTTTTCCCAACAACCGAAGAAACATCAGAAGATATTACTTCTGACATTGACACATCAAGAATTTCAGTTCCTTCGGAAACTGAATTATCAAACACAACAGTTTCGGAAATTGAAAAATCAGCAATAGAACAAAATGAAGCCTTTGAAAAAACAGTTTCCGAAATGGAAGCAAACAACACAACGGCTTTGCCAAACGAAATACAACAGCTTGTGAAAACATACCCCATTAAAGACATTTTCCAAGAACAGGCAGAACAAATTTATTTACCACAGTTTTATTTAAAAGTTCCTGCCAACGACTTGTTCGGAAAAAAAGAAGAAGAATTGCCTTTAGAAAAAGAAAATCTTTTAGAAGATTTTGCGTTGAGCAAAGCCGACACCAACATCGCTTTTGATAGCATTTCCGCAGAACTCTACAAAGTTGACCTAGACGAAACTAAAAAGGAACATACTCCAACATTTGTTAGGCTTGACGGACAAGTAAAAGAGAGTGTAATAGCTTACATTCTAGACCCATCAAGAAAAGACAGCAGAATAAAGAACTTTACAAAACGCTTGATGGATTTAATTGGCAATATGTTTCCAATTCCAGACAAAGAAATTGAAAAATACATTAACAGAATTTTGGAAGATTTCAAGGACGAACAGTTTAGCGACCTAGCGGGCAACGAATACACTTACAAAGACAAAATAAAGTATAAAATCATTGCTCTTTCAGAGCAATTTGCAGAGAAGAAATTCAAAGACTTTTTAGACACTGACAAAGTATTTATTAAATCATCCTTCACTTTACCAAAAAGCATTTCACCAGGCGACACGGCAAAAGACATCACAAAATCGCTATACGAGAAAGAAGGAAGTATGAACGGATACGAAGAACGTGTAATCAATGAAATTGGTAACATGACAAACATTGCTTTCTGGACAAGAAACATAGAACGCAAAGGTTTTAGAATTAATGGATTTGTAAATCATTATCCGGACTTCATCATTCAAACAAAAAGCGGTAAGACCATTTTATTAGAAACAAAAGGCGACCACTTAGACGCAGAGCAAAAAATAAGACTTGGCGGACTTTGGGCTAGTAAAGCCGGAAACAACTATCGCTACTTCATGGTTTATGAAAGAAGGACAGTTGACGGAGCCTATAAATTAGAAGACTTTTTAAACATCATTAGAGTCATTTAGCCAAAGTATTTGCTGGTACATTTGTATTTTTTTCAATGCGCAGACCACCGCAAAAAAAAACCAATATAGCAAACAAGTTAACGCTCCGCTCCCCAAAGTCTTCCATAAAACCAAAACGTTCGTAGTACAAGCGGTTGCTGTACAAATGTCTCCCAACTTCGTACCCAGCACATTTGTTTTCACCCCCAATTTGCAAACTACATCTCGCATCGTTTAAAAAAAAACGACCAATATTAATATCAAGTCAAAATTTTAGATTTTTATTTTCTGCATTCTAAAATATTGCATTCTATTTTTAAAATGCATTATTTTAAAATGCAATAATTGCATTCTGTTTTAGTGCATTCTATTTTTAGAATGCAGTATTTTAGAATGCAAATATAATTTTTGATGCTATGGCTTTTATGAAACTTTAATTCTTTACATTAGAACAAAAAAATTCCAGGGTTATAAAGAAATACGTTCAAGCAAGAATTACTGATAAGAAAATGAAAAAACAAGAATACGCAATTGTAGATATAGAAACCACTGGCGGTAATGCGAAATATAGCCGTATTACTGAAATTGCTATCATCATCTTTGATGGTAATGAAGTAATAGACCGCTGGGAAACACTTATTAATCCTCAAAAGGAAATACCGCTACCCATTTTTGCATTAACCGGAATCAATGACGACATGGTGCGTGATGCGCCCATTTTTGATGATGTCGCTGAAAAAATATTGGACATGCTTACCGATAGAATATTTGTCGCTCATAATGTTAATTTTGATTATTCTTTTGTGCGTCATCAACTGGAAGAAAGCGGTTTTAAATGGACGGCACGCAAATTATGTACTGTTCGCGCCACAAGAAAAATAAAACCCGGTTTAAGTTCTTATAGTTTGGGAAATCTATGTCGCTCCTTAGATATCAAGCTGATTAATCAGCATAGAGCTGGTGGCGATGCCGCTGCTACTGCTATATTACTTTCAAAATTATTTGAATGGGATGTTGATGGCGAGCTCTCAAAAATGATCAAGAATACAGCACAAGACCAAAGGCTTCCTCCCAACCTACCGCCAGAAGATTTTGAAAATTTACCAGAAAAAACAGGTGTATACTATTTTTATAATTATGACAAACAAGTGATTTACGTTGGCAAAGCCATCAACATAAAAAAACGGGTGGCTTCCCATTTCACGGGGAACAACATTAATGCGCAGAGACAAAACTTCTTAAAGGAAATTCACAATATATCTTTCGAAATTTGTGCAACTGAACTAATGGCTTTACTACTTGAATGTACTGAGATTAATAAACTCTGGCCAAAATACAACAGGGCTTTAAAGCGCTTTGAACCAAAATTTGGCTTGCATTCTTATGAAGCGCGAAATGGTTACAAATACCTTGCTGTTGGAAAACTTAGTAAATTTCAAACTTGTGTAGCCTCCTTTAATAGCATTTATGAAGGTATCAATACGCTGCGGTATTTAACTGTGCAATTTGATATCGATACCAGATTTTGTAATTTCGGCACCAATGAATGTGCAGCATTTGCCCAAGATTCTATTGCAAAAGACCTTCCACAAATTGAATACCACAATACCCAAGTCGAAAATGCATTAGACCATTTAACGTCACATAAAGAAAGTTTTGCCATCATAGATAAAGGACGAGCTCCAAATGAACAAAGCTGCATTTGGGTGGAGAAAGGTCACTTTTATGGAATGGGCTACATCACGTCGGACATCGTAATCAATACAATAGAAGATTTAAAAGATTATGTTACACCTTATCGGAGCAATGCATATATTATGCAATTAATTAAAGCTTATAAAGAAAAGTATCCCTTTAAAATAAAACAAATTGAAAATTAAGGTTGCATCGGGTTTTGTGCAAAGCTAACACTTACCCTAAATAAACCATTAAGATTAATAAGAAAATTAAGTTTTAGGATGCTTAATGAATCTTAATTCAATGTATTTTAGTTAAGGATACGTCATCGTCTGTTCGAGTGTTTTATTAAAAAATGCGGTAGCTTTTTTTAATAAAATGTATCGAGAACTTTACTACTATAGGCTTCTCGATACTCACGAAAACTTTCGGGATTAATAGTAAAGCTCCCGCATTACTATTAAAAATCACGGCTAAATGTCTTAACTAAACGACATTGAACCAAAATTTCTTAATGGTTTGAAAAATAAGCTCAATGTTCCCATAATTTCCAGACGAACAAAATTACGCGCAAAAAAGAATCAAGCTTCCTTTAAATTTTGAAGTATCAAAAAATGATTGTAGTTTTGAAAAAATCGATTGAACAACAATGAAAAAATACTATCTACACAACGGAACTGAAAGCAGCGGTCCTTTTGATATAGAGGAGTTAAAAGCCAAAAACATTACCAAAGCAAGCCCAGTCTGGTTCGAAGGGATGTTGCACTGGAAAACCGCTGGCGAAATACCCGAACTCAACCAACTTTTCGTGGTAAATCCACCAGCCTTTCCTTTGTTTGAAACACGCCAGCCGACACCCAAAGTAGCCACCAAAAAAGAAGACCGCAAAATTCTGGGTTTGTCTCAAAATGTTTTTTTTATCGTTTGCGCTGCTGTTGTGGTCTTAATTGGAATTACTGTTTTGAAAAACATTGAAGAAAACAGAAGTCGAGAATTAAAACTAAAAAATAAAAAAACCGAAGTCGAAAACTACCAATTTGAACTGAAACAAAAAGAATTAGAGGAACGAAAAATTCAAGCTGCAATACAAGAAAAAATAGAAGCCGAACAAAAAGCAAGAGAACTTGCGCAAAATACTAATAACCGGCTTTTAGAAATAGAAAAACTTTTGTCTGATTATCAAGATAGTTTAGTTGACACTGAGGAAAAATTACAAAACTCCTCGGGCTTTAAAATGTTGAGAACTGCTGCAGAAAAGAAAGAACAAATGGATTTGCTACAAAAAAACATGGACTCTATAAAAATTGTAATGGATGAACTCAAAAAAGAATCCAATCAATTGAAACTGGAACTGGAAAAAATACCGAAATAGGTTAGAGGTTAGAAGTTAGAAGTTAGAAGCTTGAGGTTAGGGTTATCTGTCGTGGGTTTTCTGTGAATTGTTTATGGGTGTTTTAAATAATTTGCATTATTCTTAAAATAAAAACTTGATTTTATCGATTTGAGGTTATTTATATCCAAAACAGATTAATTATTATCATATAAATTCGATAAATAGTGATTTTTTTTCAATATTTGTAGTTATCCAATAATGTTATAAAAAATACTTTTGTATGTCCATAAAAATAGCCATTTCACACAAAACAGCTTACAAATTTGATCGCAGTGTAAAGCTATTTCCTCATATTTTCAGGCTTAGACCAGCCGCTCATTCTCGCACGGCAATTGAAGCTTATTCCTTTAAAATTTATCCAGAAAGTCATTTTATCAATTGGCAACAAGACCCTTTTGGAAATTATCAAGCAAGAGTGGTTTTCAACGAA
>CAMCTL010000123.1 GCA_945878515.1 Flavobacterium psychrophilum | reverse complement strand
CATGGTAAAGCTATTGATTAAGTAACACAAACCCGAAATGGCATAAAGGATGCCGAATAGTTTAGGGAGAAAGTTTGATTTATAGATTACATATCCTACAATTATACAGTAAAACCCAAAGAATATCAAACCTATTGCGTAGCCTTGTGTCTGAATATTTAATGACAGCAGAGCAAGTGTTGCCAATTGATTGGGTTGGAATGTATTTAAGTAAGTATCATTGCTTAAAATCAGCAATGGTGAAATTTGATTCAGAAGATTTACCGCAATTATAGCCGTTTGGATAATCACAAATGTTAAAGCGAGTTGCAATAGTAACTTATTGGTTCGTTTGAATAAAAAATAAACAATCAGTATGGTCGGCAAACCAACGGCAAAGTTGATAATGTCGGCAGTAAAACCCCAACGAAAAAGCATTTCGTTGGTTTGAATGTTATGAGCGGTAGCCAAAGCATCATTGGGAACACGTAACGCTTGTCTAACAAAAACTTCGGAAAATAGACCTGTGCCTATTACAATTAAATAGCAAAAGCCTGCAATTCGAGCTAAATTTTTATCTGAAATCATCTTTTTGGAGGTTTGAGTTAATTATTTCCTTTAGCTCTATCTGTCAGTACAATTTGCTTTTAGTTACACTTTTATGTAAACCTATTTTAATACAAGACACTTTTTCTAAACTGCTAGACCTGAGAGAATTTTTACAGTCTACTAAAATGTAAAAATTCAAAACCTATTTTAATTTTTTATATCTTTGAAAAAAAGAAGTATGCAAGCGTATCGATTTGAAACCAGGATTTCTAAAAAAGGAACAATACAATTGCCTCTCAATCAACAATTAGTCGATAGAGAAGTCGAAATCATTATATTCCCAAAGCAGGATTTAAAACCAAATAAAAATGCCTCAATTGATTTTATCAATAAATGGGCTGGTTTTCTATCTACTGTTGATACAGAGGATGTAAAGTTTCAGTATTTGAGTGAAAAATACAAATAATGAGAATAGTACTAGACACGAATATAATTCTTGATATTGCTCTTAGGAGAGGACCTCACTTTTTGGATTCTTCGGCAGTTTTTATGAAAATTGATAATTCGGTACTCTATGGATTTGTAACTGCGACAACAATTACGGACATTTATTATATTTCTAAAAAAGAAAAAGGTCATCAAGTTTCGATAGATTTCATTACTAACTTGATTGAAATAATTGACGTAATTGGAATAGATAGGCTAGTTATTATTGAATCATTACTATCAAAAATTACAGACTTTGAAGATGCAGTTCAATCGGTTTCTTCTTTTTTAAATAATATTGACTACATCATAACCCGAAATCAAAAGGATTTTTCTGTATCTGCGGTGAAGGCTTTAACTCCAAAAGAATTTTTAGACCCGATAGAAAAGAAGCAAGTATAGAAAATCGGTGACACTTTGCATTGCGATTTCGATAATTATCGGGTTTAATACATCCTTTCCATGATTAAAGTTTTGTCATCGAGCGTTTTTATTTTCCATTTTATTTCTTGCAGTCCAATTCCGTTATTGATTGTAACAACTACAATAGAGTCTGTTCTTGTCCAACTGCCTTCAAAATCAGAAAAAGTTAATGGTGGCGTGCCGCACCAGCCTGAACTTCTTTCTACACATTGACTTTCTGCTAAAAATGACATTCCATACGCATCACTTTTCAGTGAGCTGGCTCGCGTTAGCTGAATCTCTGCATCCGTGTAAACAGGATTAATCCAATGACCTATTAATTTGTTGGATTCATCAATTGGAATGGTTTCGTTTTGTGTACATCCCATAGTGCTAATTAGTACAAATAGTAGAATCGTTTTTAGAATTGTTTTCATGATTATACTGGTTTTAATCATTTCTTTTTGCAAGTCGGTTACTGCTAAATTGATAAAAATTTGTTTTGCCATTTTTTTTAAATTTAGTTATCAAAGTTAATAATTTTTTGGGTTTGTAGAAGCTTCATTGTAGTCCGAAATCTGGTGCTCGTCTGTCACGAGTACCTACTTATTTTTTGTAAACTGAATAAAGCGTTTGCAACGCGGCTCAAATAGACATTCTCCCATAAAGGTTCGAGTAAATTTATTAAAGTTATTTCTGTTGTAGTTACCCGCGTTGCAAACGCTACGATTTGTCTTTTAATTTAAGTAGGCACTCGATGCAATCGAGCGCCAGAGAATGAGGACAAACGAGCACCAGTGGGGGAAATTTATTAAAGTTATTTCTGTTTTAGTTACCCGCGTTGCAAACGCTACGATTTGTCTTTTAATTTAAGTAGGCACTCGATGCAATCGAGCGCCAGAGAATGAGGACAAACGGGCGCCAGTGAGGTTGCTTTGATCTTTATGCTAACAGTAGACTGTTGTAGTGGGTACGAGTCGGGAGACGTCGCACAGTGGGAGAATATTTATCTAATCGATACCTGAGTTCGAAAAGCAACTTCAATTTCATAGCCTTTTACTTGAATCTTAAAGCTATCTAAAGAATTACCCACAACCTGCATTATTTCTTCTGGATTAATAACAATACATAAAGCGTTTTTAAATTTATATCCCAATAAAGATTTGAGAGAAGATTTTGGTTCAAACTCAATTCGAATGTAACTTCTAAGTCGTTGAAATTTTTCGATTTCATCTTGGAATGATAGGCCGGTCAAATCTCGAATAAAATCATTACTTTGGTCAATGTAGTTTTCTTGGAACATTGCTTTCTGATAGAAGTGATCAAAGCTAGGTATTAATTGATGTATGGTATAGAACTTTTGAAATTCACCAAACTTTTCAATAAAAATTCCAGCCCGACAGTTTGGATTTTCCCATGTATAATGATAAAGAAGTCTGTATGCTTCTATTGCTACTCTGTCGCCGTGAGTAGACCGTGAAAAGTTAAATCCTTTTTCCCAGTAAATTAAATTTCTAAATGACATATATGTATTTTAGGTTTGTTAAAATCATGCGCTGTTAGCGAGTGTCACGCTCTTGCCAATTACAATTTTAAATATTTACTTTTTTTAGTTTTCACTAATCACCCTCGAACCAGTTGCCGGGTCTACTAGTATTCTGTGTTTTCATCATCATATATTCTAATACTTTCGTCTGGTTCTCTATCTGAATCTTTATCATGTTCTTCGTGAATAACAACGTTAAATCTTTTAAAAAACTCAAAAAATTCATCCTTAGTAACTTCAAAATGAAACTCAACTATGTATGATTTTAAATCAGTTGATTTTTCTATATCCCTACAAATAATCGAAGCATCAAAAAAATCACTATAACCTGAATAAAATGTCGCACCAAAGCTTTCATATTTTGTAATATCAACTTTCTTCGAGTTTAAAAAATCTTGAAGTGTTCTATGGTCACTAATATCTGCGGCAGCAGTTCCTTTAAAATCATTGTATTGTACTTCTGCTTTCATAAAATTATTTTTTGTTTTCGAATTCTCTTTTAATTGTTGCTAAAACATCTCCGAAGGTTTCTTTTATATTTCCTTTTGAGTATCTTATTTGTTGAATCCCTTGTAAATTAGAAAACTCCTCGGTACTATTTTCTAATAAAACAATAGCTTTACTAAAACCTAATTTGCCTTGAAATAAGCCAATTTCATGAATAACATTGGGACGAGCATAAAACTTACCATCATCATCTTTATCTTCGGCAGTCATAACAAGAATAGCAAAAGTGCTTTTAGAACTCATATCTTCTAGAACATCTTTAATTTGATGTCCAGCTCTTGCACCAGTTTCATAAGCTTCAATTTTGAAATCGTGTTTATCAACCAAATGGTCTTTTAAATCTCTCCATTGCAGACTTCTTCCATGGCCGATGAAAATTATAGGTGATTTTACTTCTTTCGAAATTTCAACAATAGAATTTTTATAATTTTTTTCAAATATTTCAAATGCACTTTCTATTTCACCTCTTGATGATGCTTTTATGGAAATAGTTGTGTCTGAATTTTTAGTATAGCTAATTGTTATATTGACACTATCATTTGATTTTCTTAATGTTGAGCTTTCATGGTTTTTTCTATAATCGGCATAAAATTCACGCTCGTCATCATATTCCCAAGTTTCATTTTCTTTTTTAAGTCTATACGAATTTTTCGTCTTCTGCTCATCTACGAACTTTTCTATGCTTTCCTTTATAATTTCAACATCAAAAAGTGCATCCTTAAATATTTTTGATTTTTCCATCTTATTATTTTAAACGTTTGCAAAATTTTGTAATAACTAGTTAATAACCGTAATATATGGTCGATTAATTAAGACTAAATTGTATTGCTAGGACTGCGACAAGTTAGGCTTTATTCAACTTCAAATATAGACTTTGTTTCTTACAAAATTATAAAAATTTTATTTTTTTGTTTATAGCAAATTATGAGGTTTTAACATCTGTAAATTTGAAATTCAAGTCACAATTTGCTCTGATTATTTAGTCTCATTATTTATTTTTCTAGCCCATTTGTACTATTCAAATTTTTTGTAGATTTGTAAATATGAAAGATATTTCAAATACTACCCAAAGAGTGCAATTTGCTTTAGAGCAAATGAAAAAAGCAATGCCCTTAGTTAGGGAACAAGTGGCTGTTTATGAAAAAAACCTCAAATTGGGAAAAAATCAAAAAAAGCCTACTGTAGCTCCACAATTCAATAATGTCTAAGCCTGTTTTGCTTATCATAGCAGGATGCAATGGGTCTGGAAAATCAACTTTTTCTAAAAAGCT
Organism: Flavobacterium psychrophilum; assembly: GCA_945878515.1. GTDB lineage: Bacteria > Bacteroidota > Bacteroidia > Flavobacteriales > Flavobacteriaceae > Flavobacterium > Flavobacterium psychrophilum_I. Next base: position 6,046 of record CAMCTL010000123.1, on the reverse strand, counting down.
TGCTCCGAACAATTTTACTCCTTTTGATTATGATTTTCACTTTTTAAGATTTTATAATTCTTTGATTGATTCGGAATTCAAAGAAGAAATGGCTCATAGAATGGCATTTAATGAATTAGAAAGCCAGATGAAAATAGCAATCGAAACCAAATCCAGCTTTTGTTATGAAACCAACTTCAATTCGACACCACTTCATTGGCCAGAACTATTTAAAAATAATGGATATGATTTGCATCTTATCTTTTTGTGTTTGGATTCCATAAAAGAAGCTAGAAAAAGGGTAGCCATTCGAGTTGAAAATGGAGGGCATTACGTACCTGAAAGAGAAATAGAAAAACGGTATTATGATGGATATGATAATCTAAATTCTTTTTTCGATTATTTTGATTACATAGATTTATTCGATTCGTCCAAATACCTCAAGCACCCAACCCATATTTTATCAATTGAATCAGGGGAAATTTCTTCAATAACAAAAAAACCTGATTATTTGAAAACTTTGATTCCGGATATATTTGAAAAGACAAATTGAATTAGCTAATGATTTGGTTTTTAAGAAATCTTTACTTTGAAATCCCAAAAGTCATAAATAGCCCCGATTGCAGCGGCATCCTTTTACAAAGCTTCCAGCCTTCAAAAGGCTGGAAGTTTTGTAAAAGATATAGCGTAAAGCGGGAGCAGAGCCCATTAAAACCCCAAAAAGTCTTGCTCCTAATAAACCATTGAATATCTGGGAGAAAATATTTTGCAGATACACAAAAAAGAATTACTTTTGCACACCTTTTGGTGAATAAGAGTTTCCTTTGGGTAAAAACTAATGATACAAACAACTTCTGTTGTTTTCTAGCACGTTATGAAACTCGAGAAAATGCAGAATACAAATTTTTAATCAGCATGTCTGAACAAGTACAATTACAAGAAGAGTTTTTAGCAAATTTCAACTGGCACAACTTTGAAGAAGGTATTGATGCCGTAGATGAGAAAAACTTATTAGAATTCGAAGACCTAGTTTCAAAAACTTTTATCGCGACCGATCAAGAAGAAGTGGTAGAAGGTATTGTTGTTAGAATTACAGATAGAGACGTTATTGTCGATATCAACGCAAAATCGGAAGGGGTTATTTCTTTGAACGAATTCCGTTACAATCCAGGGTTAAAATTAGGTGACAAAGTAGAAGTATTGATTGACATCCGTGAGGATAAAACAGGTCAATTGGTATTATCTCACAGAAAAGCACGTACTATCAAATCATGGGACAGAGTTATTTCGGCTAACGAAACAGGTGAAATCGTTACTGGTTTTGTGAAATGCAGAACTAAAGGTGGTATGATCGTGGACGTTTTCGGAATTGAAGCTTTCCTTCCAGGTTCTCAAATTGATGTGAAACCAATTAGAGACTACGATGTATATGTAAATAAAAACATGGAATTCAAAGTGGTGAAAATCAACCACGAATTCAAAAATGTTGTTGTATCTCATAAAGCGCTTATCGAAGCGGATATCGAAGTACAGAAAAAAGAAATCATCGGAAAATTACAAAAAGGACAAGTATTAGAAGGTGTTGTTAAAAACATTACTTCTTATGGTGTGTTTATTGATCTTGGTGGTGTTGATGGATTGATTCACATTACCGACCTTTCTTGGTCTAGAATCAGCCATCCATCTGAAGTACTTGAGTTAGACCAAATATTAAATGTGGTTATCCTTGATTTTGATGATGAGAAAACAAGAATCCAATTAGGATTGAAACAATTGAACGCTCACCCTTGGGATGCTTTGAACGCTGATCTTAAAATTGGTGATAAAGTAAAAGGTAAAGTAGTAGTTATTGCTGATTACGGTGCTTTTATCGAAGTGGCTGAAGGTGTTGAAGGTTTGATCCACGTTTCTGAAATGTCATGGTCAACTCATTTGCGTTCTGCACAAGATTTCGTGAAAGTTGGAGATGTTGTTGAAGCTCAAATCTTAACTTTAGACAGAGATGATCGTAAAATGTCTTTGGGTATCAAACAATTGACTCAAGATCCTTGGACTGATATTACTTCTAAATATCCTGTAGGTTCTAAACATGTAGGTATCGTAAGAAACTTTACAAACTTTGGAATTTTCGTAGAATTAGAAGAAGGAATCGACGGATTGATTTATATCTCAGACCTTTCTTGGACTAAGAAAATCAAACATCCATCTGAATTTGTAAATGTTGGCGAGAAATTAGACGTAGTAGTATTAGAATTAGATGTTGACGGACGTAAATTATCTTTAGGTCACAAACAAACTACTGCTAATCCTTGGGATCAATACGAAGAGTCATTTGCGGTTGGAACAATCCACTCAGGTGAAATTTCTGAAATTGTTGACAAAGGCGCTACTGTAGAATTTGGTGATGATATTGTTGCTTTCATTCCTACTCGTCACCTTGAAAAAGAAGACGGAAAGAAATTGAAAAAAGGCGATACAGCTGATTTCAAAGTAATTGAATTCAACAAAGAATTCAAAAGAGTAGTGGCATCTCACACGGCTATTTTCCGTGAGGAAGAAGAAAAAGCAGTGAAAGCAGTTGCAGAAGCAGTCGCAAATACTACAAATGCTCCAGCTGCAACTCTAGGAGATAATAATGATATTCTTGCTGGCTTGAAAGCCAAAATGGAAAAAAACGAGAAAAAGAAATAATCTTTTAATCGTTTGAATATAAAAAGTCCCACGCTAAGCGTGGGACTTTTTTTGTTGTGCCAGTTTTTATTTTTTGTATTTCATTTTTTGGATGATGACCTAGATTAAGGTTTTTTGCAAATGTTTGGGATTAATTAATCATTATGTGTTGTTTGAATAGTAATATAATTTTGAGTTTGCTCATTTAGAATGTGTACATTTGTTTTGAAAAGCACCTGTTAAAAGGAGTGGTTGATAAAGTGCTACTTAAACCTAATCTAAAAGGACTGGTGAAATGAAATCAAATTCTTCTAAGAAAACCACAGCTCTCCTTCCTGTACTTCCCGCTGATGAGATCGACACCGCTTTGTCATTACCAGAAAATAATCCGGTTAAAAAAAACAATCCGCTTACTGTTGTTGCCATTGGGGCTTCGGCGGGTGGACTTGAAGCCATAACCCAACTGTTGAAAAATCTTTCGCCAACAACGGGAATGGCGTTTATTTTTGTACAGCATTTGAGTCCTGATCATAAAAGTATGCTTGCTTCCATTTTGTCGAAAACAACCCAAATGCAAGTTCAGGATATAGATGATATGGAGAAAGAGGATCTAATTACCTGTTTCTAATGCATTGCATTTCAGTATTATACAATTGAATTTAAAATAGGGTAACCGAATTTACCCCCTTTTTTATCGTTTGATATTCTATTAACTTGTGAAGTGTAAAAATACATAAAATACAAGTTAAAACAAAATTTTAAATTGGAAAGAATGCTAAAAAATGAACTAGTTAATCATAGATATTTTGGAATCGATTGGCGCAAAATTTGGTACGCTAATTTGCATAATTTTAACCTAAAATCAAGTGCGCTACTTGTTCGTATTTTAGTCCAGCGTACACACAAAACTCTTCGATAGTTAGGAACTCATTTTCGAGCTTGTTGAGGTCGGTTTTTGCTTTTTGCATCAATCTGGTGCTTTGACGATAACTTTTGCCTGTTATGCGCTGTATGTCCTTTGGATAGATGCAAACCCTTTGTATTTCTGTTTTCATACATTATCTATGCCTTTGACTGGGCTTTGATTAGCTTAAACTTGCTGTAAGCAATGTTTAGTATTACACAAAAGTAAGTTTTTTTCCAAATATAATTTTGAGCTGCAATTTACAATGGTTTATGACGCTTTTTAATAGGCATTTATGTCGATTTAAGCCATTTGTGTCGCATTGTGACATTCTGTACTGCGCTAGCTTTTTTTATCTGTTTTATTGGCTAAAATTTGTTTCGAAATCAATCAAAAAATGTTGCAACAGGATGATGATTGAGGGAATTTGAAACAATTATTAATTTAAAATTTTAGAAATTATGGCAAGGCAAAAAGGCATAATTAAGTTGAAAGGTACTATCGGAGATATTACTTTTTACAAAACCAAAGATGGACATTTGGCTCGCGAGAAAGGCGGCATCGACGCCAGTAGAATTGCGAGTGATCCAGCGTTTCAAAGAACGCGTGAGAACGGTTCAGAATTTGGAAGAGCTGGCAAGGCAGGAAAGATTTTGAGAACCGCTTTGCGGACCGTTTTAATCAATTCTGCGGACAGTAGAATGGTTAGTCGTTTGACACAACAAATGATCAAAGTTATCCAAGCTGACGTAACCAGCGACAGAGGGTTGCGAAATGTGATTGATGGCGAAGCCGAGCTTTTGGCTGGCTTTGAATTCAATATCGCTGGGAAACTGGGCACCAGTTTATTTGCTCCTTATGTAGCAAATATCGACCGTGCAACGGGCGAAATTTCAGTTACTGTGCCTTCATTTATTCCCGCAAATATGATTGCAGCACCAAGCGGAACAACACATTATAAAATCATTTCTGCTGGTGCAGAAATAGATTTTGAAGCGGAGACTTTTGTGGTGGAAAATTCAGAAACTGCCATTTTACCGTGGGATTCGGCACCAAGTGTGGTTATAGACCATACCAATATGGTGACTCCTGCGAGCACAAAACCATTGTTTTTGGCTTTGGGAGTTGAGTTTTACCAAAATGTGAATGGACAAATGTACCCATTGAAAAATGGTGCTTACAACCCTTTGGCGTTGGTACAGGTGAGCGGATTATAAGATGGTTTTGATACTATCCAGAACTTATTTCCCCGACGGAACCAATGGTAAACTCGAATGCGAGGGCAAATTGATATGTAAAACAATCGAATTGCCTTGGAAGAATAACGAAACGAAGGTTTCCTGTATTCCAGAGGGGAAATATTTTATAAAAAAGCGGTACAGCAAGAAATTTCAGTGGCATTTGGAAATCCTAAATGTAAAAAACAGAAGCTTTATTCTGTTTCATCCAGCCAATAATGCCCTACGAGAATTAAATGGATGTATTGCTCCTGTAACAAAACTTTCTGGACCAGGTTTGGGTCTGATGTCTCGAAAAGCTTTTAGCAAATTAAAAAAATTAGTTTACGAAGCTTTAGACAAAAACGAAAGTATTGAATTGATTGTTAGATCAGGTTCCCGGAAGGGAATTGAAAAAAAATAATTTATGAATATTCTAAAAAGAGCGAAAGCTCCCACTCCAAAATTTTTCAAAGTGCTTCGAAATGTTGGTTTGGCATTGGCCGCCATTGGTGGAACTATTTTAGCAGCGCCAATAGTTTTGCCGGTCGTCCTGACATCAGCTGCAGGATATTTGACAGTTGCCGGTGGAGTTATTTCAGCAATAAGCCAGCTCACAACAGAAAATAACGATGCAGCACAGTAATTCGACCGCAATTGGTACCGCTGGCGGTACATTTTTGAGTATTTTGCCGAATTTACATTCGGAAGATGTTTTAAAAACAATAATTCTAGCCACTCTGGGGGCAGTAGTAAGTTTTTTAATATCTTTGTTACTCAAAATTTTCATCAAGAAGCACAAAAAATAGTCTAGTTCTAGTTGTGGTGACCTTTGGATTAGACCATATTGAAGCCCAAACCGAAAGGATTGGGCTTTTTTTTTGGGCTCAAAATCAAACTTCTTCAAATAGATTTAGCGTAACTTCCAACACCACTACTTCAGAATTAAAATTGTACAATTCTTGCCATTTTGCACTGTCAATCGCTTTGGCTCTCGTGTCAAAAAGTCCAAAACATACTCTTGAAGCTTTGGATTTCCAAATGTCGGTTTGGTACAAAATAAACAGTTTCATAGCATAGATGGTTTAGATTAATAAAAATTATTTCGTGCAGTAGCGGTATAAAATGGGTCACATAAATTTTCTGGGGATTAGGCAAAAAGTTTTTCCATTCTAAAGAGAAAGAATTTAACGTCTACCACACCTCTTTGGTTTGCTCTAAAGAGTTTTATTTTCGAGTTAAATGATTCTGCATTTGCATTTGTATGTCGTTTTAT
>CAMCTL010000122.1 GCA_945878515.1 Flavobacterium psychrophilum | reverse complement strand
AAAAAAGAAAAAGAATCCAATCTTGATCGATTCGTAGCGGCATTTGATTCTAAAACGCCACCTTCTACAAAACATTTTTTATTAACCGCCACCAAAGTAAAGATTACTAACGGCCATTATAGTCTTATTGACGAAAATAGAGCTGTTCCAACAGATGTTGACTTTACCAAATTAAATATTGCAGCCACTGCTTTGAGAATCTATGGGCCTGAGGTAACTACTACTATTAATGCGATGTCGTTTCAGGATCACCGAGGAATATTTGTTGAGGATTTAAGTACAAAATTTACATATACCAAGAAACATATTAAACTTGAAAATCTTGATTTAGTTACCAAAGAATCCAAACTAAAAGGTTCGGTGGTAATGAACTATGAAATTGAAGATTTTAAAGATTTTATAAATAAAGTTGAATTTGATGTTAAACTCGAAAAGTCAACGTTGGCATCCAATGATATTTGCAGTTTTTATAATGAATTGGGGGAAAATAAGCTTTTTAAAATCAAAGGAAGAATCAAAGGACCGTTAAATAATTTGGTGTTGGCAAATTTTAAATTGTCGAATGCTAATAATTCTCAGATAATAGGTACAATCAACTTCAAAAATCTTTTTCCGACTAAAGGGAAAGAATTTTATATGAATGGTAGATTTAACAAACTTTCTACTAGTTACAGCGATTTAGTAACCATTTTGCCGAATGTTTTAGGAAATAAGCTGCCCGTTATTTTGAAAAAATTAGGCACAATCAATCTTGAGGGAAATGCTCAGGTCACTACAACTTCTCTCGATGCCAGTTTTGCGATGGCTTCACAAATAGGAAACATAAAATCAGATTTGATTATTAAAAATATGAATTTATCAGACAAAGCTACCTATAGTGGAAATGTTGTCTTAGATAATTTTGATATTGGCGCTTTTATTGATAGAAAAGACCTCGGGAAAGCAAGTTTTAACTTAGATATTGATGGAATAGGTTTTACTAAAAAATCCTTGAATACTACTATAAATGGAAACATTGCTAAAATAAACTATAATAATTATACCTACAGTAATTTAGATTTGAACGGAAGTTTTGTACGAGGTCTTTACACAGGTCAGGTTAACGCAAATGATCCAAACCTGAAAATGAATTTTGATGGATTGGTAGATTTAAGTAAAAAGAACAGCCGATACGATTTTAAAATCAATGTTGAAAATGCCGATTTAAAAAAATTAAATTTCATGAAAGATAGTATTTCCAAATTCAAAGGAGATATTGTTGTGAATTTGTCTGGAAACACGATTGACAATCTAAATGGAGATATTTTTATCAATAAAACGACCTATCAAAACGCAAAAGCTACTTATTCTTTTAATGATTTTTTTATCAATTCTACTTTTGACCAAAACGGTGTGCGGACAATCAAGGTAAATTCTCAAGATATCATTGAAGGTGAAATTGTGGGCAAATTTCAATTCAACCAGCTAGAAGAATTGGTAATGAATTCGCTGGGAAGTCTCTATGCGAATTTCAAACCTGAAAAAGTAAAAAAAGGACAGTTCCTGAAATTTAATTTTGCCATTTATAATAAAATAATCGAAATCTTTTATCCCGAAATTTCCATTGCAACAAATACTATCGTCAAGGGTAATATCAACTCTGATAATCAGGAATTCAAGTTCAATTTTAATTCTCCAAAAGTTACCGCATCAACAAATACATTCGATAATATTAGAGTTAAAATTGACAATAAAAATCCACTGTACAATGCATTCATTGAATTGGACAGTATTAAAACCAAGCTTTATAAAATCCGAGATTTTAGTTTAATAAACGTTACAATGAAAGATACTTTGTTCTTTCGGTCGGAGTTTAAGGGAGGTACAAAAGGTCAGGATTATTTCAATTTGAATTTGTATCACACTATAAATGCAGCCAATAAAAACGTAGTTGGGCTGCACAAATCCGAAATAAAACTCAAAGATTATTTGTGGTTTTTGAATGAAAAAGAAACGCCAAACAATCAGATTGTTTTTGATAAATCTTTCCAAAATTTCAATTTTGACAACATTATTCTAACCCACGGAAACCAAGAAATTACTTTTATGGGAGATATTAAGGGAAAAACGTATAAGGATTTAAAATTAAGTTTTAAAAATGTTGATTTAAATCAAATTACGCCCACTGATCCCAAATTTGTATTTAACGGAAATTTGGATGCCAATATCAATTACAAGCAAGATAAATCCGTTTTTCAACCCACTGCATCCATTCAAATCGATAGTTTAAATATTAATAAGGTAAATCTAGGACATTTGAATTTTGATATTACTGGAGATGAGACTTTCAAAAAATTTGCAGTAAACTCTTCTATCGTAAATGAAAATGTAGAGTCTTTCGGAGTCAATGGTAAGTTTGAAATTGTCGAAAAGAGTACCATTTTGGATTTACAACTGAATTTAGATAGGTTCAATTTAGGGATTTTAGGACCTCTTGGTGGCGAAGTGATATCAAACATTAGAGGTTTTGCTTCCGGAAATGCTAGTATTACAGGGAATCTTAAGAAGCCTGAAATTAATGGACGACTTTATGTAGATGATGCCGGATTGAAAATCCCATATTTAAATGTTGATTATTCCTTGAGTAAAAGAACTGTGGTCGATTTGACAGATGAGAAATTTTTATTTAAAAACGATGTACTTACCGATACTAAATTTGGTACAAAAGGGAATTTAAACGGAAGCGTTGAACACCGTAATTTTTCCGATTGGAAGCTGGATTTAACCATTAATTCGAAAAGATTGTTAGTCTTGGACACCCAAGATGCCGAAGATGCAGCCTATTATGGTGTTGCATTTATTGATGGTGTTGCAAGTATCAAAGGTCCAACAAACGCCTTGTTTATAAAGGTTGATGCCAAATCAGAAAAAGGATCATCTCTAAAAATTCCAATTAATAATTCTGAAAGTGTGAGTAGTAATGATTTTTTACATTTTTTGACTGCCAAAGAAAAGTTTAATTTCAAGAAAGGAATTGTCGATGACACCCGAAATTTTAAAGGACTAGAACTTGAATTTGATTTGGACATTACCCCAGATGCAGAAGTCGAAGTTATTTTAGACCGAAATACTGGTCACGGTATGAAAGGAAAAGGAAACGGAACCTTGCTTTTTAAAATTAATACTTTAGGAAAATTCAATATGTGGGGCGATTTTCAGATTTATGAAGGAACCTACAATTTCAAATATGGTGGAATTATAAACAAACCATTTTTGGTCAAAAAAGGAGGTTATATTTCTTGGGAAGGAAACCCAATGAGAGCTCGTTTAAACTTGGAAGCCATTTATAAAACAGCTGCAAATCCATCAGTTTTACTTGAAAATTCATCTTATAATAAAAAAATTGATGTAAATGTAGTCATTGGTATTCGAGGAGATTTAACAAGCCCAGAACCCGATTTTAATTTTGAATTTCCAACGGTAAGTAACGTTTTGAAATCAGAGATTGAATACAAATTGGGCAACAAAGAAGTGCGACAAACCCAAGCGCTTTATTTATTGTCTGCAGGAAGTTTCCTTAGTTCAGAAGGGGTAAATCAATCGGCTTTTTCTCAAAGCGCTTATGAAACGGCTTCTAGTTTATTGAGTAGTATCATTCAATCTAAAGACGATAAATTTCAAGTTTCTGTTGATATCATTGGAGGTGATAGAACTGTGGGTAGAGAAACAGATAGTCGATTTGTAGCCTCAGTTTCCTCTAAAATTAACGAAAGGATTACTATTAACGGAAAAGTAGGTGTACCATTTGGCGGAATCACTCAAACAGCCGTAGTTGGCGATGTAGAAATTTTATATCGTGTAAATGATGATGGAACTGTGAACCTTCGCTTTTTTAATAAAGAAAACGATATTAGTTACATCGGTGAGGGAGTTGGTTATACTCAAGGAGTTGGTATTTCGTATGAAGTGGATTTCGACACGTTCAAAGAGTTGTACAATAAAATATTCAAGATTAGAAAGAATGAAATAATACCTGATAAAGCTATAATTGGGGATGATTCTGATTTTGCTTCAGATAAGAAAGATCAATCTAAGTCTAAAAAACCAAACTCTACCGACTTAAAACCTAACACCGAAGGAAAAATACCTGAAAACGACTAAATTCAATCAGTGATTTATTTAATTTGTTTTTTAATATTTTTTTGATGACAGTTAACGATCATCTTAAAATTTCAAAGTCATTTTTTATACAACATTTAAGCAACTTATCAACGATAACGTTTGAATTTGCTGATATTTACCTTTTTATTAAAAACATACCTTCAAATTTGCTTAATGTTTATTAAATTTACACTTATAATATTAAAACTATGTCAGAAACAATAAAAAAAATAGGTGTTCTAACCTCTGGAGGAGATTCCCCAGGGATGAATGCAGCAATAAGATCAGTAGTAAGAACTTGTGCATATCACAACATTGAATGTGCTGGAATATATAGAGGTTACCAAGGAATGATAGAGGGAGATTTTATTCCAATGGGTCCAAGAACAGTTCATAATATTGTAAACAAAGGTGGTACAATTCTAAAATCAGCGCGTTCTAGAGAGTTCATGACACCAGAAGGTCGCAAAAAAGCACATGAGCACCTTGTAAATGCCGGAATTGATGGCTTGGTCGTAATCGGTGGTGATGGTAGTTTTACTGGAGCAGAAATTTTTAATAAAGAATATAACTTTCCAGTAATGGGAATTCCTGGTACAATTGACAATGACATTTTTGGCACTAGTCATACTTTAGGATATGACACTGCTTTGAATACTGTTGTAGAATGTATTGATAAAATTCGTGATACAGCAAGTTCACACAATCGATTATTCTTCGTTGAAGTCATGGGACGCGACGCAGGACACATTGCTTTGAATGCTGGTATTGGAGGTGGAGCTGAGGAAATTCTTATTCCTGAAGAAGAATTAGGATTAGAAAGATTGCTGGAATCCCTCAAAAAAAGTAAAGCTTCGGGAAAATCTTCTAGTATTGTCGTAATTGCCGAAGGGGACAAAATTGGAAAAAATGTGTTCGAATTAAAAGATTATGTCGAGGCTAATTTACCAGAATATGATATTCGCGTTTCTGTTTTAGGACACATGCAACGGGGTGGTGCGCCATCTTGTTACGATAGAGTACTTGCTAGCAGATTGGGTGTTAAAGCTGTAGAGAGTCTGTTGGAAGGGAAATCTAATTTTATGGTAGGAATGATTAACGACAAAGTAGGTCTTACTCCATTATTGCAAGCCATTAAAGGAAAATCCGAAATAGACAGAGAACTGCTTAGAGTTTCTGAAATAATGTCAGTTTAAGAATACGGCTTTGGCCAAATAATAATAAATTAAATTAATAATTAATCTGCTTAAAGTTAAATTCTTTAAGTCTAAAGTAAACAAAAAATGTCAAAAGTAAAATTGGGAATCAATGGATTCGGAAGAATTGGAAGAATCGTATTTAGAGAGTCTTTTAATAGAGAAAATGTAGAAGTAGTAGCAATCAATGATTTATTAGATGTTGATCATTTAGCCTATTTATTGAAATACGATTCTGTTCATGGTCGTTTCAATGGAACTGTTGAAGTTATAGACGGAAAATTATTCGTTAATGGAAATAATATTAGAATCACAGCTGAAAGAGACCCTGCAAATTTGAAATGGGACGAACTTGATGTAGATGTAGTAGCTGAATGTACAGGTATTTTTACTACAATTGAAACAGCAAACGCACACATCAAAGGTGGCGCTAAAAAAGTAATTATTTCTGCTCCATCTGCGGATGCTCCAATGTTTGTAATGGGTGTAAACCACGAATCTGCAAAAGCATCTGATCTTGTTGTTTCTAACGCTTCTTGTACTACAAATTGTTTAGCTCCACTTGCAAAAGTTATTCACGATAATTTCGGAATTGTTGAAGCTTTGATGACAACTGTTCATGCTACAACTTCGACACAAATGACTGCCGATGGACCTTCTAGAAAAGACTGGAGAGGTGGTCGTGCAGCAGCAATAAACATCATTCCATCATCTACAGGTGCTGCAAAAGCAGTTGGAAAAGTAATCCCTGATTTGAATGGAAAATTAACTGGTATGGCGTTCCGTGTTCCTACTGCTGATGTTTCTGTGGTTGATTTAACAGTAAAAGTGGCTAAAGAAACTTCTTATGAAGAAATTATGGCAGCTTTAAAATTAGCTTCTGAAACTACATTGAAGGGGATTATGGGATATACTGAAGATGCTGTTGTATCTCAAGATTTTATTTCAGACAAAAGAACTTCAATTATTGATGCTGCGGCAGGAATTGGATTAAGCTCTACTTTCTTCAAATTGGTTTCTTGGTATGATAACGAATATGGTTATTCAAGCAAATTAATTGACCTTGCGGTGCATATCACAAGTTTAAAATAATTATATTTACAAAAAGAAATCCCGTTAGATTTATTTTAGCGGGATTTTTTTATCTAAACCAATAACCATTTTTTTAGCTTTTAGGATCATACTTTAAAATCTAAAATCTAAAATCTAAAATCAAATATCTAAAATTAAAATGAGATTATTAGTAGATAGTGGCTCTACAAAAGCCGATTGGATTGCAATTGATGAGGACGGAAAAATACTTTTCACTACTCAAACACTAGGTTTAAACCCTGAAATCCTAGACGAAGATGAAATTATTGAACGATTAAACGATCGTTTCGATATTTTGCAAAACAAAGATAAAGCCACACATCTTTTCTTTTATGGTGCGGGTTGCGGAACAGATGGAATGAAAATTAGGCTTTCGCAAGCTTTTCAAAAGTATTTTTCTAACGCAATCGTCGATGTTCAAGAAGACACTTATGCAGCAGTTTTTGCAACGACTCCAAAGGGAGAAGAAGCCATTGTTAGCATCCTTGGGACTGGATCCAATTGCAGTTTTTTTGATGGCAAAGTGTTGCATCAAAAAGTGCAGTCACTAGGATATATCGTGATGGATGATTGTAGCGGTAATGTTCTCGGCAAGGAATTGATTCGTAAATATTATTTCAATAAAATGCCAAAAGAATTAGCAATCGAATTTGAAAAGGAATACGATTTAAGTCCTGATTTTATCAAGAATAAATTATACAAAGAAGCAAATCCAAACGCTTATTTAGCCACTTTTGCCAAATTCTTAATTCAGAATAAAGACCACGAGTTTTGTAAAAAAATCATTTTCAAAGGAATGAAATCTTTTATTAATAACTATGTGAAACAATTTGATAATTATAAAGAAGTTCCTGTTCATTTTGTTGGTTCAATAGCATTTTACCTGAAAGATGAATTGCAGATAATGTTTGATAAATACGAAATACAATTAGGAAATGTATTGCGAAGACCCATTGATGGATTGATTGCCTATCATGTTTCTAATAAATAAAATCACTAATAATATTGCGTTAATGACATCTCAGTGCTAGTTTAGGCATTATGTAGAAAAGTATGAGTGCATAGTTCAGGGTTTTTATCCATTTTCTCTGAATAGCTTTGGTATATCAGATAAATTATTTTGCAGATAAAGCAGCGCATAATTCAAAATGTTTTTATGTAAATAAGAGTTTAAACTTCTAGTTAAGTATAAACTGATGGCAGCCAAAAGTTTAACTAAAATTTGTGCTATATATGCGACAAATCATTTGTTAAAGGAAAAATATAATTATTATAATCAATGAAGTATTTTACTTTTAGGATCATTTCTAAGTTTCTTATACTGTTTTTTCTCGGACTAAGTTTTTGCTTTGCGCAAAATAAATCAAAAAATTCAATTCCGGTTAAAGGTTATAAACTTGTTTGGCATGACGAATTTAAAGGTTCAGTAATAGATACTTTGATGTGGGCTTTTCGTACTGATGTAAAACACAGAAGTGCGCAATTAAGAGAAAACGTGAGCCAAAAAGCAGGGATTTTAAAACTTAATTTGCACGAATTAACGCAGCCATTGAAAGGGAAAATGGCTTCTGGTGCTGGGATTGTTTCTAAAAAACAATTCAAATATGGTTATTACGAAGTAAAATCACGTTTGGGAGATAAAATTGATGACGATAAAGATGGCCAAGTCGATGAAGGTTGGCATCACTCATTTTGGGCCATGGCTGCAGCAATAGATTCTAAAGGAGAAGTCAGTACTACGTATCCTGATAGTCGTAGAACCGAAATTGACTGCTATGAAAATGCAAGTACCCACGATCATCTCGCCGAAAGCACACTCAATAAATTCACACAGCACGTTATTATTTGGAAAGCAGATGGTAAAGAATTCGGGCGAGTGCCAAAAACACCTAATGACATTACTGCAATACCTTTATTTGATGCTGGAATTTGGCATACTTATGGTTTTGAATGGAATGAAAAAACAGTAACATTTTATGTTGATGGTAAAATAACTCATATTGCGGAATATCCAGCCAGCCAGTTTGAACATGATAACATTAATATATGGATTACAGCTATTGCAGCAAATTGGACAGGAAAAGACCAAGAAAATAGTTCTGCGGAATATGACTATGTTAGATTTTATTCGAAACAATAAAAAAAATAGTTAATACAATTAGAAATTGTTTTTTTTCCTTTAAATCATTTTTTACTATTCACTTTTCAATTTGGGAGTTCCTGCTTTAATATTGAACACTATACGACCGCAATCATAGAAATTTCGACATTTACGTTTTTTGGCAAACATGCCACTTGAACCGTTTCACGTGCTGGAGCGGTTTTTTCGTCGAAATAAGAACCATAAACGGTGTTGATTGTTCCAAAATCTTTCATATTCATAATAAATATCGTCGATTTTACCACGTTTTCAAATGACATTCCGGCTGCTTCAAGAACAGCTTTCATGTTCTCCATCACTTGTTTGGTTTCATCTTCAATGTTGGATATTACCAATTCTCCATTAGCTGGATTTATCGCAATTTGTCCAGAAGTATAAAGTGTATTTCCTTTTAAAACTGCCTGATTGTATGGACCAATGGGCGCTGGAGCGTTTTCGGTAAAGATTATTTTTTTCATAAGTAGTAAATATTTATTAAAAAATTAGAATTGAAAGACTTATTATCTATTACTAGCACTTACTTTATCGTACTTAATATCGCTCAAAATACCTGATTTTATTCCGATAAAGAAACTCCAATTGGCTTGACTACCAAAAGGTTGCCAGTTAAAATCCATTCGCCAACTCAATAAATCCCTTTCAAATCGAAGTTGGGTATAAGTAACCCCATTTTGCACAAAATCATATCCTGTAGAAATTCCTATTTTCCACTTTGGCGTTAAATCTCCATTGGCTGAGACCATCAACGAATTTCCTGTAATTTTACTTTCTCGTCTGTCATTGGTGTAGGTCAGCGAATAGGCAAACGTTAAATCCCAAGGCAACTTTGCTGTAAAAAATTCGCTGATTTTATCTGTTTCATCTTCATTTTCTTTGTCGTCGAATTGGCTTCTACCTCTGACATTATCTACTGTATTTCGTCCAAATAAATCGTCATCACGACCACCATTTCTTTCTCCTTCTTTGTTTTTATCTTTCTCGTCTTTTTCAGAATCTTGGCTAGAAATCGAATAATTTAAAACCATATTGGCACTGGTCATTCTAAGTAAACTTCCGCCATTGTTGATGTTATAGACGTTTATTCTTGTTCCAGCGTTGTCGATGGCATAAGGATCAAGTGTAGCACCAAAATTCATATTCAATTTGTCTTTAAAAAATTGTGTTCCACCACTTACCCTTACCGGAGACCATCCAAGCTTGGTTTTTCCATCGGCTGTCAAGTCATAACTTGTTGAGAAATTCAAATTATTGAGCAACATTATTTTTTTTGGTTCTACTTTTGTACTGTCTGGATCGGTTATTTTTGCTTCGAAAGTATTGCTCAAATCAAATCCAAGATTATTTGAATTGGTTCTTCCTGGAATTCCAAAAATGCCGTTTTCAAAACGTGTATAATCTTTCATCATCGTACCAGAAGCATCTGTGGCATACGTATCGTAGTATTTTTCGAAACTCGGCGTGTATCCATAAGACAAAGAAGGTCTCATTACGTGTCGGATTGATTTTATTTTTCGATCGGGTTTAAAATTAAATGTCCCATAAATAGTTGTTCCCAAACTACTTGAGAAACTATACGTTCTAAAAGCATCAAACCCATTGACAGTTTGATCTACAACTTTACTTTGATCCCTGTCGTAGCTTCTTTGGATTGTTTTGATAGCCCAGACTTCATTATAATTCATGGAAGATGATGCACTAAAATATTTAAATATCTTGAAATTTGTACTTAAAGGAATGCTATGTTGAACACCCAACTGCGCATTGTCAAACATTTCTTTTGAAAAAAACAGAGAATCAGTGGTAACAAAACTATTTCTTCCGCTCATGTTATAATTCAAATTGATATTTTTGAAAAATCCTTTTCTAACTCCATCCTTTCCTACAAATGGATAAATTCGATCTACACTATATTGTAAATCCGGCAGTGTCATTTGGATTTCCGAGGTTTGAGTATTTTGCGAATGTGTGGCACTCAAAGACAATCGAGAACCTACAGCACCTTGAAATGATTTGCTATAAGATACGGAAGAACTTAAAGTATTATTTAAATTTGCCCCAACATTTGCCTGATTTATAGATTGTTGAAAATATTTACTACTACCTAAATTTACTGATGCGGAAAAGCTTGAATTTGGACTTCCTTTAGAATCTTTTGAATGAGACCATTGCAAATTATAAATATTTTGCTTGTTGTAATCTGGATAACCTCTTTCGCTGCTAATTAAGTTTTCAAATCTAAAATTCACGTTTCCATTGTAGCTGTAACGTTTGGCATAACTGG
>CAMCTL010000121.1 GCA_945878515.1 Flavobacterium psychrophilum | reverse complement strand
ATCGCTTTAAAAATAGTTTCTGCAAATTCTGGACTCACTTGAACAGGCAAAACACCAATATTCAAACAATTTCCTTTGAAAATATCAGCGAAGAAACTTGAAACTACCGCACGAAATCCATAATCGTACACCGCCCAAGCCGCGTGCTCTCTTGAAGAACCCGAACCGAAGTTTTTTCCGCCCACAAGGATTTTTCCGCTGTAGGTGTTGTCGTTTAAAACGAAATCCGCTTTTGGAGTATTGTCTCCGTTGTATCTCCAGTCTCTGAAAAGGTTATCTCCAAAACCTTCACGTTTTGTAGCTTTCAGGAAACGAGCTGGGATGATTTGATCTGTATCTACGTTTTCTATTGGTAGTGGCACTGCACTACTCGTAAGGATATTAAATTTATCGTATGCCATTTTAATTTTAGATTTTAGATTTTAGATTTTAGATTTTAGATTGTCCTCCGAAAGACGAAATCTTAAATCTTAAATGGTTTTGTATTAAATATTATATGTGATTTTTTATCTGAAGTTTTAGATTTTAAAAAAGTAAAGCTATTCGCAACAATCTAAAATCTAAAATCTTCACTCTAAAATAAATCTCTTGGGTCTGTCAGTTTCCCAGTAACTGCTGCTGCTGCGGCCATAATTGGACTTGCTAATAGAGTCCTTGCACCTGGTCCTTGACGACCTTCGAAGTTTCTATTGGATGTACTTACCGCATATTTTCCAGCAGGAACTTTATCGTCGTTCATTGCTAAACAAGCCGAACAACCCGGTTGACGCAATACAAAACCTGCTTCGGTTAGAATGTCCAATAGTCCTTCTTCTTTAATTTGTGCTTCGACAACGTGCGAACCTGGAACTAACCAAGCGGTAACATTATCTGCTTTCTGGCGTCCTTTCACAATTTCTGTAAAAGCCCTGAAATCTTCAATTCTGCCATTGGTACAACTTCCTAAGAAAACAAAATCGATTGGTTTTCCAATCATCACGTCGTTTTCTTCAAAGCCCATATAGGCTAAAGATTTTTTATAAGTTTCTTCACCACCTTCTACTTGATTGGCGTTCGGAATGTTTTTTGAAATACCAATTCCCATTCCAGGATTTGTACCATAAGTAATCATTGGTTCAATATCAGCTGCGTCTATATTTAATTCAGCATCAAAAACTGCATCAACATCTGTTTTTAAAGTTTTCCAATATTCTACTGCTTTTGTCCAAGCTTCTCCTTTTGGTGCGTATAAACGTCCTTCCAAGAAATCAAATGTTTTTTGGTCTGGAGCAATCATACCACCACGAGCACCCATTTCAATACTTAAGTTACAAACGGTCATTCGGCCTTCCATTGACATATCCTCAAAAACATTTCCTGCATATTCAGCAAAATATCCAGTTCCTCCAGATGTTGTTAGTTTTGAAATAATATATAAAGCCACATCTTTTGGACCAACACCTTTACTCAAAACACCATTTACGTTGATGCGCATTTTCTTTGGTTTCGGTTGCATAATACATTGCGTAGAAAGCACCATTTCCACCTCGGATGTTCCAATTCCGAAAGCAATTGCTCCGAAAGCTCCGTGAGTAGAAGTGTGGGAATCTCCACAAACGATGGTCGCACCCGGCAAAGTAATTCCGTTTTCAGGACCTACTACATGCACAATTCCGTTTTTTTGGTGACCCAGTCCCCAGTGTGAAATACCATATTCGGCTGCATTATCTTCTAAGGCCTTTAGCTGATTGGCAGATAATGCATCTTCAACAGGCAAATGTTGGTTTATGGTTGGTGTGTTGTGATCGGCAGTTGCGAATGTGCGTTCCGGATATAAAACCGTAATTCCTCTTTCTTTTAAACCTAAAAAAGCAACGGGACTTGTCACTTCATGGATGAAATGACGGTCAATAAAAAACACGTCTGGTCCATCTTCAATTTGACGCACCACGTGCGAATCCCATACCTTGTCGAATAATGTAGTACTCATTTTTAACTATTTTTATTAAATGTGTTTCTCTTTTTAAAACAATGCTGGCAAATTTAAAAAAAGAAATAAAACAGTCAATTTTATTATTAACTTATATACGATACCCAAAAAGGTTTTAGAACACTTTGCAGCTTCTGGTTCGTGGTTGGTGATTTATAGCTGCTTTTTTATTTCGACTTTAATTTTAATGTTGACAGTATTTAATATGCAAATGAGCGCTTTTTTTAAGTTTAAAGTATTAATAAAATTTTAATGTAATTCGAGGGCTTGGTTGTAAATACTTTATCAAAATACAAAATAGTCCAAATAATTAATAATGATAATGGTTTTAGTGGTTTTATTCAATTGCCTAAAACAGCATTTTATTTGCATTTTATTATCACAAAACGTGGTCTGAAATGGATGTTTTTAATAGTATTTAGAGCAATTTATTTACTAAAATACTACGACATCCAAAAAAATTCTATGCTGATTTTTTAGTTTATTTAAATAGGCTTTTGTTGATAACTATAATTGAAATTCAACCCCATAAAATGTATTTTTGGAATTGAAAAATCAGATGTATTTTTTTTGGGTTTACGTTACCATAAATAGAAATCTAAAATCTAAGATCTAAAATCTAAAATCTCAATGTACTTAATATTCGATACCGAAACCACTGGTTTACCAAAAAAATATACCGCTCCCATTTCCGATACGGATAACTGGCCAAGATGCGTTCAAATTGCTTGGCAACTCCACGATGATATGGGGAAAGTCATCGAACATCAGGATTTTTTGGTAAAACCTGAGGGATTTAATATTCCTTATGATGCCGAAAGAATTCATGGTATTTCAACTGAGTTGGCTCAAGCCGAAGGAATTCCGTTGGTTGATGTATTAGACAAGTTCAATGTCGCCTTATCGAAGACCAAGTTTATCGTGGGGCATAATTTGACTTTTGATATCAATATTTTGGCTTGTGAATTTTATAGATTGGGTGTCGAAAGTCCAATGGGCTCGATGCCAATTCTCGATACGTGCACTGAAGTGACCGCTTCAGTATTGAAACTGCCCGGAGGTCGAGGTGGAAAATTCAAATTGCCTACATTAACAGAATTACACCAATATCTCTTTAATAATCCATTTGTCGAGGCACACAATGCCACTGCCGATGTTGAAGCGACAACACGTTGCTTTTTCGAATTAATTCGTACCGAAATTTTTACCAAAAAGGAACTTGAAGTTGAGCAAGAATATTTCGAGGATTTCCAGTTAAAAAATCCTCGGGAAATTCAGTTCATCGGATTGCAGCATATTAATTTAAAGGAGGCTTCTGATAAAATTCGCCAGCAATTAGGTGGAAAACAAACGGCAACCATTTCAAAACAAGAGCTTTCAGACAATAAAAAAAGCTTAGTTGATACGGATTTTGTGCATTTGCACAATCATACTCAATTTTCGGTTTTGCAATCTACCATTAGTGTTGCGGCATTGGTTAAAGCCGCTTCTCAGCAAAAAATGCCTGCGGTTGCAATGACAGATTACAATAATTTGATGGGGGCTTTTCACTTTGTAAGGGATATTTTAAACCATAATAAAGCGGTTGAAACCAAAAATAAGGAAGCCGTAGAAAAAGGAGAAATTCCTTCCGAAGTTAAAATGAAACCAATTGTGGGTTGCGAATTTTTTGTTTGTGAGGATCATAATAACAAGTCGGTAAAAGATAACGGTTATCAAATTGTGCTTTTGGCGAAGACCAAAAAAGGCTATCATAATTTGGCCAAAATGTCTTCTTTGGCGCACACAGAAGGGTTTTATTATTTACCTAGAATCGATAGGAAAATTATTCAGGAATACAAAGAAGATATCATTGTGTTGTCCGGAAATCTATACGGGGAAATTCCAAGCAAGATTTTGAATTTGGGCGAAAATCAAGCCGAAGAAGCCTTAATTTGGTGGAAAAAAGAATTTGGCGAAGATTTCTATATTGAAGTGATGCGTCACAATCAGGAGGACGAAAATCGGGTAAATGAAACCTTAATTTCATTGGCAAGAAAGCACCAAGTTAAGATAGTTGCTACAAATAATACTTTTTACATTGACAAGGATAATGCCAACGCGCACGATATTTTGCTTTGTGTTCGCGATGGCGAAAAACAATCTACACCAATAGGTCGTGGACGTGGCTATCGTTATGGTTTGCCCAATCAGGAATATTATTTCAAATCCGGTGAGGAGATGAAACAACTTTTCAATAATTTACCCGAAGCGATTTCGAATATTGCTGAGATTGTAGATAAAATCGAAATTTACAATTTGGCTCGCGAAGTTTTGCTTCCAAAGTTTGAAATTCCTGTTGAATTTAATGTTCCAGAAGACGCTGTTGATGGTGGAGTTCGAGGCGAAAATGCTTATTTGAAACATCTTACTTTTGAAGGTGCGAAACGAAGATACAAGGAAATCACACCCGAAATTCAGGAAAGATTGGATTTTGAATTATTGACTATCGAAAATTCGGGTTATCCAGGTTATTTTTTGATTGTACAAGATTTCATCGCCGAAGCCCGAAAGATGGGCGTTTCTGTTGGGCCTGGTCGGGGTTCTGCGGCAGGTTCGGTGGTGGCCTATTGTTTGAAAATTACCAATATCGATCCGCTTTTATACAATCTGCTTTTCGAGAGATTCTTGAATCCAGACAGGGTTTCACTTCCCGATATTGATATCGATTTTGACGATGAAGGACGAAGCAGCGTGATGGATTATGTGATTCGAAAATACGGTAAGAAACAAGTGGCGCAAATTATCACTTACGGTAAAATGGCTACCAAATCGGCGATTCGTGATACGGCTCGTGTGTTGGATTTGCCTTTATTTGAAGCGGATAAAATTGCCAAATTAATTCCGGGAATGATGCCGTCTAAATGGAATTTAGCGCGCTTTTTGAACGAAAAAGAAGATTTAATAAAAAAGACCGTTCGTCCTGAAGAATTTGAAAAAATAAAGGAATTAATTGGTTTGGCCAACGAAGGCGATTTGGGTGGCGAAACCATTCAGCAAGCCAAAGTATTGGAAGGAAATCTTAGAAATACTGGGATTCACGCTTGTGGAGTAATCATAACGCCAAGTGATATTACCGATTTTGTTCCTGTTTCAACCGCCAAAGATTCGGATTTGTTTGTGACCCAATTTGATAACTCGGTGGTAGAAAGTGCCGGTTTGTTGAAGATGGACTTCTTGGGTTTGAAAACCCTGACTTTAATTAAAGACACCGTGAAATTAGTCAAATATAGAAGTGGAATCGAACTCAATCCTGATGAATTTCCTATTGATGATCCAAAAACTTATGAACTTTTTCAACGTGGCGAAACAGTGGGGATTTTCCAATACGAAAGTGCGGGAATGCAAAAATATATGAAGGAATTGAAGCCAACGGTTTTTCCGGATTTGATTGCAATGAATGCGCTCTATCGTCCAGGACCAATTGCTTATATACCAAGTTTTATTAGACGAAAAAACGGAGAAGAACCTATAGAATACGACTTGGATGACTGCGAAGAATTACTCAAAGACACTTACGGAATTACCGTTTACCAAGAACAGGTAATGCTTTTGTCCCAAAAATTAGCCGATTTTTCCAAAGGTGATGCCGACGTTTTGCGTAAAGCGATGGGAAAAAAATTGATTGATGTTTTGGCGAAAATGGAGCCTAAATTTATCTCGCAAGCGATGGCAAAAGGTCACGCCAAAGACAAATTAGAGAAAATTTGGAACGACTGGAAAGCCTTTGCCGAATATGCGTTCAACAAATCGCATTCGACTTGTTATGCTTGGATTGCGTACCAAACAGCTTATTTGAAAGCGAATTATCCAGCCGAATATATGGCGGCAGTTTTGTCGAATAATATGAGCGACATCAAGCAAGTAACCTTTTTTATGGAAGAATGTAAGCGAATGGGATTGAAGGTTTTGGGACCGGATGTGAACGAGTCTTTTTATAAATTTACCGTAAACAGTGAGTATGCAGTTCGTTTCGGAATGGGAGCTGTAAAAGGCGTTGGTTCTGGAGCCGTGGCAACAATTGTCGAAAATAGAAAAACTACAAAGTATAAATCGATTTTTGATTTGACCAAACGTATTGATTTGCGCGCGGCTAACAAAAAAGCATTAGAAAATCTGGCTTTGGCGGGAGGTTTTGACTCTTTTACTGGAACTACAAGAGCACAGTATTTCCACGATGATGGTGACGGAATTACTTTTTACGAAAAAGCGATTCGTTATGGCGCCAAATTTCAGGAAAACGAAAATTCATCACAAGTAAGTTTGTTTGGCGAAAGTAGCGATGTTCAAATTGCCGAACCCGTTGTGCCACCTTGCGAGGATTGGAGTACGATGGAAAAACTCGCCAAAGAAAAAGAAGTAGTTGGAATTTATATTTCAGGACATCCGCTGGACGATTTTAAATATGAGATGAAATATTTCTGTAATTCAAAGCTGGAAGTACTCAAAGATTTGAATCAATATGTGAGTAAGAATTTAACTTTTGGAGGCATCATTAGCAATGTTCAGCACCGTATTGCCAAGAATGGAAAAGGCTGGGCGTTGTTTCATCTTGAAGGATATGATGAAAGTTATGAGTTCAAAATTTTTGGAGAAGAATATATGAAATACCGCCATTATTTGATTCCAAATAGTTTTACGTACATAAAAATTATGGTCAAAGAAGGATGGCCAAACAAAGAAACAGGAAAAAAAGGAGATCCGATGATTCAATTCTTGGAATTCAAAATGTTGCAAGATGTTTTTGAGAGTTATGCCAAAAAACTGAATGTCTTGCTAGACATAAAAGATTTGAATGAAACTTTTATCTCAAAATTAAATGCTGTTTTCCAATCCAACAAGGGAAATGGTCTGGTTACATTTGATATTGTCGAACTAGAAACCGAAATAAAAAAAGCCGCAATTATTCCTGAAACCGTAATAGTTGAACAAAAAGCGGATGCGGTATTATTTGATGATGAGATTCCAGAAGAAACTGAAATTTTTACTGAAGAGTTTTCAGGAGAAGATGAATTGGATATAGAGGAACCTATTTCAGAAACCGAAACGGCTGTCGAAGAAACTAAAATCATCACTAAAATTTCATTGCCAAGCCGCAATTTGAAAGTCAAAATCTCTAATGAATTACTGATGGAATTGGAGAAAATGGAGGTGGATTTTAAGTTGAATTAATAACCTATATTTGAAAAAAAAGAAAAACAATGTCCCTACAACTCATTCATCAATATTACAACTATTCGCATTCATTAAAAAGGTCAGGAATTAGTAACGAAATGGCTATCAAGCAACCATTTGATATGTTGTTATTGCAAATGGCTACAACTAAACATTATGTGTATGCAACCGAAGTAACGATAAAGAATGAAGCAGGAAGAAACATTCGTCCCGATGGAATCTTGATGAACGAACTCCGAATTCATAAAGGATATGTTGAGAGTAAAGATACTAGCGACACACTCGATAACGAAATTAACAAAAAACTGTACAAGGACGGTTATCCTAAAACCAACATCATTTTTCAAGACAGTATTTTTGCGGTTTTAATTCAAAATGGCGCTGAAATTTCAAGGATTGAAATGAATGATGCTAGTAAATTAGAGAAAATTCTCTTGCAATTTATCAATTACAAACCCGATTATATTGAGAAATTTGATGAAGCTTTACGCAAGTTCAAAGAAGATATTCCTACTATTGTAGATACACTTCGTAATACAATAAGTGATGAATTCAAAACCAACAAAGCGTTTGTAAAAAGTTCGGAAGATTTTTTTGAGATGTGTCAAAAAGAAATCAACCCACAAATTACCAAAGAAGATATTCGGGAAATGATTATCCAACACATCCTTACCGAAGATTTGTTTAAATCGGTTTTTGATGAATCCGATTTTCATCACGAAAATAATATTGCATCGCAACTAGAAAATTTGGTAAATACCTTTATGTCTCGTTCGATGCGTCAAAACCAGTTGGGCGAACTCGGTCATTATTACAAAACCTTGAACGCTCAAGCGGCTTTAGTAAGCGACCATCACGAGAAACAAAAATTCCTCAAGGTAGTTTACGAAAACTTCTATAAAGTCTATAATCCCAAAGGTGCCGACAAGCTTGGTGTGGTTTACACCCCAAACGAGGTGGTGCGTTTTATGGTAAAAAGCATCGACTATTTACTGCAAAAACATTTTAATAAAAGCCTTGCCGACAAAAACGTTCCTATTCTTGATCCCGCCACAGGAACAGGAACATTTATCACGGATATTATCGATCTTATTCCAGACCAGTATTTGGAATATAAATATAGGAACGAAATTTTTGCAAACGAAGTAGCCATTCTTCCTTATTATGTTGCCAATTTGAATATAGAATACACCTACAAACAAAAAATGGGCAAATACATTGAGTTTCCAAATTCGTGTTTTGTAGATACTTTAGACAATATTGATGGCTTAAAGTATGAAGGAAAACAACAAAATATGTTTGGTTTTAGCTCTGAAAATGCGGAAAGAATTAAACGCCAAAATGAGCAAAAAATATCCGTGATTGTAGGCAATCCGCCGTACAATGCGAACCAAGCTAATTTTAATGATTTTAATAAAAACAGAGAATACCCAGATGTTGATAAACGAATAAAAGAAACGTATGTTAGATTTTCAACTGCTCAAAAATCAAAAGTGTACGATATGTACGCTCGTTTCTATCGTTGGGCAACAGATCGATTGGAAGATAACGGAATTTTAGCATTTGTAACCAATCGCTCCTTTATAGACAGTAGAACTTTTGATGGTTTTAGAAAGATTATTGCGGCTGAGTTTAATCACATTTATATTGTTGATTTGGGTGGCGATGTTCGTAGCAATCCTAAGCTTTCAGGACCTAAACACAACGTTTTTGGAATTCAAACGGGAGTTGCTATTATGTTTTTGGTAAAAGTTAAAAACAAGATAGTTGCGGAAAATGAACAGCAATTTGAAGCATTAAAAATAGAACATAATGCAGTCGAAGAACCAACAATAATTTACGAACAAAGAAGAGCTTATTCAGATAAATGCAGAATCTATTATTATAGAAGACCCGAAGAAGAATTAGCCATTGAAAAATTAAAGTTTCTAAACGATGCTAAAATTCAAGATTTAGTTTTTGATATTATTCATCCAGATAAAAACAATAATTGGGTAAATCTTTCTGATGATAATGACTGGGAAAGTTTAATTCCTGTGGCAGATAATAAAAATAGCGAAACTATCTTTAAAAAGATGTCAAATGGACTTGTTACTGCAAGAGATGAATGGGTTTATGATTTTGATAAAAAAAACATTTTAGAAAAATCAAAGTTTTTATCAAAAAGCTATAATAGTTCAATATCCAATCAAAATCAAAATGAAGAAATAAAATGGAGTAGAGATTTAACGAATAAATTCAATAGGAATTTAAAATCAAAATTCAATAAAGATTTAATTATCACTGCATATTATAAACCATTTACCAAAAAGTATTATTATTCAGAAAAAATATTTAGTGATGTCCTAACCCAAAATCACGTTGATATTTTTTCAAAAGATTTAAAAGGATTGAATAAATGCATTGGATATATAGGGAAAGATACCGAAATTCAATTTTCTACTTTAGCATTTGAAAACATCAACGATTTGAATTCGTTAAGCAATGCCGCAGGTGGAAATAAAACAATGCCTTTATACATCTACGACCAAGAAGGAAAGCGGTGCGACAATATTACCAATTGGGGTTTAAGTCAGTTTACAACGCATTATAAAGACGCAAATATTTCCAAAGAAGACATTTTCTATTACACCTATGCTGTTCTGCACAATCCAGCCTACCGCAAAAAATACGAGTTAAACCTTAAACGAGAGTTTCCACGACTACCGTTTTACGAAGATTTTTACCAATGGGTTTCTTGGGGGAAACAATTGATGGAATTGCACATCGATTACGAAACTGTTGCGCCTTTCGACTTGAAGGTTATTGATAATAGTAGCATCAAAGACAAAAACTACAAACTCAAAGTAAAACTAAAAGCTGATAAAGCGCAAGGTGTTATCGCTATCGACGAACATACGCATATTTTAGGAATTCCTGAAAGTGCGTGGTTGTATAAATTAGGCAATCGTTCGGCTCTAGAATGGGTTTTAGACCAATACAAAGAAAAAAAATTCACCGACAAAACTATTGCTGAAAATTTTAACACCTATCGTTTTGCTGATTACAAACTGCACGTTATTGATTTATTGAAAAAAGTTTGTACTGTGAGCGTGGAGACTATGAAGATTATTGAAGAGATGCAACAACCGAAACAACAGCTTTAGAAAACCAAATAGACGCCATCGTTTATCAATTGTATGAACTAACTGATGAAGAAATTGCGGTTGTGAATGCATAAATTGATTTCATTACTACTTTTATTATTAATTCCCCTTTAGTTAATTCTTTCCGCCTTTTAGTTGGGCTTAGCCGCATTTTGACTAAGGCTTTCCGCCTTTTATTTGAAGTCTTCCGCCGTTTGGCTAATACCTTCCGTTAGCGGAAAGCATCAGCCAAACTGCGGAAAGCGTTAGCCAAAGTGCGGAGAGCATTAGTCAAACAGCGGACATTATTAGCCAAATAGCGAAAAGTATCAGCCAAAAGGCGGAAATTGTCTGCAAAAATCTGGAAAGGACTAGCAAAAAAGTTTCTACGATTATTTGATTTTTATTTAAAAATAGTAACCTGAAAATAAATAATATTACATTTTTTTATATTTTTATAACATCAATAATTAAACCCCAAAACACTATGAATCCAGAAGAAATTAAACGCATTTTCCCCAACTCGGATGCCGAGATGACCGAATCTGCTAGAGTTATTCACGGCTTGCTA
>CAMCTL010000120.1 GCA_945878515.1 Flavobacterium psychrophilum | reverse complement strand
TGTTGAACTAAACCTTCGGTAGCACTCGCGCTGATTTAGTACCTTTCAAAGATAATTAAAACTTTGAAAATATGACTACAAAAAAAAGCATCCAGATTTATTAAGAGAGAATAAAATTCTCAACCAAGCCAAGCGAGAAGTTCCGGGTTTTGAGGAGTTATTGGCTCGTTTTGAGCGCACGGTTTCGGTATTGGGACGAAGCCAGAGTACCTTCAACAATTATTCGAGGCACGTAGCTTCGATTTCGTTGTATTTTGTCAAAATCCCAACGGAATTGGATCCCGAACAAGTTCAGGACTACTTGTTTTACCAACAAAAAAAGTCCAAAACCCCATCTCAAACCTATTTTAAACACTGTGTCTATGGACTTCGGTTTTTGTTAAAATCCGAAGGACTTCCTTATGAATACCTTCGACTTCCGTCGATAAAACACGAGAAAACGCTTCCTGTTGTATTGAGCAAAGAAGAAGTTTGGGCAATGCTTCAAAATGCAAAATTGCTCAAACACCGTATCCTTATTGGTTTGCTTTATGGCTGTGGACTTCGCTGTATGGAAGCTCGTTCTGTACGATTGCACCCCGATAGCTATCGGGGTGGATTTCGATAGAAAACAACTCAAAGTGGTGCAAGGCAAGGGCAAAAAAGACCGTTACGTTCCGCTTTCGGTACATTTAATTCGAGGACTAAAAAAGTACATCGAGTGTGAAAAACCACAAGATTATCTTTTCAACGGTCAGCCTATTGCGAGAGCAGGTGGCGATTTCGACAGTCGTTACAGCCAACGAGGTGTGCAATGGGCAGTCAAACAAGTTGCCAAAGCTGCGGGTATTAAAAAAGAAGTACACACGCATACGCTTCGGCACTCTTATGCCACACATTTGCTCGAAGATGGAATGGATATTATGACACTGAAAGACCTTTTGGGACATCAAAATATCGAGACGACGATGGAGTATTTGCAGATAGCCCAACTCGAGAGTCAGCGCATTTTTAGTCCACTGGATACGCTTTTCGAGAAATGCAGCCGGAAGTAGCTGATGTGCTGCGAAAAGTAGGTTCGAAAATCGAGAATTATGGATTGAATACTTGGCAACTACGTACGCTTTATGCCATCAAAAAATGTAGAACAGCCGAATTTGGCGGTCATATCGATGCTTGTGATCAGTGTGGAAATCTGACCATTAGTTACAACTCTTGCCGCAATCGTCATTGTCCCAAGTGTCAGGGCAATAAACGAGAAGATTGGATACAGGCTAGAGAAACAGAACTTTTGCCAGTGCCTTATTTTCATGTGGTTTTTACTTTGCCCGATAGCGTTAATGCATTGGCGATTCACAGTCCAAAATTGGTTTATGATACCTTGTTTGAGGCTACTTGGGAAACCCTGCAACAATTTGGCAAAACCAAGGAAATGCAAATGGGAATGATTGCCGTTTTGCACACTTGGGGACAACAATTGAGTTTGCATCCGCACCTGCATTGCATTGTTCCTGGAGGAGGAATCAATAAAAACGGACAATGGCAAAATAGCCGAACGGATGGCAATTTTTTATTCTCAGTCAAAGCTTTGTCAAAAGTATTTAGGGCTAAATATTGCCAGAAACTCAAAGAAAAGGAACCTATAAAGTACGAGCAAATTCGGCAAGAGTTGTGGCAGAAGCCTTGGGTTGTATTTGCTAAAAAACCATTTGGAAGTCCAAAGTCAGTCGTGGAATATTTGGGGAGATACACGCACAAGATTGCCATTAGCAACCATCGAATTAAAGACATCGACAGTCAAAACGTGACTTTTGATTACAAGGATTATCGAATGGCGGGTGTCAAAAAGCAAATGACGCTCTCGCATCAGGAGTTTATCCGACGGTTTTCGTTGCATATTTTGCCCAAGCGGTTTGTCAAAATTCGTCATTATGGTTTTTTGAGTAGCACTTGGAAGCGCGAAAAGCTCAAACTTTTGCAGGAGAAACTCCAAGTAAAAGTATTGGAAAAGCGAGAAAAGAAGCCTTTTTTGCCCAAATGTCCGTGTTGTAAAACGGGCAATTTACACCGGATAGCAGTTTTCGACCAGCGTGGTCCGCCTGCTTGGTATCTTGGCGGTAGCCAAAGCTCTATTCCCTGTAAAAGCTAAATTATGGGTAAGGGATTTTATGCCCAAAAGTGAAAGAAAACACAAGAAAACCAACACTAAAACTACTCCAAAAAAAAGAGGACACTAAATCCTCTTACTATCCTCTCTCAAAACTTTACGATAACTCCATAGTGTTAACGGCAGGTATTCCGGTTCTCCCGATAGCTATCGGGACTGGCTGTTCAACAGGAGTTTCATTGTTCGTGCTGCGCACGCAACGAAACTCTAGCTGTTAGTGGCTGTTTTTATATCGCCCATCCGACATTCTTTCTCCATTGTTCAATTTCTTGCTTTCTTTTTTCAAAGTCTTTTGGTGGCGATTGATTTTCATTTATTACTTGTCTTCTCATTATTTCTGTTTGTTCTTCAAGTGTGTTAAGTCCGATTGATTTTCTTCTTTCGTTTACTTTGGTTAAGTCGTCAAATATATTTGGGCTTAGAGTTCCGTTTTTGTCCCAGTCAAATTGAGTTCCGTAAAGTTGTGACTTACCTTCAAAAACTGCAATTCGGTCAGTTAAATACGCTAAACTTCTTGGGTCTGCTTTACTTTCACTTACTACTTTTTCCAAAAGTTTCGCACACTTTTTCATAAAGAGTGGTTGTCCGATTGAATGTTGTATTACCAACCAAGTTGCTTCGTTTGCTTCTTTACCTACTTTGTCAATTGTTGGATAACCGATTGTATCTATTATGTCATTAAGGATTTTAGCGTTTTGGATATGCAACTCTTTCATCTGTTCGTTATAACCTTCACTAAGTTGTCCGCTTTGCACAAGTTTGTCCCTCAATGTCAAGTCTGCATTTTTTAGTTCAATTATATTTTCAGCAATTCTTTTATAGTCCATTTTATTGAAGTCGTTTTGTTTTTGCGTAGTGTCGTTCCAAATTTGTTTTGTCATTTAGACATTTATTAATGTGTTATTTTGTCAAGCATTTTTTTGAAGTCTATTTATGATTTAAGTTTGTCTGTGTCGTCTTTTACAATGACCGCATAACGTCCCGCAGCTTGGCGATGTGGCGGATTAAGGAAGCCTAAACTTTCGGTTAAACACTGACTTTGCAAGTACAAAACCAACTTCAAATTAAGCCTAAACCCGCCATATTGCCAAACTGCTGTTATATGACGCCCTTTTTTTTTTTCATTCCATTTGGCGATTGCTATTATTCTATTTGCGGAAGCTATATTTCTAATTGCGGTTGTCATATTTCTTTCTGCGGATTGAATAATTCTAAATGCGGTTGAAATAAATCTAAACGCAAATAAGATAAAACTTATTGCGGTAGCAATAAGTTTGTTTGCGAAACAAACAATTCTTTTTGCGTTTAGTATATTTCTTTCTGCGGTTTGCATATTCTTAAATGTGGGGTGTACTTTTCTGTTTTGGGTTATGTTATTTTTTCGCTTTCTTAAATTCTATTCCTTTTACTTGTGCAAATTCTGGGCTTGATGCTCCAAAAAGTGATTTGATGTATTTCTTCACTTCGGTTGCTATTTCAACTAATCCTGTGTTGTCTGCATACAATGTGTTGTTTCTTGCAATTCTTGAATTGCTGATATTTGTATATGCAGTTGAAACTTCATTGTTTTTAGCGGTTAGGTCGGCTTGTTTGGCTGTAAGTGTTGCAATTGCTAAATCGGTTTCGTTTGGTGCATAGCTTGGCTCTGATTGCAAAACCGAAATTAAACCTGCCAAATGTTGTATTTGTTGGTCATACGATTGCTGACTTGTTGAAATGGTTGCTGGTGCTGGCGTGTTTGGGTCGATTGGTGTTGTAGCTGTTGATGCTCGTTTGCCTTGTAACTTTCTGTTAAACCCTTTCGCATCTTTTATAACTTGTGCAGTAGCATCAGTAGTTTCTAATGCGTTTACTAATCGAGTTGATAACGCTTTTAAACCGCTGAAAGCGGTTACTCTTTCGTTTACCTTATTATTGTAAGCGGTATTTATAGTAACAACATCGGCTAAACTTGTTTGCGATGCTGTGGCTAATGCGTTAAGTTGTGGCAACTTTAATGCGTTTTTTGTTGGGTTGTAGGTTGCTCCGTAACCTGTTACGAATGAAATTAAATCTTGAAGATTTGCAACATTTTTTGCGTGTCCTGTTTCTGATGTAGAAGCCATATTTTTAGTTTTTTAGTTGATTAATATTTATCAAAAATAATTAAAATTTTACTTTTTTGTAAACTTTATATTAACATTTGCAAGTTGATTTTCCTTTTGCCTTTTCAAAACACTCTTTGCCTTCTTGAAAAGAAAAATAAATTAAGCATAATGCACCTAAACTATCTGTATAGGCAAATCCTGTATAATAATAAACCGCACTTGATATTAATAAAACTATGCTCATATAAATGCAAATAATGGTACATTTTGCATCTGCAATAATTGGTTCTGAATTAAGTTTTTTTCCGATTGTTAATTGATTATAAGATACATAAGCCATAACAATAATTGATATGATTGATATTATTACGCCAAAAATTGTGTTTTCAGGAAGATGTTTTTTATAGATGTTTATGAAAATTCCGATTAACAAACTAACACTTAAAAGATAAAATCCCCAACCTGTTATTTTTAGTGCTTTTACTTCAAATGTAGATTTGTCGCTATTTGGATTTTGTTGTATTCGTTTTATCATAAAAACTACTCCAAGATTTGAAGCTACTTCGATAAAACTATCTACTCCAAACCCGAAAAGTGTTAAACTTTCGTTTTCATATCCTAAAAACATTGATATTATTCCCTCGATAATGTTATAAATAACAACAAATTGAGCTATTAATAATGCTTTACTATATAATTTATTTGTTTCCATTTTTTAATTATTTAGAATTTTAGTTTTATGCCTCCGTTTATTGTTGCTCCTTCTGTGTGTGTCCAAATGTCGTCAAAAGTTGGGTTGTTGTGTGAACCGTTTACAACTGGTTTGTAATTGCTTTGGCGTGTGTCTGTAAAATTTTCAAAATTTATGAAGAATGAATAATTTTCCCACAATGTTTTTTCTGCCATAAACCCAAATTCCCAAAATGTTGGCGTTTGTGTTCCGTTGTAAAGAAACTGTTTGTCGGTAAAAAAACCTTCTAAACCGAGTTTAAAATTGTCTTCTTTTTCAAAAATTAACGCCATATTTAATTTGTTTTTAGGTAACAATGGCAAAAACTGATTAGAGGTTAGATATTTTGCTTTGGCGTTTGTAAATGTGTAACCCACGAAAAACTTTAAATCTTCTTTGAAAATAAATTTTATGTTAGTTTCAAAACCGTTGCTTATAACTGGTTTATCTGCATTGATAAAGAATGTATTTACTCCGCTATTTTGCAAAATTAATGGTTTGTTGATTTGTGTTGCAAAAAACATTTGGTTGATGCTGAAAACAAAATCGTCTGAAAGATTTGTTTTGAAATTTACATCGGTTGTGCCACCAATACTTTTTTCGGCTTCTACATTATTTAACGATAAAACATTTTGATATTGATTGGTTTCGGTTTGTTCGGTAAAAATGGTTGGAATTTTATAACCTAATCCGCCACCAATTCGAGAACTCCATTTATTGTTAAATTTGAATAATGCCGAAAATTTTGGCAAAAAGAACGTTTGATTTTTTGAGAAATTCAAATTAGAATAATTTACATTATCAATTCGTAATCCGTTTTCGAGTTTAATGTTATCTGAAATATCCCAAGTTTGTTGAATGTATGCGCCAATTGTGTTGGTTTTGGCATCAAAAGTTGAAATATTTCTTTGTTTAAAATCATCATATTGAAAATTTAAACCTGTAATGATTGTATTCTTTTTTGTGATGAAAAGATACGATGCATCTGTGAATATATTTGTGTTGAAACCTGAAAATTCATAGTATGGAATATTGATTTTTCTATCGAAAAAACTCCAACTTTGTTTGAGTTTAAAACTATTTGTTTCTGCAAATTTCTTATCAAATTCAAAAGTAGTGGTATTTCTAATGGTTTCATTTTGCTCAAAATATTTATGAAAACTATCTGCATTTCCTGCAATAACATTCATATCTCCACCTTTCATAATACCTTTTGTGAAACTATTGCCCAACATAAAAGTAGTGGTTGCGTTTGGATAATAGAAAATGCGTGGATTGATTGTAAAATTGTTTGATTTTGGAATTTCAGAAAAATCATCATTGTCAACATCATACGATTTTTGAAGGTTTAACAATCCTAAAACGGCATAGCCAAATTTTCCTTTTCGTTGGGAAGCATAACCACCAATATTAGATTGACCAATATTTGATTGGTTGATTATAAAATTATATTCTCCTTTTTCTTTTGGAGTTTTGGAAATGAAATTTACAACTCCTGCAATTGCTCCGCCACCAAATAGAGTAGATGCAGGACCTTTTATAACTTCGACTTGTTTTAAGTCCAACGGTGGAATTTCGAGAATGCTTAAACCGCTGGCAAAGTTTCCAAAATTAGGATAACCGTCTTTGAGAAGTTGGGTGTAACGACCGTCTAAACCTTGCACTCGAATACTTGCATTTCCACTTGTAGCCGATGTTTGTTGTACTTGTAAACCTGTACTTTCGTGAAGTACCATTGAAACGTTGGCGGGTTTCATATTTCCTTTTTCGTCTAATTCTTCGGCATCAATTGTTTCAATTCGGGTTGGCGTGTTGCGAATTGTTCGGCTTGTTCTTGTAGATTGTATGCGAACTTCTTCAAGTTCTTCTGGTTCTTTTTCTTTCTTTATGGTGTCGTTTTTGACTTGTGCCATTGTGCAAACGCTAAAAAGCAGTAGCAATGGCAATATGAATTTTGTCATTTTGATAGATATTAGTTAAATAAAATAAAGGAACACTTTCGGTGCGAAGCACTGAAAGTGTTTTTGTGCGAAGCACATTTTTTATTAACTAATTTTGGGCGGTTGCCAAATTTTGTCGGCAATTTTTTTGGTGTAGATAGAAGTGTAAAAACTTAAAAGTTTTTCTTCTTGAAACAATATCACTTTCTTTTTTAGAGTATAAGAAATGTTATTGATAAAAAATACGGAAGCTGGACAATGTGAACAATTACAAAAAGGAGTGCAATGTTCAGGTTCTTGGGTTTTGTTTTTTTGATTTTCGGCTTTGCAAACTTCTGAATTTATGTTTTTTTCGCAATCGTCATTTTCACTACACGGATAAACCGTAAGTGATAATAAGAATATTGAAAATATGAACCAAAAGTTTTTCATTTAGCAAATATAATGAATTTAATAATTAAAACTTGCTCCAAAACCTATTCCCATATCGCTATCATAATGTGTAGTTACTCCAAAGTTTCGTTTAATTATATAACGCAATCCTGCCATATATTCTTTGTCGGTATTCCACATTAAACTCATTCGTAGGCGTTTGGAAACTGGAATGTCTTTGCGTTCAAATTGTAATCTAAAATTTCCATCGGTAAAAATTTCGACTTGTGCTTTTATTAGCATTGGCATTGTGTATTCTAATCCTGCACTAAAAACAGAACGAACATCTTTGGTGCTTTCTTGCCCGAAAAGGTTTTTTTCTGTTTCGCCATCTTCCATTTTTCTGTATCGCCAATCGAAACCTATAAATGGCATTATCCATTGCATTTTTCCAATATATCGCCCAATGTGTGTTTCGGTTTCGTAGCCGTGATGGTCGTTGTAACCCAAACGCCATTCTGTGCCAATGCTCCAACGTGTGCTTTGATACATTGCTTCTCCATCGTTTCCGTTGGTTGCAAAATCATTTTCTGCCATAAAATGGAATTTTCTGTCGTCGGCAAAAAGTTTGCGTTGTGCGAGTTTTGGATTTGGTATTTCGGGATTTGGTGCTTGATTTTCGTATGTAAAAACTCTGCCCATTCCGCTCATCATATGGTAGAGAATGTGACAATGGAAAAACCAATCGCCCTCGACATTGGCATTAAATTCTAAAACATCGGTTTCCATTGGCATAATATCGATGATGTTTTTGAGTGGTGCATAGTCGCCTTGTCCGTTTATAATTCTAAAATCGTGTCCGTGCAAGTGCATTGGGTGTCGCATCATTGAACCATTGTAGATTGTTATGCGTACATTTTCGCCTTTTTTGATTAGAATTTTATCCGTTTCGGAAACTACTTTGTTGTCTAAACTCCAAACGTAGCGGTTCATATTTCCTGTAAGTTCAAATTTTAGTTCTCTTATTGGTGCATCTTTTGGGAGTGTTGTTTTGCTTGGCGATTTTAACATTGCATAATTTAGGGTTACAATATCCGAAAGTTTATTGCTGTTATAATCGTCTTCGGTCATTTTCATATCGCCCATTTTGTCGTTTTTGGGTTTTGCTTCGCCTGTAATTTCAGGATACATTACTACGTTCATATCCATTTGATTGTAAGACATACTCATTCCCATATCGTCTAAATCTCCGTTCATTTTCATCATATCGTTCATCATTTTCATACCTTCAAAATATTTTAATTTTGGTAGGGTAGAAGTGAGTTGTTTGATACCATCGCCTAAATATAATGATGCGGATTTTGTTCGGTCTTCGGAAGTTACCAAAAATTCGTAAGCGGTTTTGTCGGCTGGAATGGTAACTATTATATCGTAGGTTTCGGAAACTGCTACGATTAATCTATCTACTTCAACAGGTTCTACATCGTTACCATCATTAGCGACAACGGTAATTTTTCCGCCTGCATAGTTGAGCCAAAAATAGGTTGATGCTCCACCGTTTGAAATGCGTAAACGCACTTTGTCGCCACCTTTAAATTGCGAAAGTTGGCTTTCGTTTTTTCCGTTGATTAAAAATTTGTTATAATAAACATCGCTCACGTCCATTGCATTCATTCGTTTCCATTCGTTGGTAACTTTGGTTTTGAAATGACCTTGTTGGATTGCTTCGGAATAACTTTGTGTTGTTCCTTTTTGGATAGCGAACCAATCGGTTGCGTTGTGCAACATTCGGTGTACATTATCAGGATTTGCATCTGTCCATTCGCTTAAAACTATTGGAATGCTTGGCAAATCGTCAATTCCTTTTCTAAAAGTTGGGTCAGTTGGTTTTTTGAGCATTACAAAATTTCCGTACATTCCGATTTGTTCTTGCAATCCCGAATGACTGTGATACCAATGTGTGCCGTGTTGTATAATTGGGAAAGAATATTTGTGTGTCGTTTTGGGTTTTATTGGCATTTGTGTCAAATTAGGAACGCCATCTTCTTTGTTTGGCAAAAATAATCCGTGCCAATGCAATGATGTTTCCTCTTTTAGTTCGTTATGTACATAAATTTCTGCAATGTCGCCTTCGGTAAATGTTAATGTTGGCATTGGGATTTGTCCGTTTACCGCAATGGCGTGTTTTGGTTTGTCGCCAAAAGTTACGATTGTATCACGCACATATAAATCGTAGCGAACGATTTTTTGAGCGAAAATGGATTGAGAAAGAAACAATATCAATATTGCCGTAGGCAATATTGATATGTTTTTTATTTTTTTATTTTTCATTTTGATTATTTCAATTAATTGAATAAAAAAGGCGAAGCCTTTTTTGGCTTCGCCAAATTAAATTTATTTGATAGTTTCTGTTACTTTTCCGCAACTCAACATCATAGAACCATAGTAAGGATTTTTAACTACATTTTCTTTGCTTAACCAATTAGCACCTATACCATTGTTTGCCATTGGGCAAAATTGGTAATAAGTTGGCGTTTCTTGTTTTGATACTTTGATTAAATCATACATATTTTTTGAAAGTGTATCAAAATGGTCTCTTTGGTGTTTTGCATCTTTGGTGTCTGCAATATGTTCGGCATCTTCTTTTATGTTTTTCAAAACTTTCATCCAAACATTGTGTTCGTCTGTTTTTAAAGTTTCCATTTTGACAGCATTTATTGCTGAAAGTAATGCTGTTGCTTTTGCTGACGCAGTGTTACCATCTGTTTTTACTAACGCATCTTTTACAGCAAAATAATTGTCAAATATGGCTTTTAGTTGATTTACTTCTTGAACTTCAACTTTTGGTGTTTCGGTATGGTTTGCGTGATTACTCATTTCTGAATGTTCGGATTTGTCTGCACCTGAAATAGCATCAATTTTTACAGGAACTTTTGCAACTCTATCGTATTGACAACAACCTGGCAGTTTTGAATAAGCGTTATCGGGTGCAAGAAATTTGTCGCTATCGTAACCACTTAATGCAATGCGTTTTAAAATTGCATCTTGATTGGTTACTTTTGAATCATAAGTTATAGTGGCCATTTTTGTATCTACGTTCCAATCTACTTTGGCTATCTTTTTAAGATTTCCTGCTTTTTCAATTGTTTTTTCGCACATATCACAGTTTCCGTAAACTTTAACGGTTTCAGTTTTTGCGTTTTTAATTTGTGCATTGCACGATGTGAATGATAACAATACTGTGATTGCTACCAATATTTTTGATATTAGTTTCATTGTAATAAAATTTTAATTTTTTGTAAATAAATAATTTTGAAAGCAAAGTATTTGCTTTCGAGAAGACAGACTTATGGCTGTCAAAATAATGTTTAGCCTATTTTAGGAATGAGCCAAATGGAAGTAAAACCTGAAGAAATAAAGGTTTTTGAATGATAAAATTTTGATTTTTCTTCGGAAAAATTAAAAGAATTATTTTTGAAGTCAATTTCGTAATATGAAATTATACTAAAATTTACTGATGTTGAAGAAGTGCAATTTGAGTGTCCGCATTTTCCGCCACAACTATTGTCTTTGTCTTGTGAGTCTTTCTTTTTGCAACAGTTTTTCTTTTCAGTTTTGGAAGTTTTTTCTTTTTTGCAACACGATTTCTCGGTTTTAGTTCCACACGCATAACTCAAAGTTGGCGACAAAAAGAAGCCAAGTGTTAGAATTATAATTAGTATGTGTAACTGTTTTTTCATTTTGCAAATATAAGATGTAATTCTGAAAATATATGTTAATTTTTAGTAGTATTTTTTCTGCGGTTCGTGTAGCTCAAGGGTGTCATATAAC
>CAMCTL010000119.1 GCA_945878515.1 Flavobacterium psychrophilum | reverse complement strand
ATTTTCCCTATCCAAGTTTCTTGATTGAACGTGCTAACTGCATGAAATAATGAAAAGTTATTCTTTAAATAGTGTTTCAATCCGAGTTCAAAAAAATTAGCTTGTTCAAAAAGAGAACTATTTGCATTTTTTAAACCTCCGCTAACTGCAATAAAATCTATTACAGGAGTATTGTTCAAACCTAATTTTTCTTTTAATTCTGATGAGAATGTAGTGCTCAATTTTCGAGCTTCTTCCTCTTGTCCTATAAAGGTGTAGCTGTAATACAAATATTCATTTGCTAAATCGTCGGTTGCATTAAAATCAATTGCTTTTTTAAAATGAACTAAAGCTAGGCAATAATTTTTCTGCTCATAATAGGCTATTCCTAGTCTCATTCGCAAATAGAAATAATCGCTACCGTTTTTAAGGGCTTCATTTCCAAGTGAAATTAAGGAATTCCAATTTTTGTTTGTATAGAACTCAAAGGTTTTTGTTTCTATTTCTGCCGCGTCTATTTCATTTTGAGAATATGATTTTAGAAAAAATAAACTGAAAATAAACAAATACAATACGGGCTTAAAATTGCTTCCAATCATCATATTCAAAAGATTTTTTATTTAATCAATCCCAATCCTTCTAATGCTGAGGCATCATTTGGAGCATATAACAAAACCTTATTAAACAAGATGGAAGCATTATTTTTGTTTCCTAAAAAGTAATTTGTCCAAGCACTCATTAGCAAATAATTATATCCAAATGGAGTTTGATTTAATGATACATCAAAGTATTTTTTTGCTTCAATATAATTTTTTCGATAGTAATATATTAATCCTAAATTGTAGTTAGCAGTAGCATTTTTAGCATCTAATTTCAAAATTGATAAATAAGTTTTCTCAATTTCTGTCCAATTTTCTAATTTTGTATAAACAGTAATTATTGCCCATTTTGGTTCGGTAGCCGCGGGCATATTGGCAGCCGCTTTTTGATAGTAAGAAATAGATTCTTTGTTTTTTCCAGCCAAATAGTTAAGCCAACCCAATCTTAAATTCATTTCATACGAATTTGTGTCGTAAACAGTATTGAATGCTGCAATGGCAGTTTCATGTTTTTTCGCATTTTCATATTCATAAGAACGACTAAAAGCAGCAGCAATTTCTTTATTTTGCGCTTGTAATGTCATACAAATCAAGAAAACAAGCAGTGCAAAAGCATTTTTTAAATTTTTCATTTTTTTTGAGTTTAGGAGTTTGTTATTTTTATTGTAAAGCATATTGATAAGATGTTGATTTATTTTTGTGATGAATCGTAAAACGTTGTATTCTAAGGTCTTTTAATTCAAATTCATAGTTAATTTTCTTGAAAGTATAATTGATTATTTTGGCTTCGATTTCGCTATTTATAAGTATTTTTTGTGGCGCATATTGATTATCTGCATAAGAAAAAGTAGAGGTGTAATTTGCTTTTGTAAACAAGTAAAATGGTGCGAAAAAATCTTGAAAAAAAGCAATAAATTTGTTGTTGAAATGTATCAATGGCACTTTGTCTTGAATAGTAATTGTTTCGTAATACCCCAACAATTGTCTATAGCTAGCTAAATAAAATTGAAATAACAACGAAGATTTTTTGCCTTCAAAATCTGTAAAATAAAACATTGTTCCATCATTGATAAAATAAGCATAAGATTTTGTTTTTTCGCAATAAATGTAGGTTCTATTGAAGGCATCGGTAAATATTTCCCAATAAATTTTCTCGATACTGTTTTCTTTTTGCATCACTATTTTTTGACCTGGCATAAGCGCAAATCCAACAATCAATAATTCGTTTACTTGAACATTGCTTATAAAAGCACCTTCTTTTGGAACTTCAGAAATGATTAATT
The DNA here is from genome assembly GCA_945878515.1 of Flavobacterium psychrophilum. Lineage (GTDB taxonomy): Bacteria > Bacteroidota > Bacteroidia > Flavobacteriales > Flavobacteriaceae > Flavobacterium > Flavobacterium psychrophilum_I. The sequence goes on along the minus strand of CAMCTL010000119.1, from coordinate 9,277 downwards.
TTCTTTCGTTTCCGTGTCTTTCAATAAAATAAGAAATTGGATATTCAAGTGTTTTAGCTCCAACAATTGGGATAGTTTGCAATTGAAAATGAATATGCGGTTCTGGAGATCGACCAGAATTGCCACATCTTGCTAGATAAGTGCCTTTAGTTACATATTGACCAATAAAAACCCCAAATGAATCCTTTTTGATATGGCTGATTTGTGAAAATAATCCATTAAGATGGTTCAAAATAATGGTGTTGCCCCAATTATGTTTTGTGTCCATATCGCCAATATCATTGTCTTCAACAGTATTAATAATATCATAAACATAACCTTCAAATGGCGCAAGAATTTCTTTATTGTAACAATAAAAACTATCTTTTGTAAAACCTTCTCTTGCAGATTTAGGAATCATATAAGTATTCGATTTAGAATCTTCTATTACAAAATCTAATGCTTTGCTCCAATCTCCTAAATGCGTAATTTTTCCATCATAACCTTGACTTACATTCCATTCGCCAACGAAAGGCAATGAAATTTTATACAAATGCTCATTTTTGAATCGTTGAATAGAATTTAGGTATTTGTAAATTGTTTTTTCTGCGGAAAAATATTGAATAGTTATCAAATGCAAATATTTAGAAAACAACCTTTGATTGAGTGCAAACAAAAACAAAATTGTTATCAAACTAAAAGAAAATGAATAAGTATGTATTTGAAAAACAGACAAAATCTTAGTCAAAGCAAGTGTTGTCAGTAATAGAACCGGTGTAAGTACAACAACTGCAAAATAGCTGTTGATATTTGGAATTACAAAAAAACAACCAATTGCAATGGACAGGAAAATAAAATTAGCTCCTAATAAATTGTGATTTAAATCGTTGACGTCGGCGCCAAAAATAGAATAATAAAAATAAGCGAAAGTAAAACCCAATATGCTCAATGAAAATGCTATTCTAGAAAATTGCAATAATCCAAATGCGATAATTATTCCGCCAAGAACACTTGTTTGGAAAAAAGTGCCTGCCAAAGTCTTGAAATAAGTAATAGCTAAAGGAAACAATGCGATAGTATCTAACGAATTGATAAAAACATAAATTGGCGAAGTTTGGTTTCGCGCTGCTTCGTTTACGAGATAAATATGACTTTCGTCCAATTGAATATTAGTGAAATTTGTCGCAGAAAGTGAAACAATCCAATACGTTATAATAAAAGGAAGTGATAAAAAAGGCAAATAGTTTGTCGATAAAAAACCTTTTAGCGAAACAGTAATCAATAATAAAATTATAATCGAAGAGATCAACAAGATTACAAACGCAAAATTAAAATTGAATTCATATCCAATCGCCATTCCTAAAAAAAGTGCATTAAACCCAAACAATCCTATTTTTATTTCTTCTTTATTAAAACCAATAAAATAGGCTGCTACATTTATTAATACCACCGAAGCAAGACCACATAAACCAACAAATGGTGTAAAAAAGCAAACGGTAAGAATACAAATTGCAAACAGATTATCGTTAGAAAAAAAAATCAAACTGTAGCTGTTTAAAACACATTGAAGCCAATAGTTTGTTTTTAATTTTGAAATTAACGTCATAAATTATAATAATTTTGATATTATTGATATTATTGATGGGTTTCGTCTGTAAAAATAGTATATTAATTCACAATTTTAATAAAGAGATAAATTTTTTGATTGTCCGCAATTACCCATAATTTAAAAAAAAGCTTTATATTTGACAAAAAAAGCGATGAATCTATTCAATTTTACAGCAAATTTTGGGAGTGAGGAATCTTGCAGGCTTCATTTTAAAGAAGAAAGAGACAAAATCGGAGTTCAATGTAAATGCGGCAGCAAAGAGCATTTTTGGATAAAAAGCAGATGGAGTTATGAATGTAAAAAATGTAGGAGCAGAATTTCGTTACGTAGCGGAACGATAATGCAAAGTTCTAATTTATCATTCTTGACTTGGTACAAAACGATGTTCCTTTTAACGGCAACTAAAAAAGGATTCTCAAGTAAAGAAATTCAAAAGCAACTGGGTTTGAAACGTTACGAACCGGTTTGGTCTATGGTTCATAAGTTGCGAAAAGCAATGGGCAATAGAGATGCGCGTTATACTCTGGAAGGAATGATTGAATTTGACGAAGGATATTTTACAATTGAATCTTCTGAAATAGAACAAGAAAAAGGAATTCGTGGTCGTGGTGCTGTTGGAAAATCAAACGTTGCAATTATGGCAGAGTCAACAGTTTTAGAAGATATTGAAACGGGAGAAAAATCAAATCATTGCAGATATTTTAAAGCAAAGGTCTTGACAGATCATACATCGGAACAGATAAATCAAACAATCCAGGAATCTATTTCTGAAAAAAGTATTCTGTTTACAGACAAAAGCACATCATATATAGATATTGCAGATTATGTAGAGATTCATATTACTGAAAAATCGAATAAAGAAACAACAACAGAAACTTTAAGATGGGTACATATTGCAATTAGTAATGCTAAAAGGAATTTTTTAGGAAATTTCCACAAAATTAAGGGAAAATATCTTCAATTATACCTAAATGAGTTCGTTTACAAGCTGAATAGACGGTATTTTGAGGAAAAATTATTCGATAGACTAGTGATAGCAAGCATTACAGGGTTATGACTAAAAACGGACAATCAAAAATTTTTTACTATTTTTCAATATAATCACAGTGCATTCGCTTTTAGAAAAAAGTTGACCACAAATTACGCAAATTAGCACAAATTCTTAAGATAATAGAATTTGTGACCCGAGCTAAGAGAATTCAGTTAAATTTAAAAATGAAATTTGTGTAATTTGCGTAATTTGTGGTTGAAAATTTTAAATGCAAATTCCGGGATATAATTATCGTAAAAATCAAATCACCGTTTTGTTTTTTGTTCAAAAATCTAAAATATTTTATATATTCGTGTAAAATATAATTCAATAATGGGATCTACAGTAAATCTAAAAAGTAAATTAAGAGAGGCAGCATTAAACAAACAAAAAGAACAATCTGCTTTTAAAAATTTTGTAAGTTGGTTCGAAATTCCAGCCTATAATCATTTTCGTTCGGTGGCTTTTTACAATTATATCTACGGCATTCAAATGACATCTGTAGAATTAAATGGTTTTGCAATGGGTTTTTTTCCTGCCGAAAATGGAATTGGTGGCGCAATAGTTTCTGGACCAGGTTGTGTTCCTAGCGAAATTGGCCCTTTAATGTACTTGAATGGAGGTGAGGATTTAAACAATGTTTTATCAAAAGTGAATGAAGCAGGCGGAAGAGTTGTGATGGAAAAAACTTTTTTGAGTGATTCCGCAGGATATTTTGCCATGTTTATAGATTCTGAAGGCAATAGATTGGCATTGCATTCAAAAAAATAATAATTTTTAAGATATTTTATCAAAAACAATTATGATTTCAAAACATTACAACGTCAACCAACTTCGAGTAGATTTATGGAATGAGTTAAAAGAGCAAAGTAATTTAATCACTTTTAATTTAGAAAATGACAGTTTCGAAGAAAGGTTGACCGAACTTAATGGTATAATGCAAAACCTGTTGTGTATTGAGCAATATTTTGCTTTTCCTGGCGCTGATTTAACAAATCAAATCATGAAAGCAGTTAAAAAATCAGAGTTTGTTGCCGTTAGTCATCGGGTTTCCGAAATTGTCGCTTTGTTGGTTAGTGAAGATTATCGCATGCATCCAGAATTGAAACCTGAATTTTTTGAAAGCATAAAGGATAACAAGAATAAAAAAAAATTAGATGCCAAAAGCAATTTTTTTGAAGTTTTGTATGTTGAAGATTTATCAGACAATGAAGAAAAAGAATTAAAAAAGAAATCGAAATCATTAATAGATTCAAGAGATAATTTTTCGTACGATTTAGTGGTGCAACGTTCCTTTCAAGACGCATTAATTTGTCTTTTTTTTAATTATAATATTCAAGTTGCGGTCATTAGATCTGCGCCTTTGCATTATTCGAAAAATATAAATAAACTAATTAAACCATTTATCCAAAATGTTTTAAAAATTGATTTAGATGGCGTTTCCGACCAAGATTTGGGAACTTTACTTGGCAAATACATTCATCAATTTAGACCGGAATTAGATATTTATTACATTACCGATGCTTCGCTTACTCATCTCGAAGACAATACTGTAAAAACATTTCGACGTATTTTTTACCGAATGGAAGATTTGCAAGAACTGCATCTGTCCATCATTAGTGGCATTAATGAACGCTACGAAACTCCCTTTTTCACAGCGCTTTCCGAGTATAGCAAGCGTCCAATAAGTGTATTTCATGCGATGCCAATATCCAGGGGAAATTCGGTTTTTAAATCCAGATGGATTTCTGATTTTGGTGATTTTTATGGCAGAAATGTATTCTTGGCAGAAACATCGGCGACAAATGGAGGTTTAGACTCGTTATTGCAACCGACAGGTCCATTGAAAAAAGCACAAGAAAAAGCATCTAAGGCTTATGGTTCTGAGCATACTTTTTTTGTGACAAACGGAACTTCTACTTCCAATAAAATTGTGCATCAAGCCTTGATAAAACCTGGCGACGTTGTTTTGATTGATAGAGATTGTCACAAGTCGCATCATTACGGATTGGTACTCGCGGGAGCATTTCCTGCCTATCTTGATTCGTATCCAATGGAAGAATATTCTATGTATGGAGCTGTTCCTTTGCGAGTTATCAAAGAAAAATTGGTTTCCTTGAGTCAAGCAGGAAGGTTAGACAAAGTAAAAATGCTTTCGTTGACCAATTGCACTTTTGATGGTTTGGTTTACAATGTCGAAAAAGTAATGGAAGAGGTTTTGGCTATAAAGCCAGATATGGTCTTTTTGTGGGATGAGGCTTGGTTTGCTTTTGCCCGTTTTACCTATACTTTCAAACAAAGAACCGGAATGTATGTTGCACAAAAATTATTCAATAAATACAAAACATCAGCGTACAGAGAAAAGTACAATGCACACATTAGCGCTTTAAAAAAGGGAGAAATTCCCACAATGCCAGATCCAGACAAAGTAAAAATTAGAGTTTACGCTACTCAAAGTACACACAAGACCTTGTCTAGTTTTCGTCAAGGTTCGATGATTCAAATATGGGATGAAGAATTTAGCAGAGGTGTTGCCGATGCTTTTCAGGAATCGTATATGACACATACTTCAACATCAGCAAATTACCAAATTTTGGCTTCGCTTGATGTAGGAAGAAGGCAAGTTGAACTCGAAGGATATGAACTTGTTGAAAAAAGTATTGAAATGGCTTTGATCCTTCGTGCCAAAATGAAAGACCATCCAAAGTTGAGTACCATATTTCATTTTTTAAGCCCAAATGATTTAATTCCAAAAGAATTCAGAAGCAATGGTACTAATGAGTATTATAATCTAGAAAAAGGCTGGAATCGAATGGAAGAATCTTGGGAAAAAGATGAATTTGTATTAGATCCAACTAAAATTACATTATCAGTAGGAAAAGCTGGAATCACTGGAGATGCATTCAAAAACAAATATTTGATGGATCGTTTTGGCATTCAAGTCAATAAAACATCAAGAAATACTGTTTTGCTAATGACCAATATTGGCACAACCAGAGGCAGTGTTACTTTTTTGATTAATGCGCTTTTGCAAATAGCCAATGAACTAGAAGACAACAACCGATCGTTGAATAAACGTGAAGCTGAAATCTCTAAAAAACAAATTCAATCTTTAATTAAAGATGTACCACCGTTGCCCAATTTCAGTAGTTTTCACAATTCTTTTCTAGCTGCGCCGGGCGTTCCAGGAGGCAATCTTAGGGAAGCATTTTTTCTGGGATATGAAGAAGATTTGTGCGAATATGTACTTTTAAATGATTGTCTAAAAGCAATTGAGAATAAAAAGGAATTGGTTTCTACCTCGTTTGTAATTCCTTATCCGCCTGGATTTCCAATTTTAGTTCCAGGCCAAATTGTTAGCAAGGAAATCATTCAATTTATGTTGGCGTTAGATGTAAAAGAAATCCACGGTTATCGAGCCGATTTGGGATTGAAAGTATTCGCTGTAAAAGCATTAAACAGAAAAAACACCGTGTCAGCAATGGGAGCAATGTATGCGATGCAAGCCATTCAAGCTGGAGAGAAAAAGTAAAATAAAAATAGTAAATTAAAGTATATGTCAAATTTCAATCAGAACATACCAACTCTTAAAGGATTAAATGAAATCAAACATTTTTTTCGTGAAAATAAAACACCAATTTATTTTATAAGTGCTACCAATTTTAATTTATTAGGAATGGACGAATGGATTTCTAATTTCAAATTCATAAGTCATATTGATTCTTATGGTGGAGAATATGAAAATTTATTTTCACCTTTAGAAATTGATCACGAAGATTTTACTAGCATCGAAGACATCAATAATTATTTATTGGTGCACCCAGAAGTTATTGAATATATCAATTCACGAAAAGTAAATGGACAAGCTGGAAAAGCACTTTTTTTGATGTTCAATGAGAAAACAGAGCAACTAGCCCGAATTTTGGGACTAGATGTTTGTTTTCCTTCGGCACAACTTCGCACTTTTCTGGACAATAAAGTCAACACCAACAGAATTGCCGAAAAAGCTGGTGTAGCTTGCGTTCCTAACGTACTTTCTAAAGTGACAAGCTATAACCAACTTCGAGAAATCTCCGCAGCTTTAGGAGAAAATCTTGTGGTACAAACTCCTTTTGGAGATTCTGGACATACTACTTTTTTTATTTCAAATGAAGCCGAATACAACCTTTATGCAGAAGAAATTTTGAAAGAAGAAGAAGTAAAAATCATGAAACGTATCAATTGCAAAGGCACCGCTATTGAAGGTTGTGTTACCCAACACGGTACAATTGTCGCTCCTTTGATGACTGAATTGGTAGGTTTTGATGCATTAACTCCTTACAAAGGCGGTTGGTGTGGCAACGAAATCTATCCAAATGCATTCAATGCTGATATTAGAGAAAAAGCAAAAGTTTACACCCAACGATTTGGTGACCAATTGCGTAAAGAAGGGTACAAAGGGTATTTTGAATTGGATTATTTAATAGATCAAGACAATGGCGAAGTTTATTTGGGAGAATTAAACCCAAGAGTTTCAGGCGTGAGCAGTCTGACCAACCATTCTAAATTTGCAATGACTGATGTGCCATTATTCTTGTTTCACATTTTAGAATGGATGGAAATTCCGTATGAAATTAATGCTGATGAATTAACAAACCGATGGGCAGAAGCTAAAAATATGGACAGTTGGAGTCAGTTGGTTTTAAAGCATACTCGAAAAACACTTGAGTTGGCAACAAAAGTACCAAAATCTGGAATTTGGGAAATGAAAAATAATGGGAATATCAATTTCAAAAAAATGGATGCCCATCGACAGTCAATTGTTGGAGATAATGAAGCTTTTTTTATGCAAATAACTCAAGAAGAGGATTACTTGTACGAAGGAGCCGATTTGGGGATTTTATTGTTAAGAGGTAGGTTAATGTCTGATGACTTTCAATTGTCAGAAAGAGCCAATCGTTGGATAAAAGCACTAAAAAAACAATATGTGTCAGACATGCTTGATATGGGAGCACTAACCGAAGAAGAATTATTGTTGGAATTAGAAGGAGGATTTAAAATGCTTTAATCAGCAAATTTTTTTCCTTCTTTTATTTGTACATATAGAAAAGCGATAATACTTGAAATGAGGAGAATGCCTATAAATGATACTAGTAAAATAATAGGATTATCGATGCTTTTATAAATGGCTGTTGAAATATTTCCAATTAAAATCCATTGTATAACGTAAATAGCGGTTACATTTTGGCCTAACCATTTTATGTATTTGAACACAAAAGATTTACCAAACAAAATATCCACTTCATTAATCATGAATCCATAAAAAGCGATAAAAATCATTGTCCATATAAAAAAAATCAAACCGTGGTGGTAATAAGAGTTTAAATTTGAAGATTGCGCTATTGCATCATTTATAGTAAAAAATAAAAACACTATCAATAACAAATAAATTGAAATTTTAGCAATAGGATTCGCTAGGATTTTAAAGTCAATTTTACTTTTAAAAAAAATCATTCCCATCAACGGATATGCTATCCAAGGAAAAACTGGAAAATAAGACCAAGAGGTGCTTCCGTAAAAAAAAGCGGACAGGTATTTAAGGAAAATAGAATCGGTTTTGTACTGCAATAAATATCCACCTAGAAAAGCCGAAAACAATAGTAAAGCAGTGGCTATTAACTTATTTTTATAAAACACTTTTTGTATTAAAGTAATAATAATGAGACTTAAACCAGCACATTGCAAAATATCTATACCAAATAAATAAGGAAAAATATCAAATTCGATTTGACCTTCACTGTGTTTTATGAATAAATTAAAATTCAAAGCCACGTTTAGCAGCATGCCGTAAATGAAGATTTTGAATCCTCTCCCTATTTGTTGCGAATTGGTTTTAGTGGAGTGGGCAATAAAATAGCCAAATAGAAACAAAAAAACTGGCGCTACAAAAGAGCCACCTAAAAAAAGTAAAAAACGACCTGTTTTGCTATCAAAAATGGAAACATTTGCAAATAATTCAATAATATGAACCTGAATCATTAATAGTACAGCGATGCCTTTTAATAAATCTGCAATTTCAAATCGTTTATTCATTTAGTATAAATTATAACGCAATCCCAAAAACCCTCTTATTCCTTGATTGGGTCCGTAAACATAGCTGGTGTCAAATTCGGGAGCAAAGGGATTATTTGCACTAGCAATTAAAAATGGATTGTTTTGCTTTGGTGTAAAGTTAAGTAGATTTTTTACGCCTCCAAACAATTCAAAGTTTTTCCAACCAGTAAATGTAAATTGTATGTTTTGCAAACTGTACCAAGGCGAATTCGGGCTTCTAGGATCAGTATCGCTTAACAAAGGTAATTTCATCGGGCTGTACACATTTCCGGTGTAGTCAATGGCTAACTTAATTGGATCAATTTTATACGAAACTGTCCAAGTGCCAGTGAAATTTTCGGTCAATATTGGCCTTGTTTTTACGCCATTTTCAACATTCGACACATCCATATAGGTTGCTCCGAGTATGAATTTTAATCCATTGGTAAAATTGAGGTCGGTATTGCAACTAATTCCTTGGCTTAAAGCATAGCCATCAATATTGTTGTAAATGATTTTGTTGGGATCAGCTTCATAATTGGGAATTATTTTATTGCTAAAACGGGTATAAAATGCGGTGGTTTCAA
>CAMCTL010000118.1 GCA_945878515.1 Flavobacterium psychrophilum | reverse complement strand
TTACTCCATCCTCCAGCTCCTCCATTTAATGTAGCATCCCACACTTGAAAATTAAAATTTCTAGATGCACTTGAACTCTCATAAATTCGAAAACTATCTATAGTAAAACTACCTTGTAAATCAACTTCAATCCATGCGGGTAGCGGGGTAAAATTAGGGTTTCCCGCAGTACCAATATTAACAGCCCATAGCGAAGCACTCGATGTGGCATCACCATCAACAGCCTTTTCTGGCAAAGAAGTGGACAGGTAAGATGAATTTGCCGTTGCTGGTTTGTTCAAAGCAATATTTGGAAACTGCAATAAATTTAAATTATTATTAGCATTTACGGTAGCCTCTGGAATTGACGGAGTCGAAACTTGATTTCGATAAATTGTTCCCACTGGCGCTATAACAGGCGATAATCCCGGGGGTCTTGTGGTATAAAATTCTCCCGTACCCACTTTATTTGCGTTGTCGGTATCGTCTTCTGGAGTTGGATTAGGCTGAAACCAATTGTAGCGTTCTACATAAGAAAGCGTTTCAAGATAAGGCAAAGCCAATTCCATAAAACCTTGTTGTATGGCCGTTGAACGGTATGGATTAGCATTGAATTCTGTAATCCAAATGGGTAAACCATATAAGTTGTGAACAGTGGTAAGATAAGTTTTGAATCTATTAAAAACCTGTTGTGCTGTTGGATTTGGGTTTGATTTAGGATTGCTGCCCCAGTCGTACCAGTGCACACCAATTACATCAATTCTAATGTCTTGTGCAGTTGCTTTTTTGTGAAACTCTTTCAACCAGCCCGTCGCCGCTCCTTCTGTACCACTTGGAGAAACCAAACGCATTCCAGTTTTCATTAAATTCTTATATATACGAACAGCTTCATCTGTTTCGCATAATTTTGGGTTGCCATACTGACCTGCTTGATCAAAGCAATTATCGGCTTCGTTAAATGCCATAACGTGGGTGCTGCTGTATTTTCCAACGTAAAGCGCAATATCAGCATCATCATCAGCGTTGAATCCAGTGAAAGCCATGGGCGCTTGCTCAATATCTATTGTTGAGTTATCGCCATTACCCCAATTGTATCTCCAACTAGTATTTAAATCAGTTCCGGTTCCGGTTCTACCTTTTTTTGTTACCCAATTCCAAGGCAAAATGCGTATGAAAGAAATTGAGTTTTGTAAAAGTTTCGGGAATGTATTTACAATCAAGTCACTTTCAGAAGCAATGTAATTTTTGCTGCTTCCTGTTCCATCGGCTTCATCAGCAAAAGTCGCCATAAACCCCTTTTTTAATATAAAGGATTCTATTTTATTGTTCATCGAATTTGCAATTGCATCGGCACTATGAATAGAATTAACTGTAATTGGTGCTGCATTTCCTTGTAAATTTGTGCTGTCATAGACAGTAAGAGGCGTTGCAGTAGTTTGATTGGGTCGAATCACACAACCTTTGAGATAATAGTTGTCCAAACGCAAATTGGTTTTATAAACAGAATTAGCACCGTTTACTTTTATTTGTCCTAAATTGGAAATAGAAATCAATCTTGGCGAATAGTTTGTTGTTTTTATCCAACATAATCCAGAAGTAAAATTGATTTGTACCTTTGGAATGGTTGACTTGAAAGGAGTTGTATCGGTCAGTTCAACATAAGCACCTTCATTAATAATTAAACTTCCTCCCGCACCCGAAACAGATTGAGCGATAATGTTTGCCATACTAATACTCAGGTTTCCTGTACCAAGATTAATTTCACCCGTTGCGTTTATTTCTGTCGTTACATTATTAATTTGCACAGGCAAATTGATGGCAATTCCTGGATCTATTGTACCACTTATGGGAGCAATATTTGTAGTAGAAATTTGCCAATTTCCTTCATCAAAAAAATTGTTGTTAGACGCTTTGCCTGTCCAAATTAAATTTTGTGCATTGGATAGCAATCCAATCAACAAAAATAAAATAGTTATAAAATATTTTATTTTTTTCATTTCATGTTTGTTTTGATGATTAATACTTAATTGTTTAATTTTAAATTTCTTTGTTTAACTTTAGGGCAGATAAATCGATTTTATAAATTTTTTCTAGTCTTTTGCTTTTTTTTGTTAAAACATAGCTTTGCAAATTACAGCGTTGCATGATACAATGTACTATTTATGTTTTAGCATTGAACTTAAATTTTATTACGCAGGCACCAGCTACTATTTATTTCAAAACTTTCTTAGTAACCACACTATTATCAGCCGTAGTCATTTTTACAATTAAAATTTGATTTACTGCTTTTACATCTTTAATTGTTGTGAATGTTGTGTTCAAATCCTTTTGTTCTGTAATGAGTCTTCCTTGCAAATTGTACACTTTTACATTAGTTAAAGCGACTTCGTCTGATTTTATATATAATATTCCTTTTTGTTTATGGACCCTAATTGTATTGTCTTTCAAAGCGCTTGTATTCACTTTTAAGTTTTTTTGGTATTTCACCGAAAATCTATTATTGTCTATTTCAGCAGCTGCTGCAAAAGTATAGGAAGCTGTTTTCAAATCCGTTTCGATTCCTGTTTTGCTGTCTATTAAATAAATGTCTTGACCAGTGGCGAAAACGCCGTCTGTGTGATCTAGCGCAATAGTATATTCTCCCGCAACATCGGTCTTGAAATTCAAAGCAACCGTATCGCTAGAATCAAATGCAGGACGACCTTGAATGGTGTACTCTTCGTCATTAATTTTTGATGTAATAGCTATCGGACTATCATTAATGTATCGTCCATCAAAATCATCAACACCCGAACTAGCCTCAGGTATGTAACCTATTAAAGTTTGGCTAAAAACTCCCGATGCCGTTGTCAAGTTCAACCAGAATCGGTCTTTTTCCTCTTTCTTGGTTTTAAAAAATTGGGTGCTATTTGTCCCTAATCGCATGGTGTTTTCAAAATCTACAAATAAATTGCTTGTGTTTTTTGCCTTTACGAAGAAACCTTGACCAACTTGAATAGTCCCATTTGGTATTGCGCTACTGCCAGAGGCAACTCCTGTGCCTACTGATCCTGTAAGATTCCATGTTGCGTAAGCACTACCGGCAACTCCATTCTTTTTCCTCCAAAAGTAGATAGTGCTTTCGATACGGCTTGTGTTTCTTTCTATAAATTGATTAGCATCAAGCGTTGATGGATAAGGATTTCCTATTAAATTATAACCATAAATTGTGCCTCTATTAGCTAATGCTTTCCTAATTACTCCATTGTTTGGAATGCCATTAAAAACGCCACTGAAAGTCTGTGTAGCAGGTGCGGAAACCGCGTTGTTTGGCATCCGAATCAAATAGCCTGTTGCAGGAGCAAAAACTGTTGTAGATGGACTTGCTATTGCATTGTATAGGTTAGTAAATTGATTATAAGTATAGAAACGTGTTGGTGATGTTTCAGGCGAGAAAGTAGATAAAAACTGATTTGAATTGTTTACCGGCGACGACCAAAGCGTATAATCCAAACGGCTTAGTGCACCACCATTTCTATTTATAATGATGTTTCCTGAGTTATTAAACGCTTCGCCTTGCAATAGATTGGAATCGTTCGCAATAGTCATGGTTCCAGAATTACGAATAGCATCGGTTACAGTTAAGTTGATTCCTGTGTTTACTGTTAATGTGGCACCAGCATCTATAGTCAAGGTTTTCATACTTTGTACAGTTGAAATAGTGGGCTGAAAAGGTCTTCCTCCAGGAATTGTAACATTAGAAGAAAGATCTGGAACAGCACCTGTGGACCAATTGGAAGCTGCTGTCCAACTTGTACTAGTATTTCCTGTCCAAACCGGGCTACTTGGCGTACCATAAACTTCTAATTCAAACATTCTGATTCTATCTTGAGCATGGTGCCTTGTAATTAGCAGTCTAATTTTGGTAGTGTTTATTGGTGTAATTGTTCTGTAAGTTGTAAAAGATGATATCGGATTTCCTGTAACTGTCAAAGCATTTACCCAATCACCAAGACCAGCATTTATCGATGCGTCCCAAATTTGAAAGTTAAAATCCCTGCTAGGCAAACCTCCAAAATTTGAATCTTCAAAAATACGGAAACTATCTACTAGAAAACTTCCTTGCAAATTAATTTCTATCCAAGCTGGTAACGGTGTTGTTGGGAAGTCAACAACCCATCGAAAAGTGCTATTTGTTTTATCTCCATCAACAGCATTGCTGGCAACATTGGTCAAAAAATTTGAACTCGCTGTTGCTGGTTTACTTAAAGCAATATTAGGATACTCGTCCAAATTTAAACTATTTTTACCATTTGTAGTAGCTGTTGCAATTGATGGATTAGACTGCGTAGGTGTAGTGTTATTAATGTTTTTGTATATGGTTCCCACTAGGCCAAGAACTTTATTCATTTCTGTATCTGTAACTTGATCCCATGCTGAGAAATGTGTTCCAGAGTCAAAGGGAAACCAACAGTATCTTTCGATATAAGATAAACTTTCTAAATAAGGCAAAGCTAACTCTAAAAATCTTGCATTAACCGCTTGTGAACGAGCAGGATTAGCATTAAACTCTGTTATCCAAATAGGCAAACCATATCTATTATAAACATTAGTTAAATAGGTTTTAAATCGATTAAAAGCTTGATCGCCAGTTGCTCCGTCGGTTGTGGTAGGGTTACTTCCCCAATCATACCAATGCACAGCAATAACATCAATGCGTACATCTTGCGCTTTTGCAGCGTCGTAAAATTGCTGTAGCCATCCAAAAGGAGCCTCTTCTCGACCACCTGGGGAAACCAATCTCATTCCTGTTTTCATTAAATTTTTATGCAATTTTACAGCTTGTTCAATAACACATAATTTTGGATTTCCCCACTGACCTGATTGATCAAAGCAATTATCAGGTTCATTGAAGGACATGAGATGAGTACTGTTGTATCTTGCGACAAGATTGGCAATATCTGTTGCGTCATCTGCACTAGTATTTCCCCAAGTCATAGGGGCAAATTCGTGTTCCAAGGTTGCTGGATCGGTATGATTCCATTGGTAACGCCAAGTTGTGTTTACTGCCGAATCAGACACCACATTTCGTCCTTTTTTAGCAACCCAATTCCACGGAATTACTCTTATAAAAGAAATTGAATTTTGTAATGTCCGCGGAAGTGAATTGATGGTTAAATCATTTTCGGACGCGATATAATTTATACTTTTTCCAGTACCATCAAATTCGTTTGCAAATGTTACCATAAAGCCTTTTTTAAGTACAAAAGACTCTATTTTATTATTCATTACATTTGGTATTGCATTATCGCTGTGGATTGTATTTACAGTAATTAAACCCGAACTTCCACCTCTATTTATTGCGTCAAAAACCGTTAATGGAGTTGTTGAAGCCAGGTTCGCTCTTATAACGCATCCTTTTTCGTAGTACTGATCTAACCTTAAATTAGTCTGATATACAGCAGTGGCACTATTGACTCTAATTTGCCCTAAATTATTTGTTGATATGGAAGTAGGATTATAATTTGTGGTTCTAATCCAACCAATTCCCGAAGTAAAATTCATTTGAACATTATCAAGAAGCGGTGTTACACTACTCAACAAGACATAACCATTCGCATTTACTATAACAGTTCCTCCTGATATAGCGGTTGCCGATATATTCACGTCTCCTGAGGCTGAACCAACAGCAAGACTACCTGTACCGAATTGGATTGTATTCGCAATTGTAATTGTAATTGGGACATTGATTTGTAAACCTATATTAATATTTGCACTAGGATTGATGGTGTTTGCTGCAGGAGCACTATTTGTAATTTCATCCCTCCAGTTTGCTTCATTAAAAAAATTATTATCGCCCGCTAACCCTGTCCAAGTTGTGGCTCTTGTGTACACTAAATTAACCGCTGTGGACGAATAGAATAAACTCCAACCCGTTGTTAATCCGCTTACGCTTGCAAAATTACCTGAGATAGTTCCTGTTCCAGAGGCCGTAATTAGAGGTATTGAAACACTAGTGGTGGGTGTGTATAAAGAAGTTAAATCTAGTGTTGCAGCTGATATATCAAAACCGCTATTTGTTGCGGAATTTGTAATTTGATCAAAATCAACTCCTGCAACACCGTTTCCAGATACTTGCATTCGTAATATGCTTGCAATAGCAGGGTTACCAGATTTCGAAAAATCGGCGATTCCTATTCCAGATAAACCTCCTGGTGAAATTACGCCTATTGAAGCATTTGTAACGCCAGAAATAATATTTAGTTTTGAAGTTGTGTCAGTATTAATTATCCCTGCGTTTACCGTATTAGATGTTAGTGCGCTTTCTATTGAAGGTAAAGTTACTGAAGTAAACGTAATAGGCGTGGTACCACCTGTACCACTGACTAAAGTAAGAGTTCCTGATGCTGGCACAATAGCCGACGACAAAACATTAGCCACCATGAAGGTTCCACTAGCAAATTTTTGAACAACTACTGTGTAATTATTTGTTCCATCTGAGTAGACATTTCCAGCACTACCTGAAACATTAGTCGCTTGTAAACCATTAAAAAAAACTTGTCTTGAAGTAGCGCTAGCCGCAGTTTTTACCAAATTGATGCTCCCTCCAGCATTATTGTTAATTGCAATAAAACTTCTTAAATCGTTATTAGAATTTATCACACCGGTGTTATTTATAGTTCCTTTTACACCATAATTATAAACTGTACCGTCTAAATTTAAAGTGCCACTATTGTTTAGAATTAATGGCGCTGTTTCGCCAGCACTTGTAAGAAAAATGGAAAAACCAGTTCCGGAAGTGTCAGCCGTATTTTTTAAGGTCATGTTACCCGTGTTGGTCAGGTTTACTGCTGTATTAGGATTAGCGCTACCGCCACCGCCATTACCAATATTAAAAGCAGCATCTAAGGATCTGATACAATTTAAATTCACATTCAATGTACCCTCGTTAGAGATGTTGAAAACGGTTGCTGTACTAGAAGAACCAGATGCGAATGAAAAACCAGAACGTGATGAAGCACCTTGTAGATTTAGAGTTCCTTTGTTTGTAAAATTGGTTGCAACTGAACTAGAAGAAAATGAACTAATTAAATTGTTTGTGTTTGCTGTTGCACTATTAAAAGTAATATTTGCTCCTGTATCAATAGTGGCATCTGCTCCTGCACCTAAGTTAATG
Organism: Flavobacterium psychrophilum; assembly: GCA_945878515.1. GTDB lineage: Bacteria > Bacteroidota > Bacteroidia > Flavobacteriales > Flavobacteriaceae > Flavobacterium > Flavobacterium psychrophilum_I. Next base: position 4,228 of record CAMCTL010000118.1, on the reverse strand, counting down.
CAATATCCAATAGTAGGTGAACCTACAGAACCTATTGTAATTGAACCGCCTATCACTAATTTACATCCAGTAGCGCCACCACTAACTCTAAAAGCGCCAATAGTTGCAGCCGAAGCCTGATTAAAACTTACTGTTGGGTTATTAAAAACCATTTTATAAGTAGCATTCGCTGTGGTAGTGCCAGTTACTGCTACTAAAGAACTCAAAGCAAAATTAGCACTGGTAAGGCTAATATTAAGACTACCAGTTCCTGAATAACCAAATTCAGTAGGCACAGTAGGTACAAAAATTGGATTGCCGCAGTTAAAACCATAAACAGGAAAATCAGTAAAACCAGCTCCTGTAGAAGAAATGTTTAGCGTACCATTATTAACAATACTACCACCAGTTAAGATTACATTATTTGATCCACTTATACCTACTTCGAGAGTTGCACCAGAGTTAATGGTCAAAACTGAACCTGTAGGTGTGGTTGTACTATTTGATATGGTCAATCTTAGCATTCCGTAAGGATTAGCATTTGCGGCTACAACGGGTCTTCCACCGTTGGCAATTACAACAACATCTAGTTTTCTATTCAATGTTTGTCCAGGAAAGGTGTCGGAACTTGCCGATCCACTTTTTGTCCAGTTTGCGGCTGTAGCCCAGTTTGCGCTTACAGAACCGTTCCAAGTAAAAGTGTCTTGTGCCGATGAAGTAGTAAATGTAAAGACCAGTAAGAAAAAGAGTTTTATGACAAAGTACTTTATTGTTTTCATGTTTGGGGAAGGGTAAATATTTTTTAATCTATATTCGTCATAAGAATTCTTCATAATTTTTTACTTTTTCTGTTAAGCATCAATGTAAATTTAATTAAAGTTAATTAGGAAAAATTGCTTTCCTGTTGACCAAGAATCCGTCCTAAACGGAGAGGCTGGCAAATCCTCTGTGTTAAACAACTTTTCTCCTGCGGGATTTTGACCCCAAGCATATCGTACCGCCACAGGATTGGGAATAGTATTATTCCAAACAATGACTTTGTTTCCCTCTATTTTAGCTTGTGCCCAAGAAAATGTTTTATTACTACCAGCAATGGCAAAATTGGTATGAGTTCCTATTGGTGTTCCATTTGATTTAAACTTTAACAGACTTCCCAAAGTATTAAACGTAAGTTCAATAGTATTGCCAACAATTTTCATTGATTCATAAATTGGACCTGAATAAACTAATTGTTGATTATAGGCAACTTTCTGAGCAGCTAGTGCTAGACGGATTCCAACAGGCTTTTTATATACAGGATGAAGATTGTTTGGATCTCCAACTTCTATAGTTGTTGCCATTCCCGTGAAGGGAACTGCCAAGGTTTTTAACTGTGACTCTCTTAATAATGCCCAATTACTTTCTACAGGATTAGCAACTGCTGCTTGATAATTGGGTAATTGAACAAACAAAAATGGCATTGTTGGATTGTTAAAAAGATTTCTCCAATCTTCGATCATCGAACGTAAATAAATGGAATACAAGGTTGGTTTACTTGAATTTCCTTCGCCTTGGTACCAAATCGCGCCCTTTAGGGCATAGTGCTTCAACGGTTCAATCATCGAATTGTATAAAGCGGTTGGTTTCCATAATAAATTTACGGGAGTGGGAAGAGGCGACATTGCAAAGCCCACTTTAGTTTTCCAGGTTCCTTTTAAATCAATAGTTTCATTAGTGCCAATTAATTGAAAAATTGATCCATAAAATCCTCCTGTTAAACTATTATTTACTAATCTTACTGTAATTGTATTCTTGCCTGTAACAAATGTATTTGGTGGAATTTCATATTTTCTGATTGCATATTGGTTATTGGTATGACCAACAAGTTTACCATTGACATAAGTAGAATCGGCTTCGATAAGAATAGCTAATTGCAGTAAAGAAGGGTTTGAGGCAGTCTGTGCTGAAACTGTAATTTCTTTTTTATACCAAACTGCACCAATATCCCTTTTGGTAAACCCAACGGTGATATCAGACCAGGTTGCTGTTTCAGTAGCATTCGACTTCCAATTGTTTTTTACTCCTAAGTCATTTTTAATCAATGTAGTATTCCAATTTTTTTCAAGATTAGCATCGTTTTCAATGATATTATTGACATAAGCTGGATTTTTCAATAATTGAATTTCCGTGACAGTTTCTGGGAAATATTTCAATGCTTTTTCGCTCATCCATGCGTGAATAGGCGTTCCACCATAGCTTGAATGAATCAACCCGATAGGAACTGCTGGATTTCTTGCATACAATTCCTTTGCGAAAAAATAGGCCGCTGCCGAAAATTGCAAAACATTTGTAGGATTGGCCTTCATCCAAAATCCACCAGATAAATCAGTTCTAGGAGCATTAAACTCAAATTCTCTAGGAACATTGAAGTTGCGAATTTTATCATTGGTAGAATTATTTACATCTGTTGGATAGGTGCTTGCGACGCCAGACATCGCCATTGCCATATTAGACTGACCAGAACAAAGCCAGACATCGCCTACTAAAATATCATTGATTTCAATAGTATTGCTGGCCTGTATTTTCATTGTATAAGGTCCGCCAGCATTTAAAACAGGTAATTGCAATTCCCAATTTCCTGCGCTATTTGCAGTAACTTGGTAATCCGCATTAATGAAATTTATTGCAATATTTTCATTAGGAGCCGCCCAACCCCAAATCTTGATATTGGCATCACGTTGCAAAATCATGCCATTGCTTATTAACTTCGGAAGCCTTACTTGGCTGAATATAGTATTAACAAATAGAAGCATTGCTAAAACAGCCGATTTTAATAGTAATGTTTTCATTGTTATTATATTTTTATAAATTGAATTAGTTTACAATCACTTTTTTCCAAGTTTTTTCAGAATCACTTTGCAATTCAAAAATATAAGTGGATTTTGCTAAATTGCTTACATCTATTTTTAATTCGTTAGCATTACCGTTAGAGCTTATCGTTTTTACCAAAACTCCAGTTTGACTATAAATATTGATTTTGGATAAGTCCTTTTTAGTTTTGATGTACAATTCATTAGAAGTTGGATTTGGATAAATCATTACCTCATCATAAAATGAAACATCTTCAACCCCTAAATTAGCACTAAAAACCGCTGTAGTTGACCCTCTATTTGAATTTGGAGCTGTTGCAATGGCCGAGCCTGAACGTGACCAAACGACATCGATAGCGTTTGTAGTGTCAAAAGCCATTTGCAAATCATTTAAATCTGAAGTTGTTAATGCCCTTTCTAATGTAACTGTTCTAATACCAGACAATACTGTATTAGAGACTGTGCTCCAATCTGGATTAGAATTGCTTGAAACGGTTGTGTTTTCAATTACCGATGTTGTATAAACATAAACATCACCATTTGTGGTTGAAGAGCTTGTTCCCAATCCCAATGAGGTCCATTTATCAGCAGGTGCTGTTAATACCAAAGTTAACTTAGATGATGATTTATTCAAAGTGAATTTTGCAGCCATATCAGCATTAAAAGCTATAATGGCTGTTGATTTTGACTGAGAAAATAACGATGTAGAAATGAAAATAAAAAATAAAATCGTAATTTTTTTCATGTAATTAATATTTAAAAATCAACATCAGAAATAAAATTCTGCTCAAAATATTAAATAGATTTTGAACAGAATTATATATTTTGAAATAAGTTTGCTTACTATTTGTCTTGCGATTATTCCTTTATGAATTTGAAACTATATGTATTGTTTATTCTTAAAAAATATACTCCTGGCGCTAAACTATTAACTTGCAAAGAGCCATTTTCAAAAGGAATTTTTATTTTAGACCCTAATGTGCTGAAAACATCAACTGATTTTACATCTTCTAACCCACTTATATTTAAAACTCCCTTCTTTACAGGATTTGGATAAATGGTAAATGGTTGTTTATTGTAGGTCGTTACACCAAGATTAGTTGCTACTTTGCCGTAGACTTCTAATTCAAACATTCTTAGTAAAGTTGTACTGTTGTGTGCGGAAATAAAGAGTCGAACTTTTGTAGTGGTTACAGGATCTATTGTTCTATAGGTAGTTAGTGATGATGCTGGATTTCCAGTCACGGTCAAAGCATTACTCCATCCTCCAGCTCCTCCATTTAATGTAGCATCCCACACTTGAAAATTAAAATTTCTAGATGCACTTGAACTCTCATAAATTCGAAAACTATCTATAGTAAAACTACCTTGTAAATCAACTTCAATCCATGCGGGTAGCG
>CAMCTL010000117.1 GCA_945878515.1 Flavobacterium psychrophilum | reverse complement strand
TTATGAACCGTAATTGCCCAAGCTAGTTTTATCGGATAATGGACAAAAGTTCCCAAAACTTCTTCCTCGATTTCCTTAGTTGTTTCATTGACTTTGTATCGAATATTCTGCCATTCATATTTTTCGACTTCAATGGTATTGTTTTCTTCTGGAAAATGTACTAGAATTTCCTCTTTGGAAATCGATTTTACAATCCCCATTTTGCCGTTGAAATATTTTTTATCAAAAGACAAATCATTTTTAACAAACATTACCTGTGCGCCTACTTTCAACTTCAATTCTTCGTCAACAGGAAAAATTTTATCTGGAAAATCGCCGACAATCGATGGCTTATAGGAAACCAATTTTCCTTCCAAATCTTCCAAAGCCTGAGCATTCATTGCATCAGCTTTGGCATTGTGTGTAGTCAAAGTTATGTAGCCTTTATTCGCTTTTAAATCGAAATTTGGGTTTACATATTGATTCAAATTTTGAATGTCTTCCTGAGAAATTTGATTGTTGCGCAAATTGTTTAAAATCGAAATAAAAACATCATCTGTTTGCCTAAATATCTTGGACAATTCAATATATAAAGGCGGATGTTGCTGAATTACGTGCGAATGAAAAAAGAATTTTCCTTTGTAATAGGTTTTTAAAGTGCGCCATTCTTCATCCCGAATCACAGGAGGCAGTTGCAATAAATCGCCAATATACAGCACCTGAACACCGCCAAAAGGAGTACTTTTCTTCCGAACATTCTGCATCATATAATCGATAGCGTCTAACAAATCGGCACGAAGCATACTTACTTCGTCTATAATCAACAATTCCATATTCTTGATTACCGATTTCTTTAAACCGCTCATTTTGAAATTCCTGCGCAAGGTTGCTTTGGTTTCAAACTTGGTGTTTTCAGAAAATTGAGGCATTGAATTTTCGGGAATAAAGCCCCCGAAAGGCAACTGAAACATCGAGTGAATCGTAACACCACCTGCATTTAAGGCAGCAATTCCAGTTGGCGCAACAACTACACAATTTTTGTGCGTAGTTTTTATAATTTCTCGCAATAAAGTTGTTTTTCCTGTTCCCGCTTTTCCCGTAAGGAAAATAGATTGATGGGTTTGATTGATAAACTTCAAAGTATAAACGGCGGCTTCGGAAATAGTTTGCATAAGGCTTATAATTTAAAAGCTAAAATTATAGTTTTAATATTGATATAACAAAAATGTCACGCGATTGCGTGACATTAAATCTAATTTTTTGCTGCATTTATTTTTGAGTGGTTTCTTTTGAAGCCGATGCTTTGTACTTATCATTCAATAATTTGATAATATCTTTTGTAATATCCAACTTATCTTCGGCATATAAAATACTAGCATTAGAATCGCCAGTTCCATAAATATAAGTATAGCCCTTTTCTTTTCCGTAAGCTTTGATAGATTTCTTAACATTCGACACCAAACTATCCATTTCTGCTCCACCTTCTTGCTGCAATTGTTGTGCAAGCGTTTGCTGTGCTTGAGCTAACTCTTGCTCTCTTCTTTGCAGTTCAGCTCCTTTTTGTTGAGCCCAAGCCTGACCCTTAGCTTGTGCTTGTGCTTGAAAATTTTGAGTTTCTTGTTTGAATCTGTTAATTTCAGCTTCTAGTGCTTTGCCCTTTTCTTCCCCTTTGGTTTTATATTTGGCATCCAAATCTTTTGTTGCGTTATATTCTTTCATTAGAAGGGAAGTATCAACGTATGCTGTTTTAACTTCTTTAGCCGCAACAGCTGTTTTGTCGTTACAAGAAACTATTGAAATTGCAAGAGCTAAAGCTACTACTATTTTTTTACTCATTTTTATACTATTTGTTTTTTGGTACTCGTGACTCGAGCCTAAAAGGCGAACTGATGTAATAATCTTCGATTTCATTATTAATATTGATTTTGATTTTTAAGAATTGCTAACAAAAATATAAAAAAATTAGTCGCATTGTAATAAAGTATAGAAATTGCACTAATATTTTACAGTATAAGTTTTTGCTATTATAATTTTGTAACTGATAATTTGAATTGATTAAAAATGGCTTTAATAGCTTTAGATTAATCCGTTTTTACGAAAAAGATATATGAAGTTACTTTTCACAACAAAAACGTTGCTTAAAAGCGCTTAAAATGGTTTTTACTTGTTTTTTAGAATGTAAATGTGTGAAGAATATTCAAAATTTGACTTCGCTTTCCAATTGGATTGTAATCCGATGAAAAAAGCTTTGATAAAATTCATTTTTCCAGATTTGTATTTCTCGGAAAGTAAGCTCACATAAAAAGAGTCAAATTTCATTGGCAAGACTTTTTCCAATTTCATTTCTTCTTTTTCGAAAAGTAATTTTATGGCAGTTTTCGAAAAATGCCAAAAATGAATGGGAACATCAAAAGCCGCCCAAAATTTTTCGTAATGTTTTGCATCGAAAGATTTAAAATTTGGAACGGCAATAATTAAAGTTCCTGTTGGTTTTAACAATCTTTTCAATTCTTTGATTTGTTTGTCTAAATCTGGAACGTGTTCTAAAACGTGCCACATCGAAATCACATCAAAAGAATGATCTTCCAATTCGCTTGTTTCGTCAACAAATGAAACTCCTTTATTTATGGCAATAGATTTTGCTCTATCGCTTGGCTCCACTCCTATTGTTTGCCAACCGTTGCTTTTTGCAACTGACAAAAAATCGCCAGTACCAGCTCCAATGTCTAAAATTTTTCCTTTGTTCGGTTGAAGCGAATTGATCAAATTCAATTTATTATTTAAAGCAATACTTTTTATGAAATGGTATAATTTTTCAAATAAAGAACGTTTGTTATCAGTGTGCGAAATATAATCTTCGCTGTCGTAGTATTTACCTAAATTCTCCAAACTTGGTTGCGGATGTGTGATTAACATATCCAAAGTTTCGTCATAATACAATTCGAAAGTTTCTTTTGAAACCGAATAATCTTTTACAGTAAGAAAATGTTTTTTGTTTGAAATGTCCATTATTAGTGTTCAGTGTTCAGGTTTTTAGTAGTCAGTTTAGCAGCTTTACCACAAAACTAATTTATGAATTTTAAAATAGTTTCACGTGGAACAAATTTATTTTAGATTGTAGATTTTAGATTTTAGATTCCACGTATAATCTAAAATCTAAACTCTGAAATCTAAAATTATCTCCCCATATAAATCAACAATACCGAAACATCGCTTGGCGATACTCCGCTGATTCTGGAAGCTTGCGAAATAGTTACAGGACGAATCTTGCTTAGTTTCTGCTTGGCTTCAATAGACATTGATTTAATTTTGTTGTAATCGAAATTATCGGGGATTTTTACATCTTCTAATCGGGTCAATTTATTGGCGTTGTTTCTTTCCTTTTCGATATAGCCCGAATATTTTACTTGAATCTCGGCTTGTTCCAAAATTTCCTGATCCAAATTGTTTTCGGCAACATAAGCAGATACTTTTTCGAATTTGATAATATCTTCCAAGTCGATTTGCGGACGAGAAAAAACTTTAAACATTTTGTCTCCTTGGCTAATTAGTGCGGTGTCTTTTGATTCCAAAATTGGATTTGCTTCGGCTACAGAAACACTAGTTTCCTTGAAGAACGCCACCATTTTTTCGGATTCGTTCAATTTGTGCTCCATTCTACGCAATCTTTTCTCTGAAGCCAAACCAATCTCATAAGACATTGGCGTAAGTCTAAAATCGGCATTATCTTGACGCAATAAAGTTCTAAATTCTGCACGAGAAGTAAACATTCTGTATGGCTCTTCCGTTCCTTTGGTAATTAAATCATCAATAAGAACTCCTATATAAGCTTCGTCTCTTTTTAAAATTAAAGGGGCTTTTTCCTGAACTTTCAATGCTGCATTAATTCCCGCCATCAATCCTTGAGAAGCGGCTTCTTCATATCCTGTTGTTCCGTTAATTTGTCCAGCGAAATATAGTCCGTCAATTAATTTAGTTTCTAAAGTATGTTTTAATTGTGTAGGCGGAAAATAATCATATTCGATAGCATATCCTGGACGAAAAAATTTCACTTTTTCAAATCCACCAACAGAACGCAAGGCTTTGAATTGAATATCCTCAGGAAGTGATGTTGAAAAACCGTTTACATAAACTTCACAAGTATTCCAGCCTTCAGGCTCTACAAATAATTGATGCCTTTCCTTATCAGCAAAACGATTGATCTTATCTTCTATAGACGGACAATATCTTGGTCCGAGCGATTGAATTCTTCCGTTAAACATTGGAGAACGATCAAAACCTTCTCTTAAAATATTGTGAACTTCAATAGAAGTATAAGTCATGTGACAGGATCTTTGATGCACCAAAGGAGAAGTTACATCTGAATAGGAGAACTTATCTGGTTTTGCATCGCCTTTTTCCTCATTCATTTTAGAAAAATCCAAAGAACGACCATCTACTCTAGGTGGCGTTCCTGTCTTCATTCTTCCAGATTGAAATCCTGCATTTACCAAATCTTCGGTAATTCCATAAGCAGCGCTTTCCCCTGCTCTTCCTCCGCCAAATTGCTTTTCGCCGATATGAATCAAACCATTTAAAAAAGTTCCATTGGTCAACACAACCGATTTGGATCTAATTTCGATTCCGAGTGACGTTCGGACGCCTTTAATCTTTCCATTTTCAATAATCAAACCTTTGACCATTTCTTGGTAAAAATCAAGATTTGGAGTTCCTTCTAACATCAATCTCCATTCTTCGGAAAAACGCACTCGGTCACTTTGCACCCTTGGCGACCACATTGCAGGACCTTTCGACTTATTCAACATCTTGAATTGAATTGCGGTTTTGTCCGAAACAATTCCTGAGTAACCACCAAGAGCATCAATCTCGCGTACGATTTGCCCTTTTGCAATTCCTCCCATTGCAGGATTGCAAGACATTTGCGCAATGTTTTGCAAACTCATTGTTACCAATAATGTCTTTGATCCCAAATTGGCAGCAGCAGCGGCAGCTTCACAACCAGCATGACCAGCACCAACTACAATAACATCATATTCTTCTAGAAACATTCCATTATAGATTTTAAATTTGCTTCGCCAGTTCGCTGACGCACGGGTTAGATTTTAGATTCGCTCTAAAACCCAAATCATTGTTAAATTTATTTGTTCCACGTGAAACATCATTTTAGATTTGAGCGTGATTTTTAGATTTGTTGCTGAAAATTTAAATACCCAACTTATGTTTCACGTGAAACATTAATTCCGGTCTAAACCTTTATTCAAAGTTACAACAATCTAAAGTCTAAAAACTGAACTCTAAATTCCCTATTGTTCCACGTGAAACATCGCTAATTTCTCGTCTTCTTTACTTCTCATTACAAGCTCGTCTTCTTCTGTTTTATCTTTATACCCACAGTAATGCAAAACACCGTGCACTAAAACGCGCCTTAATTCATCCTCAAAAGCAACGTTGAAATCAACAGCGTTCTCTTTCACTCTTTCAATAGAAATAAACATATCGCCACTTATTTCGTTGCCTATCGTATAATCAAAACTGATAATGTCTGTGTAATAATCGTGTTGCAAGTGCTCTTGGTTTAATTGTAACAAATACTCGTCATCACAAAAAATGTAATTTATCTCACCTTCTTTCTTACCTTCGGATGCAATTACGTTAGAAATCCAGTAGCTAATGGTGCGCTCGTTGTCTAGCGTAAAATCGGTTTCGTAATTATAGTCTATCATTTGTTACTGAAATATTCTTGGACTTTTTGATTAAAATTGGAGCGCAAAGGTAAGGATTGTCTATTTAATATTTCGATACTGTTTAAATAATCCAATAATGCAGACGGCAACGGCTTAGCTTGATTAGAAAACTCCTTTTTGTTGGTTTCTGCTTGACGCTTATTTTCCTGCCCTTGTTGCTGAACAGCCGTGTTAAGTTTTAGTAATTCTTGCTTCACATTCAATATTCTTTGTAGCGTTTCATTCTTAAAACCTTTGTTTAGTAATTGCTTCTCTATTTGCTTCATTTGCTCTAAAGCACTTTGTCCGCTACCACCAATTCCTTGCTTATTCAATTCGTTTTGTAATGCTTCACGCAATTGCTTTTGCTCTTTGTAAATTTGCATAATTGCTTTTGCATCGCCTTCTCCGTGTTCTCCATTTTCTCCATTTCCACCATTGGACTGACCACCAGGTTTACCGCTTTTATTTCCATCTTTGCCTTTCTCGCCTTCAGAACCTGGTTGTTTTCCATCACCAGGTTTCGGACCTTTCTTCATTCCGTCTTTAACCTTCTGCCCTAAACTTTCTTGCTTTTTTATAATGTCAGGCAATTGCATTCCGTCTCCTTCACCCGGCTTGGGTTTTCCCTGTCCCATTCCAGACATAGACATCTGCATGTTGTTTAGTACATCAGTTAAAAAATCAGCTAACTTATTGGAAGATGCAATTATATACTGTTGATGGGAAACTCCTTTTGGAACTTGTGCATCCGCCAAAGTCTCTAACGATTTATCCAAATTATATTGGGCATTTCCTATTTCTTTAGTAATGTTTTCACTGATTTTTGGATTGCGCAAAGACATTGCAAACAGACTGTCGTCAATATGTTTGAATTGAAGCTTCAAATCCTGCTGCATTTTAAGGTTCTTGTTAAATGATGGTGAACCAACTTTTGCACTTCTAACCTTAGCCATTAGGTCTTCTTGTGAAAATGAAAAAGCCAAAAGATTATCCAAAACTTGACGCAACATAGCAATGTCTTCTTGCAACTGTTCCATTTCGCCACCTTCCATTCCTTCTTCCATTTTCTGCGACATCTGCTTCATTTTCTTAGCGGCACTTTTTTGCTTTGCTTTAGCGGTTGACTTTTGATTTTTTTGCAATTCATCTGAAGCTTTCTTCAAATCATCGTCAATACTTTTTTGTTCGACTGTGTCATTTGGAATATCCAAAGGCTTCTTCAACTCTTTGTTTTCTTTCTCCAAATCTTTTAATTCTTCTTGAATTTTGTCAAATTCCTTGTTGATTTCGTCTTGGTTCTCTTTCGTATTCTCTTTCTCCCGATTTGATAAGTCTTCTTGCTTATCAGCCAATTTATGTAGTTTCTCTTTTAACTGCTGTGCTTTTTTCTGAACGTAGTACTTCTTAGTTAGTTCCACCAATTGCTCTAAACTTTTAGATTGATTTTTGGCAGTTTGCTTGAACTTATCCATCTTCTCCATCAAGTCCTCTTGCCTGATTTTGTCGTTTAACTCCTTTAATTCATTCAATAATTCTTTGTTTTTCTCCAAATCCTTATCAACATTATCCAACCGTTTTTGCAACTCTTCTTTGAATTCATCCGTTTTCGTAGTTTTAGATTTATCCAAATTCTCTTTCATTTTCTCAGCAAACTCCTTCATCATTTTATCCTGCTGATTCTGACGTTTGATAAAATCACTGACCTTTTGTTGGTCTTTAAACTCGAGATTGTCTTTTTCTTTTCCAGACTTCTGTAATTTATCAATTTCAGAAATTTGCTTGTCTTGATTTTTTAATGACTTTTCCAAACCATTAATACTTTCATTTTGCTGCTGGAATTGCTGGTCTTCTTTCTCATCATCGGTTGCAATTCGATTAGAGAAAACAGAAGACTTTGTGCTTTTGAAATTATGTATCGCATCGTTATCATAAACCTCAAAATAATACTCATACAATATACCTTGTTCTACCGGAAGCGAACCTGGAAACGCAAACACAAACTGATCATAAAGATTTGACTTCACCGCAATTGTTCCACGTTTAATCAATCCAGGATTGTTCTTAGGGTAAAAAACGACTTGCAGTTTAGACAATCCATAATCGTCTGATATTTGCCCTAAAACATAGCTTCTATCAACTTTAAGACTGTCTGGCGCACTATTTACATTAATAGTTGGAAACAGATCCTTAATAACTGAAATTTGATAATTCAATTTCTCGTAGTTCTTTACATTATCATTCGAAGTGAAAATTTGGTATTCTGTACTCTGAGCAATCTGTTTAGATAAAGTAAAATCATTTTTAGATTTGGCAAAAAGAAAACTAGAAGCCACATCTTTCCAAACTATATTTTGGGTTGCCAAAGTTTTGATTCTCCAAGTAACTCTGGTGCCTTCGGGAACGATAGCGTTTCCATTTCCATTAATAATTTCAGCACTCTTCTTCAAATACGATGGGAAATTCAAAAGCATTTCAAAATTAGCAATCGAGGGAACAGTTACAACGTTCAATTCATAATCAGAAGATGAAACTGCGTTCGCCTCCACGTGAAACAATACGTTGTACTTAGGCTTTTCAATTCTATACTGAAATTCGCCAGCTTTGCTAGATTCCATAAAATAGCTTTCTTCACCAATAAAAATCATAGCGTTCTCAGGAACAATTTTTCCTTCGGTCTTAATGCGAATAATAAAATCTTTGCTTTGTTCAGTTTGTAAATTGTTATTCAATAATACAAACTCAAAGGGCGCTGGAGGCAAAAACTGATCTTGAAAATGAACTACTCTATTTAAACTTTGAGAAATGATTTTACTGTTTCCCGAAACATAAAAGAAAACAAAGAGCAAAATGGGTACAATCGCCAAAGGCAAATATTTTCGATTCGAACTAAAATTAATTGCATTTCCAAAAGGTATCGGCTGCAACGAACTGGCTTTCTGTTCTATCGAAGCGACCAATAATTCAGATTTATTCTGCTCCAAATCAGAATCTGACAACTGAAGGAAATTCGTCAGTTTGTCACTTACTTCCGCAAAATGACTTCCTATAATTGCAGAAGCATCTTTGTAGTTAATTCCTTTTTGAAGATTGAACAATTTGAAAATGGGAAACAAAATAAATCGGAACAGCAGAAAAAGTTCCACACCGATAAAAGTCCAAAACAAGAGTGTTCGTCCAATTGGCTTGAGCCAAAGAAAATATTCTACAAAAAGGGTAAACAAGAAATACAACAATCCTAAACCAATAAAGAAAATCATTCCCCGAATCAGTTCATTGGTATAATACTTCTTGATGAAAAGTTCCAGCTTTTGATAAATGAAATTTGACTGTTCCAAAATTAATTAAATGTTTATATAACCGCTAAAAGTAAACATTTTTAGATTTAGTCAACGTTAAAAATATATTAATCCAAAAAAGTGTATTTTTACATTAGTTAATTATTAGCAAAATGGAAAAACTAATCGAACTACTGAACGAGTATAAAACATTAAATGTTATTCCATCATTGGAAGAAGAGCAAGCACAATTATTTGAATATGTTTACACCACAAACCGCCTAGAAGGCAACCAATTATCGCTTTTGCAAACTACCGAATTGTTCAAGAGCGACACCATTTCTGGCACTAACATCCGAAACTCAGATATTCTAGAACAAAAAGGAATGTATCGAGCTTTGAAAAGAATGATTCTTGCGGTAAAGAACAAAGAAGAATTATCCATAAATTTTATTCTGGAATTAAACTGGCTGACCATTGGAAGTCTTTGGCATGAAGATTATTATAGCAATGCTAAGGAAAAAGGGCAACTACAAAATCAATTTAAAGTTAGCCAAAATGTGATTTCGATAAAACAAAACGGAGTAGAAAAAGAAAAAATAATGCCTTTAAGTTCACCTAAAGACGTTCATAAAAATATGGAAAACTTGATTGAAAATGTCAATAAAAGTGACGCTTCAGTTTTGGATAAAGCTGTTTTCTTAGCTCAAGAAGTTTGGATTCATCAACCTTTTGTGGATGGGAATAAAAGAACTGGACGACTTTTAATCAATTTTTTATTGATGAAAGAAGGATTTCCCATCTTTTCTTTTGACAACGAAAATATAAATTACAATAGTTTGCTCGTGGAACAATATTATAAATCGAAACCTGATTTAGTGAAAAACTATATTACTGAAACCCTTTCCAAAAAAATGAATGACGACATTGTAGCGTTTTCAAAAATTAAAAAAGATTTTAAGGGATTTAGATTGATGTTGTGAATTTATACATAAGGATTAACAATCTTTAATCCTTCGATATTTGCAAAATCCTTTGTGTTTCTAGTAATCAAAGTTAAATCATTGACAATTGCTGTTCCGGCAATTAACGCGTCAGGAAGTTTAATTCTGTATAGCAAACGTATTGAAATAGTAGAATCAATTAAATCTTTATCTATTGGAAAAACGTTTGAAAAAGCAACAAATTTTTTAAGCAAAATAAGTTCATTTTCCGGAATATTATTGGAAGCAAAAAGTTCAATATTAGTAATTATAGAAATTTCAGGTTTGATACTCAATAATAAATTCTTGCCTTTTTCTGGTAAATTTCCATTACAAAAATCAATTATAGCATTTGAATCAATTAAATATCTTTCTACCATTCGTCACGCATATCTTCAACATTAGAATGTAATTTTTCAGCTGTTTCATTAGAAATTGTATTCCAAAAATCAGCCATTGTGAGTGTTTTTGGTTTATCTTCCAAAATTTCATCCACGGCAAAAAGCAAAACCTCAATTTTTTTCCCAATATAATTATGAGGAATCGCAATATTCAAATTTGATTCCTTTGGAGTAAAAATGGTTCGTATCATAATACTATTAAATAAATTATAGGTAAAAATACTAAAAATAATGTTCTATTGGATAACTAATTCTCTAAAAACTTCCAACTTCTAACTTCCCACTTCTAACTTCTAATTATCTTTGCACCACACTTCGAGAAGCTCAGTGTTAATTTGAATTAAAATAATCTATAAAATGTCAAACCCAATTAGAGTGCGTTTTGCACCTAGTCCAACCGGACCTTTGCATATTGGCGGCGTGCGTACTGCCCTATTCAATTATTTATTTGCCAAGAAAAATGGTGGAACATTCTTTCTTCGAATTGAAGACACAGACCAAAATCGTTTTGTTCCTGGTGCCGAAGAATATATTATGGAAGCCTTGCAATGGTTGGGAATTGCTCCAGATGAAACCATTGGGAAGAATGAAAAATTTGGTCCTTACAAACAATCCGAAAGAAAACATTTATACAAACAATATGCCGACGAATTAATTAATTCCGGAAATGCCTATTATGCTTTTGATACCGCTGAAGCATTAGATTTACATAGAAAACAACACGAAGAACAAGGGAAAACATTTATTTATAATTGGCATAATCGCGAAAAACTAGATACATCTTTGGTAATCTCGGAAACAGAAACGGCTAAAAGAATTGCCGCTGGACAAGATTATGTAATCCGTTTTAAAACACCGGTTGATGAAACTTTGCATTTGCAAGACATTATTCGTGGCGAAGTAAAATTTGAAACCAATCTTTTGGACGACAAAGTATTGTTCAAAAGTGACGGAATGCCAACGTATCATTTAGCGAATATTGTCGATGATCATTTAATGCAAACCTCACACGTGATTCGTGGTGAAGAATGGTTGCCATCCATGCCATTGCACGTTTTGTTGTACAGAGC
>CAMCTL010000116.1 GCA_945878515.1 Flavobacterium psychrophilum | reverse complement strand
CACAAGGCTACGCAATAGGTTTGATATTCTTTGGGTTTTACTGTATAATTGTAGGATATGTAATCTATAAATCAAACTTTCTCCCTAAACTATTCGGCATCCTTTATGCCATTTCGGGTTTGTGTTACTTAATCAATAGCTTTACCATGTTTCTTTCAAAAGGGTTCGAAAATCCATTGTTTATCTATCTTGCTATCCCAATTTTTATGGGAGAATTATCCTTTTGCTTGTGGTTGCTTATCAAAGGTATTGACACCAGCCATCGCGAGCATTAGATTGAAGGTAAGTAATGCTGTAGAATATTTAATAAATTTTAAAAAATAAATTGATTTGAACAACATAAAACAGTTTACAATACTTCAAATAGTATTTAATTAAATACTTTTGCTAAAAAGGATTTTATGCACAAAAAGAAATTACTATTTATCTCCATTTTTGTTGTACTTTTTATTGTTTTTAGAATTTTCATTGTTGACAGTTGTTCTTCAAAATACATGAAATATTCAGAAATTCAATCGCAACCAGCTGTCTATGTTGGCGATCAATCCTGCAAAAAATGTCATACTACAGAATTTAAAGAATGGCAACAGTCGCATCATTATATGTCGATGTTGCCTCCAAATGACTCGACAGTAAAAGGAGATTTCAATAATGTTAGTTTTACAGCAGATGGAGTAACTAGTCGTTTTTATAAAAAAGGCGCAAAATTTTTTATCAATACTGAAGGCGACGATGGCAAAAACCACGATTTTGAAGTAAAATATATTTTCGGATTTACGCCGCTGCAACAATATTTGATTCAATTTCCTGGAGGCAAATTGCAAGTGCCCAGATTGAGTTGGGATGTAAAAAAGAAAAAATGGTTCAATCAATATGCGGGTCAAAAAATACCTTCTCACGACTGGTTGCACTGGACTGGAAACGCCCAAAACTGGAATACAATGTGCGCCACTTGTCATTCGACTAATCTTCGTAAAAATTATGATATTAAGACCGATACATATAAAACCAGTTATTCAGTAATAAATGTGAGCTGCGAAAGCTGTCATGGCGCTGGAAAACAGCATATAGATTTTATCAATAGCGACTACAAATCTGGAGAAAGAGTAACAGGTAGTTTTTTGAAATTAGCCAAAAAACCAAATCAAACTGAAGAATTAAATACTTGTGCTCCTTGTCACGCCAGAATTTCAGAAATTAATGGTTCTCATATTGAAAGTAAGGAAATTATGGACAATTACATTCCACAAATTCCAGACACCGAATTTTATCACGCTGATGGTCAGGTCGATGATGAAGATTATATTTATACTTCTTTTTTGCAAAGCAAGATGTTTCACAAAGGCGTTTCTTGCAGTTCTTGTCATAATCCCCATTCGACAAAACTAAAACGCACGGGCAATCAAACTTGTACCAGTTGTCATAATCCGACAAAATATGATGTGGCTACGCATACATTTCACAAAAAAGGAACGCCAGCTGCAGAATGCAAAAATTGCCACATGCCAGGAAAGTTTTATATGGGAAATGATTTTCGTCACGATCATAGTTTTAGAGTTCCAAGACCTGATTTATCTGTAAAATATCGCACTCCAAATGCCTGTAGCAATTGTCACAAAGACAAATCTGAAAAAGTTTTAGCAGCAGCTATTTCTAAATGGTATGGATCAAAACGGGCTTATCATTTTGCCGAAGATCTAATTCCGGGAAGCCGCTTGGATGCGGATAGCGAAAAACATTTAACGAAACTTATTGCCGATAAATTTGTTCCCAAAATGATCAAAGCAACCGCTACTTTTTACTTGGGTTCTATTCAAACACAAAACAGTTTAAATACAATTCTAGGCAGATTATCCAGTAATGATGCCCAAAATAGGTATCGTGCTTTGAGAAGTTTAGCCTCTTTTCCTGCAGAAAATTGGATAAATGTTGTTGGACCTTTGCTATCGGATAAAGTGAGAGCCGTTAGGATTGCTGCAGCCGATTTATACATTCAAATTCCTTCGACTCAAATTCCTTCAAATTATACGGAAGCTTTTTCCTTGGCAAAAATCGATCTCGAAAAATCTTTGCGTTTTCAAACCGATTTTTCTACTGGAAACGTAATGTTAGCTGATTATTATTTGAAATTGAAAGACTATCCAAATGCCGAAAAGTTTTATTTGCGAGGCTTGAAAAAAGACAATAATATGAATTATGCTTGGCTGAATTTATCTGCGACATATAATTCGCAAGGAAAAAACATACAAGCCTTAAAAGCCTTGGAATCAGCTATAAAAAATGATGCTAACAACGAACGAATTTATTATAATATGGCTTTATTATTCAACGAAATGAATAATATTCCAGCTGCAGAAAAGGCGTTTGCAAAAGCAGTGGCATTAAAATCAACCAACTCTAGAGTGTATTATAACTACGGATTATTATTAAATCAGTCCAAGAAATTTGCTGCCGCCGAAACTGTTTTACGCAAAGGAATTAAAATTAATCCTGCGGATGCTGAACTGTACTATGCGCTTACATTTGTTTACATTCAATCCAATAATAAGGTAAAAGCGATAGAAACAGCCATTAAATTAAAACAATTGGACGCTAACAATCCTAATTATCAATCGGTATTTCGCAGTCTTGGCTTGTGATTTCCTAACTCGAATAAGGTTATTGGAAATACCTTTTTATAAAATTCCAAAACAGTAAAAGTTAAATTCTATTGAATTTTATAGCGGCTAAAGTAAATTTGCAAAATGAATAAAAAATACTTGCTAACAATTTGCTTTTTGATGTTTGCACTATTTCTTTTTGACGTGCAAGCTCAAAATATAGATAATTCTGAAAAGGAATGTCCCATAAAATCAGCTCCTGATTTTTTTAAAAAGAAAGATTCTTTATCTGTTGTAAAACCCAAAAAAGAAAATTTTTTATTGATTGTTCCCATTATTGGCTCACAACCAGCAACTGGTTTTTCTTATGGTTTTGTTACGCAATATACTTTTAAAGGCAAAAAACCAGATGATAAATATTCGTTTTTTAATTTTAGCACCGCATATACTGGAAAAAAGCAATTAGTGATTAACGCAAGGCACAATGTAATGCGGTATAATAATAAATTGTTTTTGAGTGGTGATTGGCGTTATTATATTTTTTCACAGCCCAATTACGGTTTAGGAACCGATATTATTCCACCAAAATATAGAAACGAAAACTTCGACTTAACAGCTTTAGAGGAACCGATGGGTTATAATTATTTAAAGTTTCATCAAACAGCTTCTTGGGAAATCAATGAAAATCTGTACTTAGGAGCTGGAGTTCATTTAGATTGGTACACCAATATTGTCGATAAAAATTTGGATGTTGCCAAAAATCAATATACCAAACATTATAATTACAGCAATAAATACGGTTTTACAGGCAATGAATATAATGTAAATGGCTTGAGCATTAATTTATTATATGATTCTCGAGACAATCAAATCAATACAAATAACGGTATGTTTGCCAATATCAATTATCGCATTAATCCGGCTTTTTCTGATAAACAACAACCGAGTAATGTCCTTTTTATGGAATATCGGTATTTTTTGCCTTTAAGTAAATCGAACACGCAACATGTTTTTGGTTTATTGGCAACAAGTCAGATTGTTACAACTGGAAATGTTCCTTATTTGAATTTGCCCTCAATTGGCTGGGATCAAAGAAATCGCGCTGGAAAAGGGTATATACAGGGACTATTTCGTGGTCAAAAAATGGTCTATTTCGAGACGGAATACCGTTTTCCTATTAGTTGTAATCAATTGATTAGCGGTGTGGCTTTTGCCAATTTTACATCTGCAAATGATAAAGACCGTCATATTCGCCTTTTTCAATATGTGCAACCCGCTCTAGGAGTTGGTTTAAGGATTTTAATAGACAAAGCCACTAGAACAAATCTTGTCGCAAATTATGCAATGGGAAATAACTCTAAAGCGTTTTACCTGAATGCTGGTGAATCTTTCTAAATTATAATCACGATTTTTTTAACAAAAAAAGCTTCGAATTTCTTCGAAGCTTTTGCGTTTTGGGTGGCTGACCGGGTTCGAACCGGCGACCCTCGGCACCACAAACCAATACTCTAACCAGCTGAGCTACAACCACCATTTTTAACGAGTGCAAATATAGCATTTATGTTTTTCTTTTGCAAAGAAAAATATCAAAAAATTATTTCAAATCGCTTAAACTATTTACTGCCAAATATCTTTCTACCGTAAATCCTTCGGCATAATCTACACCAACTAATCTTCCTAGTTCTTTGGGACGACAATTTAAACTTTCCAAAAAGTTTTTAGTAGCGATTGGCGTTTCTGGTTCATCAGAATTGGAGTTGTAAAACTGCGAACTATAAGCTAATATAGAATCCACTCTGATGTCATTGAAACCTGAAATATCTACCGTAAAATCGGGTGTTAAATTATTCCACTGTATGTAGTGGTACACTAATTTTGGTCGCCAAGCTTCTTGTTTAATTTCATCAATTTCAGTTTCGATTCTCATTAGTCCCGATAAAAAGCAGGCATCCGAAACCAATTTGCTGCCTTTTCCGTGATCGATATGACGATCTTCAATAGCATTACAAATCACGATTTCAGGACGATATTTGCGAATCATTCTAATAACTTTCAGTTGGTGTACTTCGTCGTTTATAAAAAAACCATCGCGCATGTCAAGATTTTCTCGAATTGATACTCCTAATATCTTTGCTGCTGCAGCGGCTTCTTGATTTCTAATTTCTACTGAACCTCTTGTTCCAAGTTCACCACGCGTTAAATCAATAATTCCAACTTTTTTCCCAAGCGAAATTTCCTTGGCTATTGTCCCGCTGCAACCTAACTCTACATCATCTGGATGCGCACCGAAGGCTAATATGTCTAGTTTCATTTTTTAAAATTTTAGAATTTAGATTTCAGAATTAATTACAACCTTACATCTAAAAATTTTTTGTTTAATTTTTTCAATAACAATTTCAATTTCAATGGCAATTTCAATTTTAATGGCAATTTCAGTTGCAATGGCAAGTACAAAGGTCGATTATAAACTTTATTTTTAACAAATCTGAAATGCTTCGCCAGTTCGCTGTCGCTCGGGTCTAAAATCTGAAATCTAAAATTACTTTCATAGTGCCGGATTTGTTAATGCTTTCCTCCCACTCTTTTTCTGGAATGCTGTCCTTTGTTATGCCACAACCCATAAATAAATGAGCATTATTGTCCTCAAGTTCCATACAGCGCAAATTTACAAACAAATCTGTTTGGTTTTCTATATTTAATTCACCAAGAAAACCGGTATAAAAAGTACGATTGTAATTTTCATTTTCTAAAATAAACGCTTTTGATTCTAATTTTGGCAAACCACAAACAGCAGGTGTTGGATGTAATAAATCAATAATTTTTTTTAGTCCAAATTCCAAATTGAAAACGCCTGAAATATCTGTTTTTATATGCCATACACTTCCTGCTTTTATACTATATGGTTGACTAACTTTGACTTCATTTGCAATATCTTTTAGTTTTTCAACTATATAATCGGTCACAAATTGTTGTTCGTCCTGTTCTTTTTTCTGCCAAATAATCCCATCGGAAACTTTATCTTTTTGTGTTCCAGCTAAAGCAATAGTTTTAAAATTTTCATTGTCAACTTTCAGCAATTGTTCTGGTGTTGCGCCTAGCCAAATCCCGATTTTTGGATGAAAAAAACAATAAACAAAAGTATTGGAATACAACTGAACCAATTCGTCAAAGGCTTTAAACAAATCGAAATTCACTACCTTTATCGATTCTTTTCTGGACAAAACAACTTTCTGAAAGTCATTATTATCGATAGCTCGAATGCCTTTTTTGACTAAGTTTTCAAAATCAGTTTTGGCTGTTTCATCTGGATAATTACTTATTTTTTCTTGAATTTCAATTTTTCTATTTTGGAAAATTTCGGCAATAACTTCGCACTGAATTTCAGGAATTAAAACTGTTTTCGTTCCATCAAATGACGAAAAAACAAAACCTTTTTCGGTAAAATTTCTTGTTTCAAACAGCGTATCATTCTGCTGAAAAAAACCTACAATCTTGTCGGAATTTGGTTTGCAAAATAGAACGAAAGGTAAACCCTGCTCGAGATGATTCTCCGCTTTTTCTAATATAAACTTCATTATAAATTCGGACTTTTTCTTTTTGGTATAACCATCGTAGTCAATTTACAGATTGAAATTAGAGACTCGTTCTCATCCGTAATTCGAATTTCCCATAAATGAATACTGCTGCCTTTGTGAATAATTCTGGCCGTTGCAGTAACTATTCCATTTCGTTTTGCTTTAACATGATTGGCTGAAATTTCTATTCCACGAACTTCACTTTGTTCACTATTTACAAATAAAAAGGAAGCGGCACTTCCCACACTTTCAGCCAAAGCTACTGTTGCTCCGCCATGTAATAATCCCATAGGTTGGTGTACGGAAGAATTTACGGGCATTGTTGCTACTAAAAAATCCGGTCCAGCATCGGTATATTTGATGTTCAGTGTTTGCATCAAAGTATTTTCTGAAATTGAATTGCAGTAATCAAGGATTCTTTCTTTGTCGAATGTCATTAA
Organism: Flavobacterium psychrophilum; assembly: GCA_945878515.1. Taxonomy (GTDB): domain Bacteria; phylum Bacteroidota; class Bacteroidia; order Flavobacteriales; family Flavobacteriaceae; genus Flavobacterium; species Flavobacterium psychrophilum_I. The sequence goes on along the minus strand of CAMCTL010000116.1, from coordinate 4,876 downwards.
TTTTGATTTTATAAGGCAAAATTAGGTAAAAGACAATGAAAACAAAGTTTATTCGTTATTCAAAGTTTAAATTGTTCATCTATTACCATTAGAATTTACTATTTTTACAAAAAAATCAATCGAAATGCGTCAGTTTATATTTTTGTTTTTCATTGGAATTATCATCACAATTAGCTCATGCAGAACTGATTTTGAAACTGTTGCAAGTAATGGGAATTTAAAATTTTCAAGAGATACTATTTATTTAGATACTGTTTTTACAAACATTGGTTCAAGTACCTACACTTTGAAGGTGTATAATAATAGTAAAGACGATATAACGATTCCAACCATTCAACTTGGTAAAGGAGCAAATTCTAAATACAGAATGACAGTTGATGGAACTCGAGGTATTGATGGTAAAATTTTTACCAATGTCAATCTTTTGGCCAAAGACAGTCTGTACATTTTTATCGAAACCACAGCCAATATCGCAGACGCAAACCCAGCCGATTTTTTATACACTGACCAAATTTTGTTTGATGGCGGAACAAATCTTCAAAAAGTAGAATTAGTAACGCTGATTCAAGATGCTATTTTTCTGTATCCGCAACGCTTTGACGATGGAACAACTGAAACCTTAAATTTAGGTACTGATGATAAACCAATTAATATTTATGGTTTCTTTTTAGACGAAAATGATCCTATAAACGGAAACGAACTTAAATTCACGAACAAAAAACCTTACGTAGTTTACGGATATGCCGCAGTTCCATCCGGGAAAAAAGTCAGTTTTGATCCTGGAACTAGAGTCCATTTTCACGCTGATTCAGGTCTTATTTTAGCAAAGAACGCTTCATTAAATGTAAATGGAACCACTTCTACCACCGACAAATTAGAGAATGAAGTCATTTTTGAAGGCGATCGTTTAGAACCCGATTTTTCGGATGTACCCGGACAATGGGGCACTATTTGGCTTACCGACGGAAGTACTAACCATAAAATTAATCATTTAACAATTAAAAATGCAGCTATTGGAATACTAATTCAAAATAATGATGGAACAACAGTTGATATAAAAAATAGTCAAATTTATAATTCATCAAATTATGGAATTCTTGCTCAAACCGCAAAAATTAGTGGCGAAAATTTGGTAATCAACAATGCCGGATTGGGTAGTTTGGCTTGTACTTATGGCGGCGATTATAAATTTACACATTGTACTTTAAATAATAATTGGCCAAGTTCAAGCCAAGTTGCACTATTGGTAAATAATTTCATTAAAGGCGCAATTCCTGAAGTTCAAGATTTAAGTGAAGCCACTTTTAATAATTGCATCATTTATGGTTCTTATTCTAATGAATTGATTTTGGATAAAAAAGAGGGTGCGAAATTTGATTTTCAATTCAATAATTGTTTGATTAAGTTTAACGATATTGGAACTGGTTTGGCCAATAATAAACTTTATGACTTTATACGAAAGCAAGAATCTGGAAACATAAAAAGCAGTAATGGTAACAATGACCCTAAGTTTTACGAAGCCAACCAAAATCAGTTAAATATTGACGAAACTTCGGCGGCTTTCGCCAAAGGAAATACTATTTACAGCATCCCTTTCGATATTATTGGAAATGCTAGAAATAACTCGGCTCCGGATTTGGGAGCATATCATAATAAACCATTCCCGAAATAAATAACTTAAATTAGTATCGAAAAACTTTTACAATGCTTGTTTATCAATTACTTTTGCAGCCTAACAAAATTTTAATTCAATGAAATCAATATTTCTTTTTGTCTCATTATTGCTAATTCAAATTTCATTTGCACAACCTCCTGCAACTTATTATTTCTCAGCAACTGGAACCGGATATGCTTTAAAGACACAATTGTACAATATAATAAAAGATCATTCAGATAGAAATTACGATGGTCTCTATGTTACCTATCAAACATCTGACAGAGACTACTATTATGAAAATGATGGAACCATTTTAGATATGTATTCAGAAAATCCCGCAGGTAAAGACCCTTATACGTACACCGCTGGTTCAACTCAAAGATGCGGTAATTATTCTGTTGAAGGTGACTGCTATAATAGAGAGCACATTATACCGCAATCTGTGTTTAATTCCAATTCTCCAATGGTTTCCGATGCGCATTTTATTACTCCAACAGACGGTAAAGTAAATGGATTACGAAGTAATTTTCCTCATGGAAATGTTTCGTCTTCGTCGAGTACTACATTAAATGGTGGCAAGTTGGGACCTAGTGGTGTTTCTGGATATACAGGTACGGTTTTTGAACCCATTGATGAATTTAAAGGAGATATAGCTAGAATGTATTTTTATTTTGCCACTCGCTATGAAAATACAGTTGCAAGTTATAGTTACAATATGTTTAATGATACAAGCGGTCAAGTTTTTACCACTGCTTTTTTAACAATGCTTTATAAATGGCATACGCAAGACCCTGTTAATGCTAGAGAAATTGCTCGTAATAATGCTATCTATGCTCGTCAAAACAACAGAAATCCATATATAGATAATCCCGAATGGGTTCAAAAAGTCTGGGGAGCAGTTTTAAGCAAAGACGCTTTCGATTATAAATTGAGCGATGTTTTGGTTTATCCTAATCCAACAAAATCCAGTAAAATAAATATTGAAACCGAGACTGGACTTGACAAAATTCAATTGGTCAATATCAATGGACAAATAGTACAAAAAATTGATTATCCAAAAGAAAAACAAAAAATCTATACATTAGAAAATCTAAAGCGTGGCGTTTATTTTCTCAAACTTTATGCTAATGATAAATCAATAACAAAGAAGATTATTGTCAACTAAATTTAAAGCGTCTCGATTTATCGGGACGCTTTTTTTTTATGTCTTAATTGCTTAAATTTGCGACGCAATACAACAAACTACTAAACAATGATTCATTTCTTTGAAAACCAAAGCAAGACTATCTTCGCAGTTCACACAAACGAAAGCGAAATTTCGGTCCAAAACATTTCAAAACTCAATTGGCTTTTTGCCGATTCCAATAAAATAGAAAAATCCGTGTTGACGGATTTTTTTGTTGGTCCTCGAGCAACAATGGTTACTCCTTGGAGTACCAATGCAGTTGAGATTACCCAAAATATGGGCATTGCTGGAATCATTCGAATTGAAGAATTCCAAAGAGTAGCTGCTGATTTCACCGATTTCGATCCAATGCTTTCGCAAAAATATTCTGAGTTAAATCAAGATATATTTACAATACACATTCAACCCGAAGCGATTTTGAATATTGACGACATTACCGCTTATAACAAATCAGAAGGTTTGTCATTAAGTGCTGAAGAAGTGGAATATTTAGATAATTTGTCAACCAAATTAGATCGAAAATTAACAGATTCAGAAATTTTTGCTTTCTCGCAAGCCAATTCAGAACACTGTCGCCACAAGATTTTCAATGGAACATTCGTGATTGACGGAGTTGAAAAAGAAACTTCTCTTTTCAAATTAATAAAGAAAACATCACAGGAAAATCCAAACGATATTGTTTCAGCCTATAAAGACAACGTGGCTTTTGTAAAAGGACCAAAAGTGCAACAATTTGCACCAAAAACTGCCGACAAACCTGATTTTTACGAAATAAAGGAATTTGATTCGGTTATTTCCTTAAAAGCAGAAACCCACAATTTCCCGACAACAGTAGAGCCTTTCAACGGAGCTGCAACAGGTTCTGGTGGAGAAATTAGAGATAGATTAGCAGGTGGACAAGGTTCGTTGCCAATGGCAGGAACTGCGGTTTATATGACTTCCTATTCTCGATTGCAAGACCCGTTAGACTCCGCTCAGAGCAAACCTTGGGAAAATGGAATGAAAGAACGAAAATGGTTGTATCAAACGCCAATCGACATCTTGATAAAAGCGTCGAATGGAGCATCAGATTTTGGAAATAAATTTGGACAGCCTCTAATTACTGGTTCAGTTTTGACTTTTGAACACGAACACTTCGACGCTTCGACAGGCTCAGCGAAGTCTCGAAAGTTGGGTTATGACAAAGTCATTATGCAAGCGGGTGGCATTGGTTACGGAAAACTGGATCAAGCGATAAAACATAAACCACAAGAAGGCGACAAAATCGTAATTCTTGGAGGAGAAAATTATAGAATTGGAATGGGTGGCGCTGCGGTTTCCTCTGCAGATACTGGAGCGATGAGTTCAGGTATTGAGTTGAATGCTGTGCAACGTTCGAACCCAGAAATGCAAAAAAGAGCTGCCAATGCCATTCGTGGTTTGGTAGAAAGCGACCACAATCCTATTGTTTCTATTCACGATCATGGCGCTGGAGGACATTTGAATTGTCTTTCGGAATTGGTGGAAGAAACGGGTGGATTGATTGATTTGGATAAATTGCCTGTGGGAGATCCTACCCTTTCGGCAAAAGAAATTATTGGCAACGAATCCCAAGAAAGAATGGGATTGGTTATTGGGAAAAAGGACATCGATTTATTGCAAAAGATTGCCGACCGCGAGCGTTCGCCAATGTACCAAGTGGGCGACGTTACATCCAATCATCGCTTTACTTTTGAGTCAAAAACTACTGGTTTAAAACCAATGGATTATGCCTTAGAAGATTTCTTTGGAAGTTCGCCAAAAACCGTAATGACAGACAAAACAATCCAGTACAATTATCCAGCTTTAGAATATGACGTAAAAAATATTGCTACTTATTTAGAACAAGTTTTGCAATTGGAAGCGGTTGCTTGTAAAGACTGGTTGACCAACAAAGTTGATCGTTGTGTCGGTGGAAAAGTTGCCAAACAACAATGTGCAGGACCGTTGCAATTGCCTTTGAACAATTGTGGCGTGGTAGCCTTGGATTATTTAGGAAAAGAAGGAATTGCCAC
>CAMCTL010000115.1 GCA_945878515.1 Flavobacterium psychrophilum | reverse complement strand
TTTTGTGATACCAATTTAATGGTAACCAAGGTTTTCTCCGAATTGAATTACAATAGCTGCAACCCAGCGATTAATAAAGCCGCTTTGAGTCACCATTACGATTTGGTATTGCTTACAGATATTGATGTGCCATGGGAAAAAGATGATTTGCGAGATAGTCCATTTAATCGAGAGGAGACTTTTGAAGCTTTTAAACAAGCTCTAACTGATAACAATAAGCCATTTATTACCATCTCTGGTAACCAAGATTTACGCTTCAGTGCAGCAGTCAACATTCTTAATGATTGGGCCAAGGCAAAAAAAATGGGGTTTTCTTCGCTCGATTTCGTACAAATAGTCGGACTTGGAGTTCCGCTAGTGAATATTGAAAGTCAATTAGAAAATTTTATAAACGGAATTACAAAAACCATGTTAGTTGCGCCTGCAACGGTTTCAAACGGAATTTTAAAATTTTCTGAGAAAGATTTTCAAATTAAATCCGATTTTTTTGACGCCAATAAGGCTGATTTTATGTTAGAGAAATTCGTTCCCGCGTCTGGAGCAGCAAGCAGAATGTTTAAATTCTTGAACGAATTCTTGAATGATTTTGATATAGAAAATGAAAGTATAAACGGATATATTAATAGAAAAAAAGATAATGAGTTGGCTGTTTTTATAGTTGGGATGAATAAATTTCCTTTCTTCGATGCCGTGTTTTTAAAGTTGAAATCATCATTTCCAGGATTCGACCTTTTAGAACGGGAACATAAAAATTATTACTTTATTAAAGTTCTATTATCTTCTGACTTTTTTGATTTTGCCAATAAACCTAAAGGTGTACTTCCATTTCACCGATACAGTTCTAATGTTGCGACAGCATTTGAAGAACATCTTTATGAGTGTGCTGATTATTCTAGTTCCAACGGCAGTTCAAATTTGCACTTCACGGTTTCTGAATCGCACAAAACCATGTTCGAAAACATTGAAAAGGCAATTAAACCTAAAGTTGAAAAAGAAAAAGAGACTGCTATTCATATTAGTTATTCCTTTCAAAGGAAAAGTACAGATACCATTGCTGTTGATTTGAGAAACAAACCTTTTCGTGATATAAATGGCGGACTATTTTTCAGACCTGGAGGACATGGAGCTTTAATAGAAAACTTGAACAATCGAGATGCCGATATTATTTTTATCAAAAACATTGACAATGTGGTGCAAAATAGGATCAAAAGTATTGCTTTATACAAGAAAGCGTTGGCGGGAATTTTAATCGAATTGCAACAAAGAGTTTTTTACTATTTGAATGAAATTGAAAATGGTAGTGCTCTTGATATAGACGAAATTGCAACTTTTGCAAAAGACAATTTGAACATTGAATTCCAAGACAACTTTTCGAAATACACTCTAGAACATAAAATAAGCCATCTTAAGAGTGTTCTTGATCGTCCAATTCGTGTTTGTGGTATGGTAAAAAACGAAGGCGAACCTGGCGGTGGCCCGTTTTGGGTTCGAGATGCTAAGGGGAATTCGACTTTGCAGATTGTAGAATCTTCTCAAGTAGATTTAGAAAATGCCAAACAAGCTAAAATCCTTGCGAGTGCCACACATTTCAATCCAGTCGATTTGGTTTGCGGCGTACGAAATTTCAAACATGAAAAATTTGATTTAAGACAATTCGTTGATCCGACTTGTGGCTTTATTGTACAGAAAAATCTTGGAGGCAGACCTGTAAAAAGTTATGAATTGCCCGGTTTGTGGAATGGTGCCATGTCCAATTGGATCACAGTATTTGTTGAAGTTCCTCTTATCACCTTCAATCCAGTGAAGACAGTAAATGATTTATTGAAACCTCCACACCAACCGCAATAATTGTGGAAACTGAAAAAATCTTGTCCGAATTGCAGTTTAAAGCGGTGCGCAGCAGTGGTGCTGGCGGTCAATACGTGAATAAAGTTTCTTCGAAAGTGGTATTGTCTTTTGATTTAAAAAATTCTCAAGCCTTATCAGAAGAAGAGAAAGCTTTGTTAGAAAATAAGTTAGCCAGTCGCTTAACAATAGAGCAAATATTGATTTTGAATTGTGACGAAGACAGAAGCCAACTCAAAAACAAAGCGATTGTAATCAAACGGTTTTTGGATTTAATCAGAGCTGGACTTGTAGTTCCAAAAATTAGGAAAGCTACAAAAATTCCAAAGTCGGTTATTCGAAAACGAATCAAAGACAAAAAAAACCTATCCGATATTAAGCAATCGCGCCGGAAACCTGAATTTTAGTTGTTTCACAAACTTTAAACTTTAAACGTGAAACTTCAAACAAATTATATATCTTTGTCCCCGTCTCAAAGGGGTGCTAGATTCCAGAAATGGAATGTCAGCTGAGATTATACCCAACGAACCTGGGCAGGTAATGCTGCCAAGGGAAAATAGATTCAAGATGATGTGCACGTCATTCTGAAAATCTGAACCAATCATTTATTACTTTAACAAAAGAATAATTGCCCCTTTTATTCGTAAAACCATTACGAATGAACACTATTTTTTTTAGCCGCAAAGGCGCAAAGACCCAGCTGTCTATTGATAGCTGTCTATTCTCTATTTTCTATTCTCTTTTTTCTATTCTCATTTTTCTTTTTTCTTTTTTCGCTCAATCACAAGTGAAACAGCAAGACTCAACAAAGGTCAATCAACTTGATGAGATTCTGGTTTCGGCGATTCGGGTAACAGCAAGAACGCCAATTTCATTTTCCAACATGAGTAAAGAAGAGTTGGCCAAACGTAATTTAGGTCAAGACATTCCCATTTTGATGAACTTTTTACCATCGGTTGTAACGACTTCCGATGCTGGAAATGGCGTGGGTTACACCGGAATTCGGGTTCGTGGTAGCGATGCCACCCGTGTAAACGTGACCATCAACGGAATTCCTTATAACGACTCTGAAAGTCATGGGACTTTTTGGGTGAATATGCCTGACTTTGCTTCGTCATTAGAAAGTATTCAGTTGCAGCGCGGCGTGGGAACTTCTACCAACGGTGCGGGTGCTTTTGGTGCAAGTTTGAATATGCTAACCGATTCGTATTCAGAAAAAGCTTCTGGCGAAATTGCCAACTCCATTGGTAGTTTTAACACCTTGAAAAACACTGTAAAATTTAGCACGGGTTTAATGAACAACCATTTTGAAATCGCGGGTCGTTTGTCCAATTTAAAATCTGATGGTTATGTTGAGCGGGCGAGTTCCAATCTGAAATCCTATTTTTTGCAAGGTACTTTTGTCGATAAAACTACCTTGATTAAAGCATTGATTTTCGGCGGAACGGAGAATACCTATCAATCTTGGAACGGAATTGACGCCGCTACTTTAGCAACTAATAGAACCTTCAATTCTATTGGATCAAAGTATGATGATGCAGGAAACTTCGAAGGTTTTTATGATAATCAAACCGACAATTATCAACAGGATCATTATCAATTGCATTGGAATGAAAAAATAAACGGAAATTGGAACACCAATTTGGCTTTTCATTCTACCAAAGGCAAAGGATTTTACGAAGAATATGTAGATGATTGGTATCATCAAAATGTACTTTTTAGTGACGAATCTTCGTTTTCTTTTTTAGGATTCAATCCAATAAATGTTGACGGTGCAGTTGTCAATTCAACGGATTTAATTCGTCAGAAATGGTTGGACAATGATTTTTATGGAACAACTTTTTCAGCCAATTACAAAACTAAAAAACTGGATTTGATTCTTGGCGGAGGTTGGAATAAATACCACGGCGACCATTTTGGGAAGGTTATTTGGGCTAGATATGCTTCGCAAAGCGAATTGGGAGATCGATATTATGACAATACAGCAACAAAAGCAGACGGAAATATTTTTGCGAAAGCCAATTATATGCTAACTGAAAAAATTAGTTTGTTTGGGGATTTACAACTTCGAAATGTGCATTATAAAGCTGATAGTGAAGAAGCTGGAAATGTAAATGATAATTTTAATTTCTTCAATCCTAAAGTGGGTTTGAACTATGATATTAATGCAAAAAACAAAATGTATTTTTCGTATGCAAGAGCCAATCGTGAACCCAACCGAAACGATTATGAAAACGGCAATCCAAAACCTGAGAAGTTAAACGATTTTGAATTGGGTTGGAGATTTAGCACATCGAAAATGAAAATCAATTCGAATTTGTATTACATGGGATACAAAGACCAACTGGTTTTAACTGGAGCTTTGGATAATGTTGGTGCGCCAATAAGAATAAACGCCGGAGATAGCTACAGAGTTGGAATTGAATTGGACGCGGTATTTCAACTTTCGAAAAAGTGGATTTTACAACCGAACGTCACTGTAAGTCAAAATAAGAACAAGGAATTTTATTTTAAAAGAGACGGTGTTTTGCAACTTTTAGGAAACACCAATATAGCATACTCACCAAATATTATTGCTGGAAATCGTTTGGCATTTATGCCTGTAAAAGCGTTTGAAATTTCATTACTTTCCAAATTTGTAGGAGAACAATTTATGGCTAATATAGATGCGGAGAGTTCAAGATTAGAAAGTTATTTTGTTAATGATTTGAATCTGACTTATGAAATAAAAAGCAAATCTATTTTTAGATCCATAGTAATCTCGGTTTTGGTCAATAATATTTTTGATTTGAAGTATACAAGCAATGGCTATTTTTTTACTTTTGATGATGATTACAGCAATCCGCCGGCTGTAAAAACAATAGAAGGTGCAGGTTATTATCCTCAAGCAGGAATTAATTTTTTAGCTGGACTTACTTTAAAGTTTTAATTTTTTTGAAAATCCTGATAGTTTAACTGTCAGGATTTTTTTCTAATCGTTTCTATGTTAAATCTTAAGACAATACCTATTATTTATTGCTTAGTCTGAACACTATGACTTAGGACAATATTGTCCAATAAAAATGATGCTATTTTCATATTATATCGGTTTCCCCCCAAATCTTTGGACTACATAAAAAAATGGTTGTTTTTACTACTACTATATAGAGATATGGCAAAATAAAAACTAAACCAATTTCTAAAATTATATTTTTATTGAATTGCAGTAACGAGCCCCTAAAGCATATCAAATGCGACTGCTATTTGTTGGTGGTTAACATTATTTGTTTATGTAATAAGAGCATTATATAAACAGATAATTTTTTTATTTATTTTCATCAATTCTCTTCAAATGTGCCCCTGTAATTCCGAAATTAGCAATGTTTCGCGATAAAATAGATTTTAAAAAAAATGATATTTTTTTAATCTTTTTTCAATTGTGTGTCAGATTTTACCTTAATGTTTTCTTGCTTGTTTTGTTCTTTATCGACAGTATATGTTTTTTATCGTTTTTTGGCAAAATTCTTATAAAAAATACCATTAAACATTTTTGACTAAACAAACAATTACTTACCTTTATACTAGAATTCAGCTATTTAAGATTTATTTACGTTCTTTCAGTATTAAAAACTGCAAAAACATCGAATTTTTTTAATTAACATTATTACCCCCAAATCATGAAAATTAAAATTCAAAATTTAGTCAAAATTTTTAGTGTAACTATTGTATTTGCAAGCTCAATATTGGTTGCCCAAAGCCCAACAGATTCTGCAAAAAACTTTAATATTTTTACATTAGGCAATGCGACATTAAAAACCAATCAAACTCAAGGTCCGATTGCCATTGGAGGAGACCTAACTATTGACGGCAATTATCAAATTGCGACACTTAACGCTGGCACTTTTGAAGTGAATAATGCTAAAATTGGGCTTTTAGTAAATGGAAAAGTAAATTACCAAAGTGGTAGTTCACTACAAGTAAACTCAAATGGTTATCTGAAAATTGGAAATGCTACCGGCTCTACAGTTTGGTATGCAGATCCAAATAATGCAACTCCGCCTATTAGAATTACACCAAATTCTAATTACAATTCCTCACCCATTATTATGTTGCAGGCAAATGCTCCAACTTTAGGAGTAAGTGTAAACAACAACCCTGTTTTCCAGTCCAATTTATTAGATTTTGCAAATGCTTTTCAAACAATGAAAGCCTCTTCACAAAGCATATCTCAAAATACACCAAACGTTCAGTTGACCACTCCCAACGGTCAGTCAATTCCAAATACAAACTTACCGAGTCAAGTAAAAATTAATTTGCAAAATGGCCTTAATTACTGGAACATCACAGCGGCAGATTTGAATGCTGTTCAAGTATTGGATTTCACCAGCAATAAACCTACTGCTTCAAAAGTTCTGATAATTAATGTGGACGCGGCAGGAACTTTCGATTGGAAGGTATGGAATCAAACAGGAATTAGCTTTGAAAATTGTCCTTATATAATGTATAATTTCTATAATACCACCCAACTAAACATCACAAACGGTTCAGGAATCAAAGGAACAGTTTTCGCACCATTTGCTGATATTGTTAAAGGATCAGGAAATCAATCCAATATTGAAGGTCAGGTCATTGCAAATAGTTTTACTCATTCAGGTGGAGAAGTGCATTATGCTATATTCTCACCAGCAGCTGCAGGCGTGGCTCCGACCGCAAATTGCTCTGTTGCCAATGCAACCCAATGTTTAGCTAGCAATTCGTTTAATTTCACAAATTCCACTACGCCGATACAAGCTAATTTACCCCTTACTTATCTTTGGGAATTTGGAGATGGAACAACGAGTACAGATGAGAGTCCAACAAAAGTTTATTCGGCTGGAGGAGCGTACATTGTAAAACTTACTGCTACAAATGGCAAAGGCTCTAGTTCAAAAACAGTGATAGTAACAGTAAACAGTTCGACTAACGCTTCAGTTAGCCAATCGACCTTGTCGAAAGCAACTGGTTCGATAACCAAGAAATTTGTATTAAATAATAGTGCAGCTTTTACAAGTTATTCTTGGTCGGTATCCAATGTCGGAACTGGATTGTTTTCAAATCAAAGTACAGTAAACTTTGTATTTACTCAAGCAGGAGTTTATCAAGTAACAGTGACCGGGGTAAATGATAAAGGCTGCTCAAGTACTACTGTTATACCTGTAACTATTTCAACTTTGGATGTTGGTATTGCACCAACTACAGACTTCTCTGTTGATAATTCAATCCAATGCTTAGCTAGTAATTCGTTTAATTTCACCAATGCCACAACGCCAATCCAAGCTGCTTTGCCATTTACTTACTTTTGGGACTTTGCAGATGGAACCACAAGCACAGCTGAGAATCCTACAAAAGTATATTCAGCTGCGGGATCGTATAGTGTAAAGCTTACCGCTACAAATAGTCTTGGGTCTAATACAAAAGCAATGAAAGTAATGGTAGTTAACCCGAGTACTGCTTCTGTCAGTCAATCGACCTTGTCGAAAGTAAATGGAACTATAACTAAAAGATTTGTATTGAATAATAGCTTCGGATTTACAAATTATTCGTGGTCGGTATCCAATGGCGGAACCGGATTGTTTTCGAATCAAAGTACAGTAAACTTTGATTTTACCCAAGCAGGAGTTTATCAAGTAACAGTGACTGCAGTAGATGATAAAGGTTGCTCAAGCACGACCATAATCCCCGTATCTATTTCATTTACAGATGTTGGTATCGCTCCAACTTCAGATTTCTCTGTTGATAATTCGACACAATGTTTAGCATCCAATTCTTTTAATTTTACCAATGCTACAACACCAATCCATGCTGAGTTGCCATTTACTTATCTTTGGGATTTTGGAGATGGAACAACAAGTACTTCTTTAAGTCCGACAAAAGTTTATTCATCTGCAGGAACTTACAGTGTAAGGCTTACCTCCACCAATAGTATAGGGTCTAGTATAAAAGCAGTAACAGTAACGGTAAATAGCTCGACTAGTGCCTTTGTCAGCCAGTCGACCTTGTCGAAAGCAACGGGTTCAATAACCAAAAAAATTGTATTGAATAATAGTTTAGATTTTACAAATTATTCGTGGTCAGTATCGAATGGCGGAACTGGATTGTTTTCTAATCAAAGTACAGCAAACTTTGTGTTTACTCAAGCCGGAGTTCATCAGGTAACAATAACTGGAGTAAATACTAAAGGTTGCTCAAGTACAACCATAATACCGGTATCTATTTCAACGGAAGATGTTGGTATCGCTCCAACTGCAAATTTTACTGTTGCTAATTTGAGCCAATGTTTAGCAACCAATTCTTTTAATTTCAACAATACTACAACGCCAATCCAAGCTGGCTTGCCATTAACTTATCTTTGGGAATTCGGAGATGGAACAACAAGCACAGCTACGAATCCAACAAAAGTGTATTCAGCTGCCGGGAATTACGGTGTAAAACTGACCGCTACAAATAGTATAGGCGCTAGTTCAAAAACAGTACAAGTTACAGTAAGTAGCTCAACAGATGCAATCGTTAGCCAATCGACCTTATCAAGTGCAGCTGGTTCGATAACCAAACAATTTGTATTGAGTAATAGCTCAGCATTTACAAATTATTCGTGGTCAGTGTCGAATGGTGGAACAGGATTGTTTTCGAACCAAAATATGGTAAACTTTACATTTACACAAGCCGGATTTTATCAGGTAATCTTAACAGGAGTAAATACTAATGGTTGCTCAAGTACGACCATAATACCTGTATCAATTTCAACTTTAGATGTTGGTGCTGCTCCAACGGCAAATTTCACTGTTGCCAATTCAACCCAATGTTTATCTAACAATTCTTTTGATTTTACAAATGCTACAACTCCAGTGCAAGCTGGTTTACCACTTACTTATCTTTGGGAATTTGGAGATGGAACAACAAGTGCATTTTTAAATCCAACAAAAATATATTCGGTTGCAGGAACTTACAATGTAAAACTTACAGCTACAAATGATTTAGGATCTAGTTCAAAAACAGTACAATTAACAGTAAATGGGTCGACAGCTGCTGTGGTGAGCCAATCTACCTTGTCAAATGCAGCGGGTACACTTACAAAGCAATTTGTGTTGAGTAATAGCTCAGATTTTAGTAGTTATTCTTGGTCGGTGGCAAATGGTGGATCAGGATTGTTTTCGAATCAAAGTACAGTAACCTTCCCGTTTACGCAAGCCGGATATTATGAAGTAACTATAACAGGTACAAATGGTAAAGGTTGTTCAAGCGCAACCATAATACCAGTGACAATTGCGTCAAACGAAGTAAATACGGGTAATTCTGGTGGTCTAGAAAGTGAAAGTCTTGGCGACATTATGTCTAAACAATATGTTGGCAGAAAAATGAATAGTGTTCCAACAGAATTTGTTAAAGATGAGGCAGCTAAGTTTGACAAAAAACAATTAGTAAAGGAGTCGTCTTCAACTCAGAAAGTAAGCAAGGAATTTACAATGACCGAAATGTTTCCGTCCACATTAGAAAAAGGCGACTCAGCGCATATTACATCTCCAACTGATATTTTAGATTATACAATTGCACAAGAAGTATTAAGTGTCGATTTTTCTGTAAAGGGATCTACAAAAGCAGTTGTTTTAGGAGTTCGTACTAAAGACAAGGTGTACAATCATACCAAAGCTTCCTGCGATAGATTAAGAAGTGCCGAAATTTTAAATGTAAAAACAATTAAGGTCGGTGGTTATAATTTCTTAATGCAAACTATTAAACAAAGAAATAATGTTACAGAATACGCTGTATCGTTTTCAGTTGGTAAAAATTATACAGACTCTGGATATACATTACAATCCAATTGGTTTGTAAAAGAATACTCTCCTTTTAAAGATGTATACAACTTTCAGGTTTGGGCAACTTTACCAGAACAAACCACCAAATTAGTAAACGATATTTTGAATAATTTGAAATCTTCGATGCCATTGGTTCAATCTGAAATTCAAAAGCTTCCAAAAACTTTTGCATCAAAGGTTTCGAGAGAAGGAAATGAACTTGTTTTGAAATTAAAAAGCACTGCAGTTGGTCGATCTATAGAAATTAGTATGGATCAAAATTACAGCGAAACAAATGGATTTACAGAAAGATACAATCCATTAAAATCCGAAATGGAACAAACTATACGTTTGGCCGTAGCAGATGCTTATGAATTTGATGGCTTGATTAGAGTAGAAGGCGAAATTCAAGATGCTTTTTATCATGCAGATGGTAACTGGGGCTTAGATTATGATCCTAAATATACTACCATCAATAAGTACAGAGTTTCAAACGATTTAACACGTGTTGCTACTGACGACGACATGCTAATCAATAGAAACGTAAATTTAGAGGTGTTTAGCGATAATGACTATGCAACTTTATACAAGTCTTTGTTACCAGGACAACTCGCCGCTGATTATAATGACTACAAATATGTATCCTTTACAGCAAAAGGAAGCGGATTGATTGAATTAGGATTAATCAAAGCTTCTGTTGAAAATTGGAAACACCAGTATAAAGCAATGATTAACATTGGTGAAGAAGAACAAACCTATTATATTCCTTTCAAGTTCTTTACATCAGCTAAATCTAAAGAAAAAATAAATGCAAATGACTTAACAATGCTTACCTTCACATTTCTGCCTGTTGAAGCCAAAACTAAAAATTTAGATTTGACAATTAGTGATTTGAAATTTACTAAAAAAGCTCCAGAAGGATACGAAGATTTATTGCACACCATGAAAAATGAATTTTTAGTATATCCTAATCCTTCTTTAGGCAATGTGAAATGTGTGTTGTTTAGCGATGTTGCTTCAACTGCAACTGTTTCTCTATATGATATGACAGGAAAAGTAGTGCATTCTTCAAACGTAAAATTAAATGAAGGTAAAAATGAATTAGACTTTAATTTTAATGTTCCAAAAGGAGTTATGTTGCTAGATATAAAAAATGAAAAATCGAGCTTTGGGCAATCGAAAATAGTTTTTAAATAAGATTTTAATAAAATAATGTTTTAACCAGCAAATTAATTTTTTTTTTGTTAAAAATAGTATTGCCGTATAACAAATTTTCAATCTATTTCTTAAAAAAACTGCGTCTTAAAAACTTTTTTTGGAAATGAAATCAAGAATTCGACCTAGTAAAAAATACAAAAAAGTAGTTTGGCTTCTTTTTGGTTCAACAGTTCTAAAAAGAGTTCGTCTGCTGCAGAAAAATGCAAGGTTTTGGTCTCGTGATTGGCAAAATAAAAACTAAAATAAGCTAAAATTATATTTTTATTGAATTGTAGTAACTAGCTCCTAAAGCATATTAAATGTAACTGCTATTTGTTCGTGATTAACATTATTTGCTATGTACAAAGAGCTCTATGTGTAAAGCTAATCTTTTTTTTCATCAATTCTCGTCAAATATGGCATAATAATCCCGAAATTAGCAATGTTTCGGGATAAAATAGATTTTTAGAAAAAAGATATTTTAGTAATCTTTTTTCAATATTTTGTAAGATTTTGCCTAATATTTTTTACTTGTTTTGTTCTTTATCGACAGTATATGTTTTTTATCGATTTTCATAAAAAATTATTAATAAAAATATGGCATACAAATATTTGAAAATAAAAAAATTGTACTTTTGCAACTAGTATGCAGTGTTTTATAAAAA